>DAOTYS010000098.1:0-14747 GCA_034434575.1 Thermoflexales bacterium
CGGCGTCATCGGCGCACACCACAACAAAGCAGCCCGGCGCGGTGAGAAAATAGTTGGCTGCTTCGAGCCATTCGCTGACCTGGCCGGCCGGCGCGCGGTCCAGGTGGTCGATGCCAACGACCAGCGCCGCGTTCGACAGGGTGAACACGTTCATCACCAGCCGGGGATAGGCGGTGCGGAAGTGATGCGCGAACGCTGCGATGGCCAGCCGGCTGTCTGCGTCTGCCCGCGCGCTGGGCCGCGTGACCCGCAGCAATTCCGAGCGCAATTCGCTGATGATCTTGCGCTCGGTGGGCATGGCGTGCGATGCCAGCAGTTCGAGCACGTTCAGCGCCAGATGTTGCCAGGGCGATTTCCCGTCGGGCGAATTCCCTGCGCTGGCGTCCACGACCACGCCGACAACCTTGCGATGGTCTGGCGTGCGAATGCGCCGGCCCGATGCCGGGGCGAGGATTGCGTTCAGCAGCGTGCTTTTGCCGCAGGAGCGTGGACCGAGCAGGCCGATGACGCCGCCGGCGTCGAGCCGGTCGAATCGGGCCAGCAGTTGCTGCGCGGCGCGTGATTCGCCGGGTGTCAGGGACGGGAACTGTGTGTGGCCCGGGTCATATTGAGGATCGACTTCTAGCGTTGGGCTGGTGAGCTGGCGCTCGCGCGCCGGCGATAGTGGCTGACTGGCAATTAGATTTGACACCGCGCACTCCCTCACTTCGCAGTTGTCCGCAGCGAATCACCTGGCGCCCCGGCAAGCTCGTTGCGGCGTTCATCACCCGTCTGTCGGCGCACGAACAACCCCAATTGTAAGCGATTCGCCGTCAAAAGTGTCGCTGACTTGTTGCCCGACGACGTCGGATTGCGTCTGCGCTTGCTGCAACTCGATCGATAGTGTTTCGTCGCAGATGTATGCGGCGAATGTCCTCATTGCGGCGGCCAGTCTGGGCGTGGCGGCGTAGGTTGTGATGATGCGATCGGTCAGATTGAGGCCGGCTGATTTGCGCAGGTCGTTGATTCTGCGCACCACCTCGCGCGCCAGGCCTTCTTGCACCAGCGCTTCTGTCAGCGCCGTGTCCATAGCCACCACGACGCCATTCTCGCCGGCGACAACCAGGCCTTCTCGTGGCGCGGCCTGCACGATGATGTCGCTGGCCGGCAGCGACACGGCGCGATCGTCGAGCTGCAATTCCACCGGCTGGCCGGCCTTCACCGCCGCAGCAACCTGGCCAGGGTCCAACGCTGACAAGGCTTTGCGCACCTGCGGGAACAATGACCCGAACTGCGGACCGAGTTTTTTGCTGTCGGGCAAGATCTTGTAGGTCACCAGTTCGCCCTCGCGCTCGACAAACTCGATTCGCTTGACATTCAGCTCTTCGGCGATTACGTCCTCTTGCGCGCGGATCGCAGCCTGTGAGTAAGCGTCGGCCACGACCAGGGCGCGGGCCAGCGGCTGACGCACCTTGAAGCCGGATTGCGCCCGTGTGCTGTGCCCCAGGTTCACCATCGTTCGAGCAATGGCCGTGTCTCGCAGCAGTTTCAAATCATCATCGGACAATGCTTCGGCGGACGGGTAGGGCTGGTGATGAACGGATTCGGCGTCGGGCGCGCTGTCGGCCTGCTGAACAGTCTGCCGGTTGACCAGGTTCTGCCACATCGCTTCTGCGAGGAATGGGGTGAATGGGGCCATCAACCGGCACAGCGTTGTCAGCGCCTGATACAGCGTCGCGTAGGCGGCTTGTTTGTCGGCCCGGCCGGCGGCGTCGGACTCGCTGCGCCAGAAACGCCGGCGCGAGCGCCGCACATACCAGTTGGACAGGTCGTCGATGAACTTCTCGATGGCCAGCGCCGCTGCGCGGGCGTTGTAATCGTCCAGCGCGGCGCGCGTCTGGGCAGTGACCTGGTTGAGCCGGGCGAGGATCCAGCGGTCCAGCGTGTTGTAGGCCGGGGTTGCGCTCTGGGTTTCCGGCGTCCATCGGTCGATGTTGGCGTAGTTGACGAAGAACGCATACACGTTCCACAGCGGAATGAACACGGTGCGACGCACTTCGTCCAGGGCTTCCCAGCCGAACAACAGGTTATCATCGTAAGCCTGGCGCGCGTAGAGCCAGCGCATGACATCGGCGCCGGCGCGGTCGGCGGCTTCATTGAACTCGATCATGTTGCCCGACGACTTGTGCATCGGGCGCCCTTTGGCGTCGAGCAGGGTGGCGAAGCCGAGCACGGTGCGCGTGGGCGGCCTGTTCTCCAGCACAGTGCTCATTGCGATCAACGAATAGAACCAGTTGCGGAACTGGCCGGGGAAGCTCTCGGTGATGAAGTCGGCCGGGAACCACTTGCGCCAGTAGGCCGGGTCGCTGCGATAGCGCAGGGTGGAGTAGGCCACGATGCCGGCGTCGAGCCACGGGTTGCCCACGTCGGGAATGCGCGTCCCGATCTGGCCGGTCTTAGGGTGGCGGATTTTGACTTTGTCGATATGCGGGCGGTGCGGCGTGTGCCCCTCAAAGTCCTGCCAGCCTTCGACTGCCCGCGCCTGCAGCTCTTCCCTGCTGCCGATGACCTCGAATGTGCCGTCCGGGTATTCCCAGATGGGCAGGGCCAGCCCCCAGTAGCGCTTCTTGGAGATCATCCAGTCGTGCATGTTGCGCAGCCAGTCGAGTTCGCGCTCCAGGCCGAAATCCGGCACCCAGCGGATTTGTTTGGCAACCTCGATCATTTCGTGGCGCAACTCATCCATCGAGATGTACCACTCGTCGACCAGCCGGTACACCAGTGGCGTGCCGTCGCGCCAGCAGTGCGGGTAGCGGTGTGTGTATTTGTCGGCGCGGTAGAAGCTGCCCGTGTCGCGCAGCAGTTGGATGACCAGCTCTGGCACATCGTGCGCAAACTTGCCGCTAAGCGGGCCAAAGCCGTCCAGATAGACGCCGTCTTCGGCCAGCGGGGCGATGGAGGGCGAGTCGAATTGTTTGCCGAGTTGGAAGTCTTCCGGGCCGGCGCCGGGGGCGATGTGGACGATGCCCGTGCCTTCGGCTTCGCTGACTTCGTCCCACGGGATGACCTGATGCTCGAACGCCGGCTGGCCCGGATGCCGGTCGCGCCAGTGTTGCGACGCTTCGGCCCACGCCGGCAGGTCATCGAACAGACCCTGGTATGTCCAGCCGACGAGGGCGCTGCCCTCGATCTCGCCCAGCAGTTCGTAGTCCCCCTTGAGGGTTTTTAAGGTTTGCGCGCCCAGCACATACACGCCGTCCGATTGGCGCGCGATGGCGTATTTCAGCTTTGGCCCGACCGCCGCGAGAATGTTGGCCGGCAACGTCCACGGCGTCGTTGTCCACACCAGCAGATATTGGTCTGCCGACTCGAACGCCCGGCGCGCCTGCTCAGACTGCCACACCGCCGGGCTCGCATCGACCCGGCGCAGCTTCAGACGCGCCACCACTGATGTGTCGGCGCGATCCTTGTACCCTTCGGTGTCCATTTCGTGCTGGCTGATGCCGGTGGCGCAGCGCGGACACCACGGGATGACGTCGCTGCCCTTGTAGATCCAGCCGCGCTCGTAGCACTTCTTCAGCACACCCCAGATCTGATAATTGTTCTCGTCGCTGAAGGTGAAGTAAGAGCCTTGCAGGGCCGGCGAGCCAAGCTGTCCGACCAGTTGCTCGACCGTGCCGTGAATCGCTTTGCCGCCGCGTTCGAGGGCGATCGCCTGCTCTGGGTTGTCCACGATGCGTCCGGCCAGCATCCGCAACTCGGCCGGGTCGTTCCAATCCATCCAGTAGCCCAGACGGATCGACTGTTCGGTCTGCAATGCCGCTGAATTCAACACGCGCTGCTTGCACAGATTGATGAAGCGCTGCACGCCGTGGGTTTCGATGTCGCGCTTGCTGGTGTAGCCGAGGTCTTTCTCGACGTTCACTTCCACCCACAGCCCCTGGCAATCGAAGCCGTTTTGCCAGCGCTGGTCGCAGCCGTTCATGGCGTGATAACGCTGCCACAGGTCTTTGTAGGTGCGCCCCCAGGCGTGGTGCACGCCCATCGGATTGTTGGCCGTGATGGGGCCGTCGAGGAAGGAGTATTGCTTTGCTGCGCCGGCCAGCTTTTTGCGCAGCCGGTCGAAAGCGCGGGTGCGCGCCCAGAACGCCAGCACGTCGCGCTCTTGTTCGGCGAGTTGCGCCGCCAGGTTTTGTTGCGATGAGACGGGTTGAAACATGAACTGCTCCCGTTGTGACTTTTATCAGCGCCGCTTCCAGCGCCCCTTCAGTCCTCACAATCGCCGGCGCCAAAGGACGCTTCGGCGATGGTCTGAAGTCTCGGAATGCCCGGAGGCCATAGACAAGCGATGATACTACACTGCGAATCGGCGGGCTGCGCCACAAACCTCTATAATTGCGGCTCATGCAGCGCCTATCGAACCGGCTGTCCAGCCGGCGCACCGTCTACAGCGTTCTCATCGGCATCATCTTGTTGACGATTCCGTGCTACGTGATCGGAATCGCCGCGCTGTTGATTGCGCAACCCGGCCAGCCCGGCGCAACGCCGGCCACGCTGCCCGCGTTTGCCACTGCTGTATTGCAAACCTTCACCCCTTCGCCAACGCGACCCGCGCTGCTGAACACGCCTACCCAGTTTGTGCCGCCCAGCCTCACGCCCAGCCTCACGCCAACATCTTCTCCATCGCCACCGCCTACGGCGGCGCCGCCGCCCACTGCCACTGCCACCGCCACCGACACCCCAACCCCCACACCGACCGAGACCCTGCCGCCCACGGTGACAGACACGCCGACGCCGCCGCCCACGGATACGCCAACCGCTATTCCAGAGCCGACACAGGCGCCGGTGGAGACGCCTGCCGAAACCCCGACGCCATAGTCAGGGGGCCGCCCTTGAGCGGCGTCGCGCCGCGCGCGTGGATTCGGATCGTTACGGCGCTGGCGTTGCTGTGGGGATCAATTCATTGTCCGGCGTCAGGGGCACATCGCCGGCCATAGTCGAGGTGGCGGGGCACGGGTTGTAGTTCTCGCCCAGCACGATACGCGCCACAACCGGGCTGCTCGGATCGGGGTCGGCCTCGATGTTCTGCCGGGTAACCCGGAAGATGCTGGCCAGCCGGCTGATCGGCGACCCCTTCGCAGTTGTGGCGTAATTGATGATCTGCGTGTTGCGTTGAACCGTTTGGCTGACCGGTTCGGTGTGATACACGCCAAATCCTTCCCAGATCAGCCGCTCCTGGGCGACCTGTTCCATATCCGGCCGGCCAGACAGGTTGATGACTTCGACCAGCGGGCGGCTCTGCGCGCGATTGCCGGCCGGCGGCGACAACGATTCGGCGATGTATGGGATGGTGTCCTGTGTGGGCAACAACACCTGCGCGCCGTCGGGCCGCGTAAAGGCTTTGATCACAGGATAGGTCACGACGCGGTTCTTGATGGCGAGGTCGTCCAGCCGGGTGGCGATGTCGATGAAGAATGGCAGGTCGCTGATGCCGATGCTGGTCTCCACGTTCTCGCGGAAATCGTTGTACAGGCCGAATGCGCTCTGCAGCAGATTGCCGCTGCGGGCTTTGGCGAAGAGCGCGCGCAGCACCTTTTGCTGCCGGCGGGCGCGATCGAAATCTGTTGTGGACCAGCGCGATCGCGCATACCACAGCGCCTGCTTGCCGCTCAGTGTGGCGATGCCGGGATAAACGTCCAGATCGCTCTTGCCGGTGGGGGAGGTCTTGTCGGGGAACGTGTCGTGCAATTCGCACTCCACGATCACATCCACCCCGCCCAGCGTGTCCACAGCCTTGATGAACCCGGCGAAGTCCACGCGGACAAAGTGGTCGATTCTGATGCCGAAGTTCTTGCGCAACACCGCCGCGAGGAACGCCGGCCCGCCGCCGGGGTATTCGCGCATGTAGCCCAGCTCGTAGGCGATGTTCAGCCGGTCGTCGGCCCGGCCGGGGATGCGCACCTGCAAGTCGCGCGGCAGTGACAGCATGCTCACCGACGGCAGGTCGGGGTTGATGCTGGCGATGATCATGGTGTCGGTGCGGGCATAGCGATCGTCGGCTGCGGCGTCGCTCCCCAGCAGCAGCACGTTGACCGTGCCAGGCGCTTGAACCAGCAGCGGGGCGTCGTGATCTTCCAAATCGACTTGCGGATCGAATGCAACGGGCGTTGCCACCGGCGTGGGCAGGATCGTTGCGCTGGATGTCAGCGTCTCACTCGCGGCTTGCGTCTCTGGTGTGGCCGATGGCGCGGCGGATGTTGTCGTGTCTTCGGGCGTTGAGACTTCTGCCGCCGGCGCCGGCGTTGGCTCGGCGGCCTGTGGCATTGTGGTCGGCTCAGCCGGCCCGCTGGCGACCACGGGCTGAGCGGCGGAAGTGTCGATCCAGTTCACGCCCAGTCCCAATGCCAGGATGACGACGAACAACAGCAGCAACTCGAAGAAGCTTGTGATTCGCCTGGACATAGGCTCTCAGAAGTGACGCGCGCAGCGCATCTAGCGCCGCTCAGGCCGGCTCTCCCTCGCGCAGCCGATATAGTTTCTCCCCGGCATGGTGGATCACAAGGATACCATCATCGGACGCCGCTCTGCGGTCCCATTCCTCAAGGGATACCGTTGCCGGATCGACGTAGCCCAGATTGATGCGCCGGCAGCGTTCTTCGGGGATGCCGGTGGCCAGATCGACCTGGATGCGGGGTGTTTCGATGTGGCCGGCTGGATCGAAGACGCCGGCGCCCTTGACGTTGGTGCTATGCGCCATGACCACTTTCGGCACGTGGGCAAAGCGATCCATCTGCGACGCGAAATAGTCCCGCACGTGATAGCCGATCTCATCCAGCCATCTGCCGTGGGTAAAGCTGACCTCTTCGATGCGCGGCGCGTAGATCATCACCCGGCCGCCGTCCTGCACCACCGGCTCCGATTTGTACATGCCCTTGCCGGCTGTCCACAGGTCGTCGTACAGGTCTGCCACGGCTGCGATGACCGTGTGCACAGGCTTGTCCAGCCAGGTGACATGGACTTGCGCCGAAAGCTGGGCGGCCTGCCGTTGCGCCGACCGGGCGTCGCCCACAAAGACGCCGTGCACGCCGGCTGCGCTGACAACCGAAGCCACGCACGACACGGGCGTGGGCACGGCTTGCGCAAAGCGATCGATCAGCGCCCGCACCGGCGTATCCTGTTTGCCGATCACGTTCATGGTGGTCAGCATGGCGCTGAGCCAGTGAAACGCGCTGATTGTCTCCAGGCCAGCGATGCCGGGGAAAAGGTACTTGTTGCCGCCGCTGAAGCCAACGGATTCGTGCGGAAAGACCGGCCCGCAGATCAGGATGTGATCGTGTTCGAGCGCGGCGCGGTTGATGACAACCGGCGCCTCCTCGGTCAGGATGCCGTTTGTGATAGCCCGCACTTCAACAGCCGGCACAACTCCGACTTGAACCAATGTGCCCGGCGTGTTCCACTCGTGGTTCATCACCCGGAAGTTGCGCAACAGGGCGCGGTCGGCGGCGCTCATGCCGATGAGATGGTCAATAGCCTCTTCGCTCATCGGCTGGTGAGTGCCCAGCGCAATCATCACGTCGAATGCGCTGACCTGGCGGCCAATGGCGCGATAGACGGCTTGCAGCATGAGCGGCAATGGGAAGGTGCGCGTGCTGTCGGGGACGAGAACGAGGAGGCGTTGGCCGGCGAAACGTATCGAGGACAGCCCTGCCTCGATCTGCTCCAGCACCTGCTGGTCGCTCAGCACTGGCGCGTTTGCAGTCGGACCTGTGTGGTACATAGGCTTATTGTAGCCCTTCACTTGCGCGCGCTGATGGCCGCTTTGCGTCGCGCGCGGGCGATGCCACATGTGATACAAGCGGGCTAGCGAATCGCTGCGCTGGTGGCGGCGGTATAATCCTTTCGTGTCCCCGATTGAGATCACACCGCTCGAACTGGATGACGTGGTAAGACTTCGCAAACCGCACCCGTGTGGAGGCCATGAGTGGCGCGTGGTCCGCATTGGCGCAGATATCGGGCTGAAGTGCCTGACGTGCGGACGCAAGGTTCTACTCAGCCGGCGCGAGTTCGAGCGCCGGCTGGCCGGCAAATGCGCTGTCGCCGCCCGATCGGCCTGACTGCACTCGCCCCATATAGCCATCCGCGCGGGTGGCCGTGCGCATTTGCGATTCAACCTGCAATACGGACACCAACAATTTCGCGGAGGCCAACACTGATATGAAACGAGTCGTGCTGTTATATGCGGATGCCGGCGGAGGTCACCGCAGCGCGGCAGAGTCGATTGCCAAAGGCATTCAGGCGCTCTACGCAGATCGCTATGAACTGTCATTTGTGAACGGCTTCCGGCTTCTGCCGCCCTTGCTGGGCCGGCTCGACATCGACTACCCGATGTGGGTGACCTATGGCCGCATGTTGTACGCGCTGGGTTTTCATGCCAGCAATGGTCGGCGGCAGGTGGTCGCCATTCGCCGCGCCTTCGAGCCGATCAGTGACAAGATGGCCGAGGATATCATCAAGACGGCGCCGGCGGATGTGTATGTGTCGTGCCATCTTGTCTACAACCAGACGATGCCGTCGGTGATCCGCCGGCTGGGAAGCCCGGCCAGGTTCATGAATGTAGTCACCGATCTTGTGTCGGGGCACGTGGCGCACTACGCCCCGGACGTGGACTATTGCATTGTGCCGACCGAGGAGTCGGCCCGCGACGCGATCGCAAACCTCGTGCCCGCCGAGAAGGTAATCGTCGCCGGCCAGCCGGTGCTGCCAGACTTTCGAGAGCGCGTTGGCAAGCGCAGGGAAACGCGCGAGGCGCTGGGGCTGGACCAGAACACGCCGGTTGTGTTGCTCATGGGCGGAGGCGACGGCATGGGCCGCCTGGAACTCACGGCGCGCGAGATCGCTTTCAGCAACCTGCCGGTTCAACTGGTCGTTATCTGTGGGCGCAACCAGACTGTCAAACACAACCTGGAGTTCATCAATGCGCGCATCCCCATGCGGGTGCTTGGCTTTGTGAACACTGTGCCGGAATTGATGGGCGCTGCGGATATTCTGGTGACCAAAGCCGGCCCGGGCACGATCGCGGAAGGTTTCATCGCGGGTCTTCCGATCATTCTCTACGACCGCGTGCCGGGCCAGGAAGAAGGCAATGTGGATTACGTGGTCAATCGCGGCGCCGGCGCATGGTGCCCCTACCCGTGGATGGTTGTCAAGCAAATTCGCCAGTGGCTGTCTGAGCCAGAGCGCCTTGAGGCGTTGGGGCGGGCTTCATTGGCGCTGGCCAGGCCGGATTCGGCGCTTGAGATCGCCAGAATTGTGGCGCGACTGGCCGGAGACTGAAAAGCAGCCAGGCCAACGTGACCTGGCTGCTGGATGGCGCCTCGCTGCGCGCGCCGTGCGCTAAAGGTCCTCGTCGTCCTCGTCTTCATCGTCCCAGAGGAGTTCGTCTTCGTCTTCTTCCTCGTCCTCGTCGTCATCCTCCAGTTCGACGAAGATATCGTCTTCATCATCGCTCTCGTCGGATTCCTCGATTTCTTCCAGTTCGTCAAGCTCCTCGAGCGATTCGATATCCTCGAAGTCGTCGTCGGCCAGATCGTCCTCCTCGTCTTCATCATCCTCGAGCGCGTCGAGGTCTTCGTCGAGGTCTTCTTCGAGGTCGTCCAGGTCCAGGGCGTCTTCGTCGTCGTCCACGCCGCTGGCGCTGGAGCGCCGGGGAGGAGCGAATGACGCATCATCGGCGACGACGCTCACGTTGACGCTGGCCGCTCCCTCCTCCAGGAGCATGGCGGCTTCAGACTGATCGTCGCGGATCTGCGTGTCGAGTTCCATTGAGTTCACCTTCACTTCTTTTTTGCTGCAAATCTGCTGCGCGCAGGAAAACTCACTATACCCCGGCCATTATATACGGCGCCCCTGTTCAGGCTTCTCTGCGCATCTCGCCCTGGCTGCCTGCGCCGACCTCACGGATCGGCGGTTTGCCTCGCAGCGCGTCCCACAGGCGATTGACGCTTTGCGCGCCGCTCACCAGTGTCGTGAACGACTGCAAGCGATAGGCGATCACGTCGTCTCGCAGCGCGTCCAGTTCATCGGTGAGCGCCTGCGCCAGCCTGGCCGTGATCTCTTTCGGCGCGGTTGAATCGTCCGGGAAACGCAGCGGCGCGCCCACACTCAAGAATGCTTCGGGCCGCTGTTCGCCCACAAACTCGTATCGCATAGCCAGTGGGTAAAACCGGCCATCGCGCACACGGCGCGCGAGGTGACCAATGCCCGTGTAAAAGGACACCGGCCGGCGGTCGTTGGCCAGAATCTCGCCCTGTGGAAAGATCAGCAGCATGCGGCCCTGTCGCTGGTTGAGCAGTTCCGCGCTATAGGCGATGCTGGCGGCCGCGCTGCGGGCGTTCTGTCGATTCACCGAGAATCCGCCTGCCCAGCGAAAGAACGAGTAGCGCGCCAGTTGCGCCTCCTCGATCATGACATAGGTGTCCAAATGCCAGACGCGCTCGTTCAGCAACATGGCCATGTAGCCGTCCCACCAGGAACTGTGGTTGGCGAACAATACCACTGGCGGTCCGTTTCGCTCCGGTTTCGGCGCGGCCTGGCGCAGGCGGACGCGGGCAAAGTGCCGTCGCGCCGGCCTATAGACAAGCGTCTGATAGATCAGCCAGTTGAGCGCACGATTTTTGCGCGCCGTCAGCATTGCATGCTCCGCCTTGCTCAGGAGAGACGGTTTGCAGCCCCGGACTGTGGCCCGATGGCGCGGCGGAAACAGTCCGCGAGGGCGTGGTTCACGCTGTCGTAAACGCCTTCGCACACCGCTGCCAGCGCCTCGCGCTTGGCTGTTGCCACCGCGACCCCCAGACCATGCACGCGCGTTTCAATGCCGTGCTGCCGGAGCAATCTGGCCGCTTCGTGGCAGGCGCGCACGCCGCCGGCGTTGTCTTCTGCGACAAACACATCCTGACCGTTCAGACATTCGAAGCCGGCTTGACCATCGGCGTGCTTCCACAGGTGATAGGCGGCTCGCAACGAAAGCAATGGCTCGACTCCCTGTGAGGCGAGCATGGCTGCCAGTGCCTGCACCGGCGCCGGCTTGGTCAAATCGTAGACCCGCTCGCCGTGCTGATCGGCGATCCACTGTATTTGTCCCAGCGCGATCAGCGGCAGATCGTCCAGCCCGAGCAGTTCGAGTCCGATCTCGGCCTCCGGCGGGTGCACCGGCGGATGTCCATCGGGGGCAAGGCTGGGACGGGCGGTATAGATGCACGATGCGTGCTCGCGGATGATGTCCAGGCTGGTTCCGTCGATCAACGGGCGATCGAGCGTTGCCAGGAAGGACGGTGTGTTCAGCGAGGCGGACAGCCCGTAGTGGCTGGCGAACAACTCTGAGCCGAGGATGAACTCGGCGAATGTGCGCGTCAGTTCAGATCGCTGCACGTCGGTCACGTGATTCAGCAACTCGCAGAACAGCCCGCTCAAGTCAGCCGGCCCGTGCTCCAGCAGGACGTCGCGCGCGCGCTCGTTCGGCAGGCCGGGTCTGCCTGCGGTGCGGCGCGTCCACATCTGATAATCGGGACGCTCTGGCCGCCCCTCGCCGGCGCGGTACGACTCGGCATAGATAACGCCGGCCAGGAAGGCGACAGAGTCCCATTCGTTGCTGAAACCATGCGCGTGCAGCACGGCAACGTCGTCATCTGAGGGCGTGAATACGGGCAGCCGGTGTTGCTGGCAAAAGCGGGTGATGGTCGCGTCGATGGCGGCCCGGTAGCCGCGATCGTCAATGAGCGTGCCATCCATATCGAGAAGTAAGATCATAGTGGAAGGTTGGTAGAGTTGGCCGGGTTGGAGGTTGCGTGCGTTTGCCCGGCTAGAGCGGCGCCCAGACCTGACCGAAGCCGGCTGCGCTTGCCAGGGCAGATGCCGCCAGCAGCGCAACGCTGCCGGCGATCACAATGTAGTCGCGCGGCGCGTAGGCCAACTCGCGCAGCCAGGTGCGCGGGCCGGCGCCAAAGGCGCGCAAGTCCATGGCATCCGTGACTTCCTCGCCAGAGACAATGCTATGGATGACCACTGGCACGAGCAAGGGCGCAACCCGACGCATGCGTTGCGTCAGGCTGCCGCGCCGGCGATCCAGTTCGTACCCGCGCGCCCTTTGCGCATCCAGAGTCAGCGCAAAGTCGCGCTTCAGGCTCGGCGCGAAGCGCATGGTGAGATCCATAATGAACGCCAGCTTGTCTGGCAGCCCAAGCTTGCGGAAGGTGACGCCATACAGAGCGGGGTCGAACGTGAATGGAATCAGGATGGTCAGCGACGCAATGCTGAAGATGCGTATCCCCTGGCTGAGGCCGTAGAAAACCTGTTCGACGCTGACGGAGAGCGTGGGGCGCCATCCCAGGATGGTCGTGTCGGCCTGCGCGCTAAAGAGGATTCGATCGCTGACAGACGGGCCGGGGCCGGCGCGGCCAGTAAGCATGGCCAGGCCGGCATACAAGACGATAAACGGCCCGATCAATGACCAGGCGCGGCGCAGCGCCTTCCACGGGGCGCGACACAGCGCGGTGACGCCCACGGCCAGCGCCGCAAATAGGAGCAGGATGCGCGCGTCCCACAGCAGCAGCACGCTGACCAGAAAACACAGGTAAGCGATCAGCCGCGCGCGCGGGTCCAGTTTTTCGATGAGCGTATTGCGCGGCTGGTAGTCCCAGGCAGATAGCATTCAGTCGATCCTGCGGTAAAATCTTCGACTAGGCCCAGTGCGCTGTTGTCCATGACATCGCACTGTTTTATTTTATCGCGGAGGAGCATAAGAGATGAGGAGAATGATCCGAACGATCAGTCTGGTCGCGCTGGCAGGGTTGATCAGCGCGGCATGCGTGGCGCAACCGCGCCCGGCTGCTGCCCCCACGGCGGCCGCGCCGGAGGCCGCCTCTGCCCCGGCGTCTGCTGAAGGATTGCCCGACCTGGGCGGCCGCGAAGTGACCGTCGCCATCGAGAACGCCTATCTGCCCTTCAACTTTGTCCGTCTCGACACTGGCGAGGCGGCCGGCTGGGACTATGACGCGCTGGCTGAGATCTGCAAGCGTCTGAATTGCAAGCCGGTGTATCAGGAGATTGCCTGGGACAACATGATCGCCGCTGTGGCAGCCGGCCAGTTCGACATGGCCGCCGACGGCATCACCATCACCGATGAGCGCGCCAAAGTGGTCGATTTCTCCGATGGCTACATTTCAGTGCAACAGCGGTTGATGGTGCGCAAGGATGAGACGCGCATCGACAGCATCGAGACTTTCAAGAACAATGCTGATCTGAAGCTGGCCACGCAGAAAGGAACAACCAACTACGAAGAGGCGATCAAGCTGGTCGGCGAGGCGCGCGTAGTGGCTTTCGACACCTTCGGAGACGCGGTGCAGGCGCTGATCTCAAAGGACGCAGATGCCGTGATCATTGACGACACCGCCGGCCAGGGCTACGTGGGCGTCAATGCGGATCAGATCAAACTTCTGCCGGGGTTCCTGGTCGGCCAGGAACTGGGCTTCATCTTCCCGAAGGGGTCCGACCTGGTTGGGCCGTTCAACGCGGCGCTCAAGTCGATGCGCGCAGACGGCACGTTGCAGCGCATCAACGACAAGTGGTTTGGCCCGGACTTCAAACTGACCTACGACGACATCAAGCCCGGCCCGACGGCGATCCCAACGCCCTGATCGCTGCCGATCCAGCGAAGACGTCAGCCTGCTGGCGCCAGGGCGCCAGCAGGCTGTTGCAAGGCAGTCTGGCTATGGATCGCGCGCAGCATCGCGCGCAGCATCGCGCGCAGCATCGCGCGCGCAGCATAGAGCCTTCCTTTACCGCCAATGACCGTCACTTCCTCCACCTCTTCTCCCGCCTCTGCCCAGGGCAACCTCGTCGAGCGATTGGCCCGTCTGCCCTGGTGGCTGCTGTTGCTGGCGCTTGCCGGCGTCACCTTGCTGTACCAGTTTCTCACCAACGAACTGTACACGGTGATTCTGGACAAGCTGACGCGCGGCGTGACGACAACGATCTTTGTCACCCTGGTGGCGTTTTCCTCAGCCATCCTGCTCGGCCTTCTGGCCGGCCTGGGGCGCGTGTCGAAGAACCCGGTCATCTACAACCTGGCCACGCTGTACGTGCAGGTGATTCGCGGGCTGCCGATCCTGGTGTGGATCTTCTATGTTGCGTTTGTGCTGACGCCGGCGTTCTTCTCGCTGACCAATGCGCTCGGCGCGGCGCTGGCGCCGGTTCTGGGCGCGGACAATTTTCTGTCCCAGGCCAACACGCAGGATGTGACGTTGCTGGGCCGGGCGGTGATCGCGCTGGCGTTCGCCTACGGCGGGTTCGAGGCTGAGACCTTTCGCGCCGGCATCCAGTCGATCGGGCGTGGGCAGATGGAGGCGGCGCGCTCGTTGGGCATGAGCTATTTCCAGGCCATGCGCTACGTTATCCTGCCGCAGGCGGTGCGCCGGGTGCTGCCGCCGCTGGGCAATGACTTCATCGCCATGCTCAAGGATTCGTCGCTCGTGTCGGTGCTGGGCGTGCGCGACATTACCCAGGAAGCCCGCCTGTACGTCGCGGCGTCATTCCGCTACCCGGAGACGTACAACACACTGGCCTTCGTGTATCTCAGCATGACGATCGTGCTATCCCTAATCGTGAAGGGTGTGGAGGCCCGGCTAGGCAAAGATGGGCGAGGCAGCTAACGGCAACAGCCAGGACATGATCGTGATCCGCAATCTGGTCAAGCGATTCGGTCACGTCGAAGC
>DAOTYS010000099.1:0-4004 GCA_034434575.1 Thermoflexales bacterium
GCGTTCGCGGCCCAGTTTGGCGCACACGCGCTCCAGCGCGCCATCGGTGCGCGCATCGCGGTAGCAATAAGGATTGCCGAGCAGATCGCCGTTCTGGTCGAGCAGCGCGTAATCTACGCCCCACGTGTCCACGCCCACGGCCGCCACATCGCCGGATTGCGCTGCGGCGCGCATGCCGTTTTTGATTTCGCGCCACAGGCCGAGGATGTCCCAGTACAGGCTGTCCTTCACCCGCACGCCGCCGTTGGCGAAGCGATGCACTTCGCTGAGCGTAAGTTTGCCGTCACGCAGGTCGCCGATGATGGCGCGTCCGCTTTCTGCGCCGATGTCGAATGCAAGATACCTCATGGTGATTTTGGATTTTAGATTTTGGATTTTGGATTTTGGATAGTTTCCAGGAGACGCCGGTTCGCAATCCAAAATCCCAGGCTCCAAATCGGTAACCGTCAATCGGCAGTCGGGTAGCCGCCGCCGGCGGCGTCGGCGATACCGCGCTGCTGGGCGATTCTGGCTTCGTACCCGCTGGCGCGCAGCGCTTTGAGGGGGTCTGGATCGATGCCCATTTCCAGGCGCGTCTGCTCCAGCAGCGGACGCACGTCGGTCTCGAACGCTGTGGTGAGTTCGCGGTACGCGCCCAGCACGTCGCACTCGGCCTGCTTCTGCGCCAGCGTCTTGCGATTGACGATCAAAGCTTTCGCATAGGCAGTTTGAATGTTAACCACCGACTGCACCATGGCCTCGATCTTTGGCTCGATGTTGTGCGACTGGTCGATCATGTAGGCCACATCTTTCGCGGCATCGCCAGCGTTGACCAGCTCATGATAGATCAGGAACAGTTCAAACGGATTTGAAGTGCCTACAATCAGGTCATCGTCGCCATACTTGCGGGCGTTGAAGTGGAAGCCGCCCAGCCGGCCCAGGTCGAGCAGGGTCGCCACAATGTGCTCGATGTTGGTTCCCTGCGCATGGTGGCCGGTGTCAACCAACACGACCGCCTGCGGGCCGAGCTTCATTGCCACGCTGTAGGCGACGCCCCAGTCGCTCAAGTCGGTGTGGTAGAACGCCGGCTCGTAGAACTTGTACTCGATCAACATGCGCATGGAGGCCGGCATAGCGGCGTACACCTCGGCCAGCGACTCGATCATGCGATGGCGCCGGCCAACCAGCGAATCCTGGCCGGCATAGTTGGTGCCGTCGGCATACCACAGGCTTAGCGCATTAGACCCCAGCACTTTGGCAATCTCGATGCACTCCAGATGATGATCGACCGCTCTGCGGCGCACCTTTGGGTCTGGATGGGTGATGCTGCCAAACTTGTAGATATCATCCTGGAATGTGTTGGTGTTGATCGCGCCGAGGCCGATGCCCAGATCGGCCGCCTCCTGTCGCAGTTCCTCCCAGTCCTTCACCTTATCCCACGGGATGTGCAGCGCCACCGTCGGGCACACGCCGGTCAACTTGTTGACCATGGCAGCGTCGGCGATCTTCTCGTGCACGTCGCGCGCGGCGCCGGGGTAGGCAAATGTCTTGAAGCGCGTGCCGCTGTTGCCGTAGCCCCACGAGGGCGTCTCGATACGCTGTGTTTTAAGCTTAGACTTGACCCACTCCACATCAATGCCGCGTTCGGTCAATTGTTCGGCCAGTATCTCGTATTGTTTACTCATGATGACCCCTGGTTCGTGTTGCGTATTGCGTACTGCGTATTGCGAACGCCAGCTTCTGACTACCGACTACCGACTACTGACTACTGACTACTGACTACTGACTACTCCTTGTCAGTCCAGATGAAACACTTCCTCCAGCACCAGCAACCCCTCATCGGGCTGCCGGCCTTCGAGTTGCTCGAAGAACGGCGCCATCTCGGCCTGCCAGCGGGCATTGACTTCTTTCGCGGCCATGCCGGTGCGGGCTGCCTCGAAGTCCGGGGTCTCAAGGTAGCCGAACAGCGTGCCGTCCTCGCGCAGATACAGCGAGTAGTTGCGCCAGCCGGTTTCTCGAAGCGCGGCCAGCATCTCCGGCCACACCTCGCGATGCCGGCGCTTGTACTCCTCGATTTTGTCCCGCTTCACTTTCAGCAGAAACGCGACTCGTTGCATTTATGCCTCCTCTTTGTTTAATCTGTTGTGCGAACTATGAACCGCCCCGTCAATCTACCTGGAGCGACTCAATGCACGAGCGCGCTGTTGGCCGGCCTGGACGCTTTGATCGGATTGTCCACTGCGCGCAACAGGTCATGCTCATCGGGGTACATCTGACGCACATTGTCCGGCGTGATGAGCATATGATCGGTGAACACAGCCGGCGGCGTGCGGCGATTCATCAGGATGTCGATCGCCAGTTGGATCGCTTTCGCTCCGTAGTTCTCTGGGAAGAAGTCCACGGCGCCGATGAGCATCGGGTTTCGGTTTGCCAGTTCCCGGCGGATGCGCGTGCTGGCGTTCTGGCTGATGACGGCAGTGTGGCGCTGCCGGTCGAGCGTCTCTGCGGCTGCCAGCGCCCCAAGCGCCGAGTTCGCGTTGATGCCGATGAACAGCACGCGCTTGCCCCACGGGATGTTGCGCAGCGCCCGGGTGGCCGCCAGTTGTGACCCCTCCAGGTCGCCGCGCGTTGCATAGTGCTGAATGTCGTCGCTGGCGATTGGAATCGCTGCGCGCAGGCTGTCGATCTGGCCTTGAATGCGCGCCGCCGGCACCGGCCCGGACTCTGGCTGGCCGAGGCACACCACCTTGTCCACGCGCCCGTTCCAGTGCTCCTGAATCCAGCGCACGGCGGCATTCCCCGCAATGCGCCCGGCGCGATAGTTGTCCACGCCCACGAATGTCGCCCCCGGCGCTGGGATGTCGATCGCAATCACCGGGATCTGCGCCGAGCGGAACATATCCATGACAATGTTGTTGATGCGCTCGTCCTGCTGATACTCGATCAACAGATCCACCTTGGCCTCCAACAGATGCCGGGCGTTGGCCAGGGCAATGTCGGGGTCGGCCTGGTTGTCGGCGAGCAGCAGCTCGATCGAGCCGCGTTCGTGCGCTGCGCGTTCGACGCTCTGCCGCACCGAAACGGCAAACTCCTGCTTCTCGGTCAGATTGGCTAAGCCGATGCGCCATTTGCGTTCCTGCGGGTGATCGGCGCACAACTGGGTGATGTGCTCGCCGCACAGCGACACTTGCACGCCGGCTGCGCGCAGCGTGTTCAGCACGTCGGGCGGCGCGCTTTCGCTGGTGATGAGGTGGTGCGCCTGATGCAGGTTGGCGAAGCTGATGAGCGCCGACCGGCCCACAGACTCGGCGTTGCCCAGCATGACCACCATTTGCGCGCTGGCGATCATGGCCGCTTTCATCTGGGCGCTGGCGATATCATCTTCGGCAAACCCTTGCTGCTCACTCAGCCCATCGAAGGTGATGAACGCCTTCTGCGCGCGCAGCCCGGCCAGCGCCGCTGCCGCGGTTGGCCCGTCGAGGGTCAGCCGGCCCTGGCGCACCTGTCCGCCGATCAGGATGACGGTGTGGGTCGGATTGCTTACCAGGGCTGTGGCAATGTGAATGCTGTTGGTCAGCACGGTCAACGTTTTCAGGCGCAGCAGGTCGTCAACCATGGCCTGGGTGATGGGGCTGCCGGCGATCAGAATCGAGTCGCCTTCCTTCACCAGCGAGGCGGCGCGTTTGGCGATATTGAGGGTCGCTTTGCGAGCCTGCCCGTTGCAGGCCTCGGCGGAGGTGAGCGCGCCGGCGGGCTGCGGGTGCCGCGACCCGCTCAACACGGCGCCACCGTGGGTGCGGATCACATCCCCATGGGCTTGCAGCGCGCGCAGGTCATTGCGCACCGTGCCCTCTGAGACCTGGAGCAAATCCACCAACTGGCTCAGGCTCACTGTGCCGTTCTGGAGCAGCAGGTCGATGATTGCGCGCTGGCGTTCGCTGGGTTTCATGGATGCAGCCTCACGGCGTGTGACTGCTGATTATAGAAGCGGCATTCAGCTTGTCAATCGCGCAAGACGCTGTCAG
>DAOTYS010000100.1:0-5786 GCA_034434575.1 Thermoflexales bacterium
GAGCCGCCAATCGCTCGATGCGCGCCAGCGCGCGAGCGTCGGCGCCGGCCTGCGCCCCGTCGTGCGACCCCATCCTGCGCCACCGGCGCAGCGCCTCGACGCGCAACGTCAGGTCGGCGCTGATTTCATCGGGCAAGGGGTCGCGCTCTTCGATCAGCGCGGCGATATCGGCGGCCAGGGCCGCCTGCGCGCCACCGGCCTGCTGCGCTTCGGCCAGCAGATGCGCCACACGCGGATGAGCGCCCCAGTCCAACAGCCGCCGGCCGCGCGCGGTGATGCGGCCTGGGTCGTCCGGGTCGAGCGCGCCGAGCATCTGCAAGAGAGCCGTCGCCTGCGCCAGCGCGCCGGCCGGCGGGGGAGTGATCCAGGGCAGCGCATCGGCCATTCGCGCGCCCCATTGCGCCATCTCCAGGCGCAGCGCGGCGAGATCGGCTTCGAGGATTTCCGGGACGCGGGCAGGGCTAAGTTGGCGATGCGTCTGCTGCGTCCACAGGCGATAGCAAATCCCCGGCCCCAGTCGCCCGGCCCGCCCAGCGCGCTGATCCGCCGAGTCCAGCGTCACGCGAACGGTGTCGAGTCGCGTCAGGCCGGTTCGCGGATCGAAGCGCGGCGCACGGGCAAACCCAGCGTCGATCACCGCGCGCACCCCTTCGATCGTCAGAGACGTCTCGGCGATCGACGTGGCCAGCACCACTTTTCTGCGCCCGGCGGCGTCGGGCGTGATGGCGGCCTGTTGGGCATCGAGGGGCAGATCGCCATACAGCGGGCAGATGAGCAGATCAGGCTGTTGTCGGGCGATGGCCGCCTCTGCACGCCGGATTTCGCGCGCCCCCGGCAGGAAGACGAGCATGTCGCCAGGCTGCTCGGCCGCTGCGCGAGACACCGCCTGCGCCACCGGCTCTGCCAACGGCGCGGGAAGATCGCGCTCGGCGTAGCGCAAAGCGACGGGGAATGGCCGGCCTTCCACCCGCACCAGCGGGGCGTCACCCAGGGCTGCGCGCATGGCCGGCTCGTCGAGCGTGGCCGACATGATGAGCAGGCGCAGATCGGGCCGCAACACCGATTGCGCGTCGCGGCATAGCGCCAGCGCCAGGTCTGAATGCAAATTGCGCTCGTGAAATTCGTCGAAGATGACCAGCCCCACCCCATCCAGCGCAGGATCATGTTGCAGCCGGCGCGTGAGGATACCCTCGGTCAACACCTCCAGGCGCGTGCGCGTAGTGACGCGGTTTTCAAAGCGCACGCGATAGCCGACCGTCTGGCCGGGCGCTTCGCCAAGCAGATGAGCCATTCGGGCGGCGACAGCGCGCGCGGCCAGTCGGCGCGGTTCGAGCATCAGAATGCGCCGGCCTTGCAGCCAGTCTTCGGCAAGCAGTGCCAGCGGCGCAACAGTGCTCTTGCCGGCGCCGGGGGGCGCGCACAGCAACACAATCGGATGCGCGCGCAGCGCAGTTCGCAGTTCGGGCAGCGCCTGTTCGATCAGCATCATGTGACGAGCGATTATCCACCGCGTCCGCGCCGTTGCCTGAGCTTGTCGAAGGCGCCTGAGCTTGTCGAAGGCGCCTGAGCGTGTCGAAGGCAACGGCTTTGGCGGCTTCGACAGGCTCAGCCGCCGAAGCGCCGTGGAGACACCGTAGGACAAGCCGCCAGGCTTGTCCCTGCCGCTCAACGCTTGCGCGATCCAGACGGATGTGTATAATTTTGAGCCGCACCACTGCGTGCGCGGGCCGCTAGCTCAATTGGCAGAGCAGTTGACTCTTAATCAATTGGTTCGGGGTTCGAGTCCCTGGCGGCTCATTCGATAACACAGCGCAAAGCAATGCAGACTCCGCGCGGCTTGCGCTTTTTTGTTGCACAGGCGACGCCGGCCCCATCTCGTCTACATTTTGGCTGCGCCACATCGTTACAATGGCCGTATCAGCCTGGCGCGTGTCGCGCCCGGGCGCCGGTTTGGACAGGCGCACTGGAGACAGAATATGACCACGGTCAAGACGAAGGCTGGAATCGCGGTTGGGTTGAGGCGCATTTCGGTTCGCGCGGCCGGCGTGTTGCTGGCAACCATCATCCTCGCCGGCTGCGGCGCGCGCGCCACGCCGTCTTCGTTGTTGCCCACGCGCACGTTGCCGCCTTTCAGCGAACCGCCGGCGACGCGCACGCCCACCCCTGCGCCGGCGCCTGCGACACTTGCGCCCGAATCAGGCGGCGCGCCAGTCACCCCTCTGCCGGCCGCGCGAAGAACCTCGCTGGCGTTGTGCGACGGCAGCCAGTACACCCTCGGCGCCTCTGCGCCCATACCGGCGAACGGGCCGGGGCAGATCGTCTTCATGACCCTGGACGGCGACGTTGCATTGATCGATGCCGAAGGCGGCCAGCCTGCGCGAGTAACGACGGATGCGATCATCAGCGAAGCCAGGGGCCTGGCGCGCTTTTATCAATATCCGACATTCTCGCCGGATGGCCGGCAACTGGCATTTGTGGGCGTGAATCTGAACGTGGCAACCGAAACGATCACGCGGACGGTGTATGTCGCACCAGCGCAACCGCAAGCCCAACGCGTCACCATGCACGCCAGCCGCTCAGGCCCCATTCCCTATCTGGACTGGGCGCCGAATGGCCAATTGCTGGCGTTCCTGACGTTCGACGCGCAACAGCAAACGGGCGAATTGCGGGTGGCGAGCAGCGACGGCGCGGCAATCGGGCGGATCGATATCGGTCAGTCGGCGTACTGGCACTGGCGAGCAGACTCGGGCGCATTGGTGGCGCGCGTCGGGGGGCAGGCCGGATCAACAGACGCGCAGGCAGCCGAACGGATCATCGTGATCGACATGGCCCGGCAATCGGCGCGCGCACTGGACGTCACCCCCGGCGCGTTCAGGTCGCCGCACTATTCGCCCGACGGCCGGCACATGCTGTTCGTCGCGCGTTTCTCTGGCCGGGATGAACTTGCGCTGGCCGACGCCGAAGGCCGGCCGATCTGCGCCATTGCCCCAATCAATCATGTCGCCGCGTTCGCCTGGTCGCCCGATGGTCGTCGCGTGGCCTGGCTCGACACCGAGACCGTGTTTACCAGCCCGGCGCCGTTGTTCATTGCCGACCTGGGCGCCGGTCAGCGCAGCCGCATCCACGATCGCGCCTCGGCGTTCTTCTGGTCGCCGGATGGCGCCCGGCTGGCTGTCTATTCTCTGGTGACGGGAGCGCCGCCATCAAACATCGAAGAGAACATCCAGCGCGCCAGCGGCTCGAGCGCGGACGAGGGCGCCGTGCTGACGCGCATCGAGATCGTGGACGCGCGCAACGGCAGCGCCGTTCAAGTGGCTGATACATTGCCAACCCGCGAATTCGCTCAATACCTGGCCTATTTCGACCAATACTCCCGCTCGACCACGCCGTGGTCGCCCGATGGGAGAAGACTGGTTTTCTCCTCGATCCTGAGCGAGCGACAAACGGTGGAGATTGGCGTCGCAAATCTGAGCGCCAGCAACACCGCTGTAGCGATCAAGCGCCTTGTGACGGGCGCCAACGCATTCTGGTCGCCGCGCTGAAAACCAACAGCGCAATCATTTGGCGGCAAGGTAATATAATCGCGCTTTGACCGAGAAGCCATCCCTCATCCACACAGCGGGGCCAATGGCACATTGACAAAGCAAGCACAAGGAGCAAGGAGAGAGAAGCGTATGAAACCCATCCCATTCAAGAGTATGCTGGTCTTTGGCGCCGTCAGCCTGCTCGTCGCCGCGTGCGCCGCGCCGGTCGCCGCCCCCAAGGCGGCTGAGCCGACCCAGGCAGCCCCTGCCGAGCCGGCCCAACCGCAGCAACAGGCCGGCCTGCAAATCCCGGATGTCCAGCCGGGCAAATTCAACGTGGCCGGCGTGCTGATCGGCCCGCATGATGACGGCGGCTGGAGCCAGGCGCACTACGAGGGCCTGGTCTATGTCGGGCAGAACGTGCCGAACACGCATGTCGCCTATGTTGAGAATGTGCCGGAGGGCGCCGAGGCCGAGCAGGTGATTCGCGGACTGGCGCGCAAAGGCTTCGACCTGATTTTCACCACATCGTTCGGCTACATGGACGCCACCGGCGCCGTGGCTGAGGAATTCCCCAACCAGACCTTCATCCACGTCAGCGGCTTCAAGACCAACGGCAAGAACTTCGGCAACCTGTTCGGCGCGATGGAAAACATGAAGTACCTGGCCGGCATGATCGCCGGGTCGCGCGCTAAACTGGATGGACAAACCAAACTCGGCTACATCGCCACCTTCCCCATCCCCGAAGAGTTGCGCCTGGGCAACGCCTTCGCCCTCGGCATGCGCAAGACCTGCCCGGACTGCACCATGGACGTGCGCTGGATCAACACCTGGCACGATCCGGTTGTTGAGAAAGCCGCCGCAGAATCGCTCTTTGACGCCGGCGCCTACGTCGTGTTCACCGGCGCCGACACCCCCGCCCCCGCCGATGTGGCGCAGGCCAAGGGCAAGTGGGGCATCACCTATGACTGGGTCGGCTCGTGCAAGGTGGAGCGCTGTCTGACCGCGCCGTACTGGGACTGGGGCAAGATTTACGCCAAGATCGCCCAGGGCGTCATCGACAAGACGTACAAGCCGGGCTTCGACTACTTCGACGCCGACAGCGGCGCGCTGGGCATCTATGGCCTGATGGAAGGCCAGGAGTTGACGCCGGGCATGAAAGACCTGCCCGCCGAAGACATTCAGATGGCGCGCGATATCCTGGCTAAGATGCTGAAGGGCGAGTTCAACCGCTTCGATGTGTTCGCCGGCCCGATCAAAGACAACGCCGGCAAGATCGTGGTGCCCGAAGGCGAGAAGATGACCCAGGCCGACCTGGATCAGTTTCCGCCCGGCGCCGAGGGCCTGGCCTGCAAATATTGCATGTACTGGTGGGCCGAGGGAGTGACCGCTGAGCTGCCGAAGCAGTAGAGGAGTCGTCAGTAGTCAGTAGTCAGTCGTCAGTAGTCAGTAGTCAGTAGTCAGTCGTCAGTAGCCAGAAGCAGAAGGACGGCGGACAGGTGGGCTGCCGCGCAGCAAGCGCGCAGTGTCCGCCGTCTTTCATCAATGCCACCAACCCGCTTCACCCCTCAGCACTCAGCACTGCATATGGACCCCACCCAACCACCCGATCGTCCTGCGGCATCGCCCTGTGCGGTGGAGATGCGCGGCATTGTGAAACGGTTCCCTGGCGTGCTGGCCAACGACCACATCGACTTCGATCTGAAGCCGGGCGAGGTGCACGCGCTGCTGGGCGAGAACGGGGCCGGCAAAAGCACGCTGATGAATATCCTCGCCGGCCTGTACAGGCCCGACGCAGGCGAGATCATGCTGAACGGGCAACCCGTTCACTTCAACTCGCCGCGCGATGCCATCGCCGCCGGCCTGGGCATGGTGCATCAGCACTTCATGCTGGCGCCGACCCAGACAGTCACCGAGAACATCATCCTCGGCCTGTCTGAGCCGCGCTTCTTGCTGCGGATGGCCGAGCTTGACCGGCGCATCCTGGCGCTGCAAGCGCAATATGGCCTCAAGGTCGATCCCAAAGCCAGAATCTGGCAGTTGTCGGTCGGCGAGCAGCAACGGGTCGAGATTCTGAAGATGCTGTACCGGGGCGCGAAGGTGCTCATCATGGATGAGCCGACCGCCGTGCTGACGCCGCAGGAGGTCGAAGAGCTGTTCGACACACTGCGCGCCATGGTTGCGCGCGGCCATTCCATCATCTTCATCAGCCATAAGCTGGACGAGGTGCTGGCGATCTCGAATCGCATCACCGTGCTGCGC
>DAOTYS010000101.1:0-8796 GCA_034434575.1 Thermoflexales bacterium
TTGGATTTTGGATTTTGGATTTTGGATTGCTGAACCCAGGCTTCCAACAGGCGATGCCCATCGTCTGCCATCTGTGCTCTGTGCTCTGTGATCTGTAATCTGTGATCTGCGCTCTGGGGTCTGCCTACACACCGAACACATCCCTCAGCCTGTCGAAGAAGCCTTTCTCCTGTTGCGGGGTGACATCCTTGCCCATCGTCTTCGACAACTCGGTGAAGAGCCGGCGTTGTTCGGCCGTCAACGATTGCGGAATGTTCACCGACACGACAACGATCTGATCGCCGCGCGTGTTGCGCCTGAGATGCGGCACGCCCTTTCCCTTGATTCGGAACACGCTGCCGCTCTGAGTGCCGGGCGGGATGCTCAGCTTCTCCTGGCCGTCGATGGTCGGCACTTCCAGTTCATCGCCCAGCGCAGCCTGTGCCACATTGATCCCGACCTCGACCACGATATCCTGGTCTTTGCGGCGGAAGTAAGGATGCGGCGTCACAGAGATGACGACATACAGGTTGCCGGGCGGCCCGCCATTCACCCCCGGCTCGCCCTCGCCGTTCAGTCGGATCTGGGTGTCGTTGTCCACGCCGGCCGGCACATTGACGGCCAGCGTGCGCGTGACGCGCACCTGCTTGCGCCCGCCGCACTGTTTGCAGGGCACGGCGATCACCTCGCCCGTGCCATTGCAGGTGGGACAGGTGGTGACGCTGACGAATGAGCCGAGGATGCTCTGTTGCATGCGGCGGACTTCGCCGGTCCCGTTGCAGGTGCGGCAGCGCGACGGGCTTGTGCCCGGCTCTGCGCCGGTCCCGTTGCAACGCGGGCAGGTCTCGTTGCGAACGACCTCGATCTCTTTTTCAACACCAAAGACGGCTTCCAGGAAGTCCAGGCGCAGGTCATAGCGGAGATCGGCGCCCCGGCGCGGACTGCGCCGCTGGGCGCTGCTCTGGCGTGTGAAGCCGCCAAAGAACTCGCTGAAGATGTCGTTGATGTCGCCAAAGCCGCCGAAATCACCCGGCCCAAACCCGCCGCGCCCGGCATGGCCATAGCGATCGTACGCGGCGCGCTTCTGCTCATCGCTCAGGACCTCGTAGGCTTCGTTGATCTCCTTGAACGCGGCCTCCGCGCCCTTTTCCTTGTTCACATCGGGGTGATACTGACGCGCCAGCCTGCGGAACGCCTTCTTGATGTCGTCAGCGCTTGCATCCCGGCCCACGCCGAGCACTTCGTAGTAATCACGCTTCTGAGTAGACATCTTCGTCTATGCCGCCATACGCGCCATGCGCAACATCGCAGTCGCCTACTTCGTCTCGCGGAATTCACCTTCGACCACGTCGTCATCCGGCCCTTTGCCCGCGCCATTATTCGGAGGCGTGGCGCCGTCGCCGGCCGGCCCGCCGGCGCCCGGCGCCGCCTGCTGATACATGCTGGCGCCGATCTGCGAGAAGGTGTTCTTCAATTCGTCGGACGCCCGGCGGATGGCGGTCACGTCATCGCCGGTCAGCGCGCTGCGCAGCGCAGCAACGCGAGACTCCAGATCGGATTTCTTGTCGGCCGGTATCTTGTCGCCGTTCTCGCGGATAAATTTCTCAGCCTGATAGGCCGCATTGTCTGCTTCGTTGCGCGCCTCCACTTTCTCGCGCCGGGCCTTGTCCTCCTCGGCATGCGCCTGGCCTTCGCGCACCATGCGCTCGATCTCGTCTTTGGCCAGGCCCGATGAGGGCTGGATGGTGATGTGAGCGGATTTGCCGGTGGCCTTGTCGCTGGCCGAGACATTCAGGATGCCATTGGCGTCGATGTCGAAGGTGACCTCGATCTGCGGCACGCCGCGCGGGGCCGGCGGGATGCCATCCAGGATGAACCGGCCCAGCGACTTGTTGTCGGCGGCCATGGGCCGTTCGCCCTGCACCACGTGGATCTCCACACTGGTCTGCATGTCGCTGGCCGTGCTAAACACCTGACTCTTTTTGGTCGGGATGGTGGTGTTGCGCTCGATCAACGGGGTTGCCACGCCGCCCAGTGTTTCAATGCTCAGCGTCAGAGGCGTCACGTCGAGCAGCAGCACGTCGCGCACCTCGCCGCCCAGCACACCGGCCTGGATGGCGGCGCCGACCGCCACCACTTCATCCGGGTTGACGGTGCGGTTTGGCTCCTTGTTGAACATGCGTCTGACGGCGGCCTGAATGGCCGGCATGCGCGTCATGCCGCCGACCAGCACCACCTCGTGAACCTTGCTGGGGTCCACGCCGGCGTCGGTCATGGCCTGCTTGCATGGCGCCATCGTTCGCTGCACCAGATCCTCCGTCAGTTGCTCGAGCTTCGAGCGTGTGAGTTTGGTAACCAGGTGCTTGGGGCCGGTGGCGTCGGCTGTCAGGTACGGCAGGTTGATTTCGGTCTCCATCAGCGTGGACAACTCGACCTTTGCCTTCTCAGCCGCCTCGCGCAACCGCTGCAGGGCCTGGCGGTCGTTCTTGATGTCGATGCCGGTCTCGGCGCGGAAGGTCTCGATCAGGTAATTCATCACGCGCATGTCGAAGTCATCGCCGCCGAGGAAGGTGTCGCCGTTTGTGGCCTTGACCTCGAACACGCCGTCGCCGACATCGAGAATGCTCACGTCGAAGGTGCCGCCGCCCAGGTCATACACCACGATCGTCTCGTCCTTCTTGCGATCAAGCCCATAGGCCAGTGAGGACGCGGTCGGTTCGTTGATGATGCGCAACACCTCCAGGCCGGCGATCTTGCCGGCGTCCTTGGTGGCCTGACGCTGGCTGTCGTTGAAGTAAGCCGGCACCGTGATGACTGCCTGGGTGATGGTCGTGCCCAGATAGGCCTCGGCGTCCGACTTGATTTTCTGCAGGATCATCGCGCTGATTTCCTGCGGCGAGTACTCCTTGCCGCCCATCAGCACCCGGCAATCACCATTGGGGGCGGCCACCACTTTGTAGGGCACCACCTTCATGGCGCGCTGCACCTCAGGGTCGTTGAACTTGCGGCCCATGAAGCGCTTGATCGAAAAAATCGTGTTCTCTGGATTGACGATGGCCTGACGCTTGGCGACCTGCCCCACCATGCGCTCGCCGGTCTTGGGATTCACCGCGACCACTGAGGGGATCAACCGCGAGCCTTCGACACTGGGAATGACGGTCGGCTCGCCCCCTTCCATCACCGCCACAACGCTGTTCGTCGTGCCAAGATCGATGCCAATAATTTTGGATGCCATAGATTTGCTCTTGCTCGTATTGCGTATTGCGTAGTGCGTATTACGCACTGGGGTTATTTAGCGACGCGCACCAGCGCCGGGCGGATGACGCGGTCGCCCAACTTGTAGCCTTTCTGGATCTCTTCGATGACGCACCCGCTTTGGATTCCTTCAGCCTCATCGTGGCTGATGGCCTCATGAATGCTCGGATCGAACGCTGCATTGGGCGCCACTTCAATTGGCTTGACGCCTTCCGATTCGACCACCAGTTGCAGTTTGCGGAAAATGAGCAGGACGCCGTCGATCCAGGTCAGGCCCTGCAGGTTCTGCGGCAGCGTTTTGGCGGCGCGCTCGAAATCGTCGAGCACCGGCAGAATCTTGCCGATGAATGCGCTGAGCGCAAATTGCCGCAGGCTGGCATTGTCCGCCTCTTGTCGCTTCTTGTAATTTGCAAATTCGGCCCGGGCGCGCTGCCAGCCGTCCAGATATTCTTTGGCTTTGGCCTCGGCATCGGCCAGTTGTTTCTTCAACGCCTCGATCTCGGCGTCTTTCTGATCGGCGGGGGGAAGCTCGTTCAGCGACCCGTCCGCGCCGGCAACGGCGCTGCCGGCCTGGGCCTCTGCTGCAACACCGGCTGAGGCGCCGGCTTCGTTCGTCAATTCAGATTGCATTGATTCACAACCTCCGTTTTAGAGTCAGTAAAGCAAGGCCATGAGGCGTCACGGCGGCTCAACGACTGTATAGATCGCTCACCAGATCGCTCATCAGATCGGCCACGTAGCGCACGGCGCTGATGGCCCGGCCATAGGGCATGCGGGTAGGGCCAAGCACGCCCAGCGTGCCCGAGGCGAACCCCTCAACGCCATACCGCGCCAGCACGGCGCTGCATGCGCTCAACTCACGCCACCGGCCCTCACCACCGATGACCACCTGAACCGTGCCGACTCGCGCGCCCAGCGCGCTGTTGAGGAATTCCGGCTGCTCCAGCGCATTGACCAGCGCGCGAGCGCCCTCCTGGCTGACAAACTCCGGCTCTTGCAACACCTCGGTCAGGCCGTCGCGGTAGACCTCGCTTTGCGCAGGCGTGTCGTCGCGCATCAACTCAAGCATCAGGTCCACCACCTCCGACTCAAAGTCGGTCAGGTCAACCGGGTGCGTCTCGATCGTGCGGGCGTCTGCGCCGGCATACAGCGTGTTCAGCCTGGTCGCAGCCTGATTCAGCGCCGCCTGATCCATCGGCTCACGCAGCATCAACATGCGCTGGCGCACCGTGCCGCCCTGAAAGACCAGCACCAGCAGCACCAGGTGGGCCTGAGTCGAGATGAGGGTGAGCTGCCGGATGCGCGGGGTCTCGATGCGCGGCGCAGTCACCAGCGCCGCCGAGCGGGTTGCGCGCGCCAGCACTGCCGACGCCAGTTGCATCCACTGCGACATTTCCAGCTTTGCCTGGTGGAACTGGTGACGAATCGTGTTCTGCTCGTCGTTCGGCAGCTCCACATCACCCAACAGATGCTCCACGAAGTAGCGATAGCCCTGATCGGTCGGCACCCGACCGGCCGATGTGTGCGGATGGGTCAGGTAACCCATCTCTTCCAGCGCGGCCATCTCATTCCGCACGGTGGCGCTGGAAACGTTCAGCATGCCCTTGCCAATGAGCGACTTTGAACTCACCGGCTGGGCAGTGGCCACATAGCTGTGCACCACCAGGCGCAAAATCGCCTGTTGGCGGGGTGTAAGCTCCAACTCTTGATCTGCCATAGTTATGACCGGGAGTTAGCAGTCAAGCACACTGAGTGCTAACAATCAAGCCTCGATGATACCATGCTGCTTCAAAAAGCGTCAAGGTCGCGCCGCCCAATGCCCAAATCCAAAATCGTCAGGGGCGATCACGCTTCGACGATGAATTCATACAACAGCGTGCCGGCTGTCCAAAAGATCACGAGGAATGCAACCACCACACCCAGCCACGATCCGAACTGCTCGAACGGAAGCCGGTCGAGAAAACCGGAGGTGACGACCACAGCCGCCACAACCAGCGGGAGCGCAAGCGGAAACAGCAGGATCGGAAGGAAGACCTCGCGCGCGCGCGTGCTGGCAGCCATGGTGGCAATTAACGTGCCGGCGCCCGAATAGCCAATTACGCCCAGCGCCACGGTCAGCAACACCCCGGCCTGCAACATCGACTCGTCGAACAGGATCGCCATGAGCGGCGTCACGATCAACGCAATTGCCAGTGTGAACAGCGCATTCGCCGCAGCCTTGCCCACGAAAATCGCGCTCCGGTCGCACGGAGCAAGCAGCAGGCCGTCCATGCACTGATTGGTCTGCTCCGAGGCCATCGAGCGCCCCAGGCCCAGCGTGCCGGCAAACACCAGAATCACCCACAACACGCCGGGCGTCAGGGGGCGCAGCGAATCCACCCGCAGCCGCAGGGCGAAATTGAACATCACAATCGCCATCACCGCAAACACGATCATCGCCGTCGTGGCGTCGCGCGTGCGGAACTCGATCCGCGCATCCTTGCGGAGAATAGCGAACACCTGTCTGAAGTACAGCATGTTTAGGAGTGCTGAGTGCTGAGTGCTGAGTGCTGAGTGTTGAGTGTCGAGTGCGGAGTGCCGAGTGCGGAGTGCTGGAGTCAGAACCTCATCCTTCACCCTTCATGCTTGATCCTTTCCCTGGTCCCCGGCGTTCACGGCGTGATCTCTACTGGCGAGAGCCGGACAAAATCGGCGCTGCCATCCTGCAACGGCAAGCGTTGACCATCCCGCGTCAGCGCGAGGATTAGCCAATACATGCCAGCCGGCGTGATCGGATTCAAATTGATATCGGCATGCGCCTCGATGATTGCGCCCTCAGGCCAGCCGGCCGGCGGATCGAAATCGAACACATCTGGCAATCTTGGCAGATCTCCACCCCACTCGCCATACGCCTCATCGACCAGACGAAGCTGGGGGTGAATGCTCACTCTGTCCGCGCCACCAGAGTCTACCGGCCCCCAGCGCCGCCAATAGGTGATGACGTGAATCCAGTTGCTGGGGGGGTGGCTTACTCGCTCGCGCGGCGACAGGCGCGTCATGTCCACATGATAGCCGGCCAGCTCCAACCCGCCCGCAAAGCGCCGCGTCATTGGGGCGGCTGTGGGTGGCAAGGCATCCCACCGCCATCGCGGGGTGAACGCCAGAATGCGAATGTTGCCGTTGGTGGGGTATTGGGCGCGCGCCCACGGATACCGCGCGTATGCAACATCCAGCAGCCGGTGCTTTGGCGCGACAGCCATATCGTGACTCAGCACCAGCCACAGGGCGCCCACATTGGCCGGCGATTGCACTTCGTCGAAAAACGGCTCTGGGTGATACACGTCCAGGCCGGCAGCAAAGGGCACGATGGGCGCCGGCCCGTTGTAGTACCACCGCAGCACCGGCTCGATATAGTCCACAAAGACAACGATGCGATCGTTCGCTGTCGTCATGCGGTTCAGATAGTCGCCGGCAAAGCGCCAATCCTCCCGCTGGAACTCCGGGCGGGTGAGGTCGCGCAGATGCGCCACACTGAACCAGACGATCACCGCCGCCGCCAACGCCAGCCCGGCCCAACGCCACCGGCGCGCTGCGCCGTCCAGCGCCACAGCCCAGCCGAGCACACACGGGAGGAAGAGCGGAATCGCGTAACGCGGCTGAAACACGCCGGCAGTCTGCCAGAACGGGGCGTAGATGAGCACCGGCAAAGTGAGCAACCCGGCTATCGCCAGGCCGGTCCGCCAGCCTTTGCGCCACGCCAACGCCACGCCAGCCAACATCAGCGCAGCCGGCGGAACCGTCAGCGCAGCCGCCCAGTTCTCGGGCAGATCAGCCCAGCGCGTGCGCGTGGTGAACTCGGCAATCAGATCGCGCAGAACGGCGTCCACGGGCATTGCCGGCGCGGTCACATCCTGCAAGCTATAGGTGCGCCCGCTGCCCATCAGGCTGATCGGAATGGGCAGACACGCCAGCGCCGCCAGCGCGCCGGTTGCCACAATCGGGGCATATCGCCGGGCCAGCGCGCCCTGTCCACCATGCCAGAGCGACCTGCCGGCGGCGCCCGTCCACGCCGCCACCAGCGCCACCACGTACTGCGCGGCAATCCAGAACACGCCAAAGAAGTGACTATAGGCCAGCGCCACCGATGCCGCCGCCATCCCCAGCCAGTATCGCAATGGGCCGCGTCCTCGCCGGCGTCCCGGCCTCAACGCGCGCAACATGCACAATAATGACAATGCAGCCAGCAGCAGATAGAGCGCGTACATGCGCCCCTCCTGCGCAAAATAGATGGCGAACGGAGAGCACACCGCCAGCAAGGCCGCGATCAAGCCGGCGCGGACGCCCATCCACTCGCGCGCCGCGCGCCACACCACCGCGACACCCGCCACGCCGAACAACACGGACAGATAGCGCACGGTGAAGTCGCTTGCCCCGGCGGCTTGCAGCCATCCCCACAAGACGAGGTAATACAGCGGCGCATGAGGGTTCTGATCGGGAAAGATGCCCACCCGCCACGCTTCATCGAAAGGCCGGTTGACAAACCAGATCGAGTACACCTCGTCGAGCCACAATGACTGTTGCGTCAGCGACAGGGCGCGCGCGGCAAAGGCGACAACCACCAGAACAAACGCGGCGATTACAGGATGATTCAGGTGTTTCACGGCATCGTGCGGGTCAGGATCGCCTCTGGCGTTCCGCCGTTCCAGTTTACTCGAACCAGGCAGCCACGCGCTCGGGTGTGACGCCGGCATCCAGCTCGACTGCGATGCGCCCACCCCGCAGCAGCGCCGCGCGGGTCACGCTCTCCAGCCCGCGCCCAAACTCGTGCGTCGTCATCACCAGCGTCTTGCCGACCTCCGCCAACTCGCGCAGCATCGCGCTCAGGGCGCGCGCCGAGGCCTGATCGAGGCCGGTGAATGGCTCATCCAGCAAAATCAGCGCCGGGTCGTGAATCATGGCTCGCGCGATGGCCAACCGCTGCAACATGCCGCGCGAATAGGTGCGCGCCAAATCGTGCGCCCGCCTGTGCAGATTGACCCGGCGCAACAGGGCCTCAATGTCAATTGACGATTGACGATTGACAATTGACGATTGGCGATTGTCAGTTGGCGATTGTTCATCGAAGCCGTACAGACGGGCGTAGAACAACAGGTTCTCGTAGCCGGTCAGGTCGGGATAGACCAGCGGCTGGTGCGAGACAAAGCCGATCAGCCGGCGGGCGCGGTTCGGGTGTTGCAGCGCGTCGATGCCGGCCACGCTCAGACGCCCGCCATCGGGTTTGCCCAGCGTGGACAACACGCGCAGCAGCGTGGTCTTGCCGGCGCCGTTTGCGCCGAGCACAGCCACAATCTGGCCCGGCCCGACGCTCAGCGACACCCCGCGCAGCACCGGCCGCACGCCATAGGACTTGGTCAACTCATGCGCATCGAGCATGGCTTACAAGAGAGTGATGAGTGATGAGTGATGAGTGGTGAGTGGTGAGTGGTGTGCGTGCTAAGCGATAGCCGCTCTGCAATCTGCACTCTGCGCTTCGCACTCGCCACTCCGCACTCCGATTCACTCCCAAATCTCTCGCAATCGTTT
>DAOTYS010000102.1:0-12308 GCA_034434575.1 Thermoflexales bacterium
GCCGAGGAAGAAATAGGAGCCGCGCGCGCGATGGATGAGACAGGTGTTCTTGCCGACGAATCCCAGGCCGCACTGTTCGGCCCAGGCGCGTTCGAGCACCGGGCCGGTGTCCACATAGGCCCTGGATTCGCGCGCGATGAACTCGCCGAGTTGTCGCAGGCGGGGAGTGAGGGTGTTGTGATAGTCAGCGCCCCACGCATAGCGGGCGATGCGGCCGCGGGCGGGATCGAGCAGCATTTCAGAGGGCGCCTCCAGCGTGTCGTAGCTGGCGCCGGCCAGAATCACCGTGCGCGCGCCGGGCAGCGCGAGACGCGGGTTGCAGCGTTTGTCCGCGCTGCGTTCGAGATAGCTCATCTCGCCGGCATAGCCCAGAGTCAGCCAGCGCAGGAAGCGATCGGCGCCGGGCGTAGGGCCGGCCGGGGCAAAGCCGACCAGGTCAAATCCCAGTTCCAGAGCGCGCTCGATGACCAGTTGGGCTGTCAGCATACTTGCTCATTCGCGCGCCAGCCGCATGCGCCGTTACCTGACCTCGAAGTTGGCGACAAACTGCAACTGGTCATCCAGAAAGACGCGCACTTCGTACAGGCCGGCGTCGAAGCCGTTTGGCGGCGACCAGTCGATGGCGGCGTTGCCATTGCCCGATCGCTCCCACGGGAGCGACTCGAAGTACACGCTGCCGCCATTGCGGAACCAGTTGTGCCGCAACCGCCGGCCTTCGGGCACGTTTTGAAAGTCGAAGAAGATGTAGATGGATGGAACGCCTGCGTCGAATTGCAGTGACGGGTTGACGGGCAGGCCGGACGGATCGACCGCGCTGGCAATGGCGCGCAACACGAAATGCTTGTCGCTCGGCGTCGGCGTCGGCGTCGGCGTCGGCGCCGGTGTTGCCGCTTCGGTTTCAGTCGCTACAGGGGTCTCGGCGCCGGCTGTGTTCGTGTTGACTGTGGTTGCTTCTGTCGGCAGAGGGGATGGCTGTGGAGAGGGCGATTGCGCTGGGGGGCGAGGTTCAACGGTATCGGCAGGCAGCGTGTCGGCAAGGCGACTCGCCGGGTCAGTGGGACTCGCCGAATCGTCCAGAATGGGCGTCGGCAGGATGGTCGTCATGATGATGGCCGCTGCCGGGGCTGTGGGCGGGGTCGGCGGCCCCAGGGCGGCAAGGCTGCCGGACTGAGGCTCCTGCGGGATAATCCGGCTGGTGACGAACACGCCAACTGCAATCAGCAGAAGCAGAATCGCCCACAAGAACTGCCGGTTGGCAGTATCCTGCGAATGGCGGCGCGTGATGTAGTAGGCTGCCCGGCGGGCGTGGCGCGCCCCACGGACGGCGATGCCGAGGAGAATGATCGCGAATGCGGCAACGGCGGCAGCAATCACAGTCAGGCTGTCGTGCGTTGTGATCACGCGGACGATTATACGGTTGGTTGGCCGGCGCGACCTTTTATCGGGTTGGAATGATCTTGCGCAGATGCGCCATGGTTTATTTCTGCATGGCAAGTGATGGCAGATGATTGACCAGTTGCAGCGATTCTTCGCCGCCAACGACGGCCTGGTGCAGTTTGCGCATGGCCAGGTCTTTCTGATTCTGGGCGTGGCGATGTGGTTGCAGTGGCGGCAACGCAGTCAGTTGGAACTGGCGCGCGCGTTGCCGTGGCTGGCTGTGTTTGGCGTGCTGGAGGCGTTTTCGGTCTGGGCCAATGTGTTTGTGCCCATTCAGGCGCGCCTGCTGTCGCCCGACGCGATCGAGGCGCTGCGCTTCCTGCAATTGCTGCTGACCCTGGCGACGTTTGTCGCGCTGCTTGGGTTCGGCCTGAAGTTGATCGAGCCGGCGCTGCCGGCGTGGTCCACCTGGTATATCCCGCTGGTCGTCGCCGTTGCGGTCACGGTCGCGCTGTTGATTCAACGCGCCACAGTCAGCAGCGCCGTCCCGATACGCAACGCAACGGTGGAAGTCTTGTTGCGGTACTTCATCTGCGCGCCGGCTGCGCTGCTGGCGGCGTTTGGACTGCGCCAGCAGGCGGGCCGGTTGATTGGCCCTCTGAACATCGACCGGATTGTGCGCGCGCTGCGCGTGGCCGGGTTTGGGTTTGTGCTGTACGCGCTGTTGGAAGGTTTGCTCACGCCGGTGGCCCCGTTCTTCCCGGCGAATGTGATCAACGAGACGGCGGTGTATCGGGCGATCGGCGTGCCGGCTGCGTTGCTGCGCATGGCGGCCGGCCTGGTCATCACCTGGTCTTTCTTTCGCGCGCTCGATGTTTTCCGGGTCGAAGCCGAGCGGGTCGCCCAGGCGTTGCAGCGCGAACAGGCGCTGAATGCCGAGCGCGAGCGCATCAGCCGCGAGCTGCATGACGGCACCATCCAGTCGATCTACGCCGCCGGCCTGGCGCTGGATGACGCGCATCACTCCCTCGAATCGATGAAATTATCGCCTGCCGCGCTCTCCGCGGAGGATGCGGCGGCGCTGGCGAACGCGCGCAGCCAGATGCGCGCGGTGATGGATTCGCTCAACCGGACGGTGCAGGATATTCGCCGTTACATCTATGACCTGCGCTCGGCCGGCGCCGAAGAAGACCTGGCGCGCGGCCTCATCCAGATCGTCAACGAATACCGGATGCGCAGCCGTCTGCACATAGAGTGGGCGGTGGAGGGACGCCCGCTGCGCGACCTCACACCGGATCAGCGCCAGCATGTGTACCAGATTGCCCGCGAAGCTTTGAGCAACATTGTGCGTCACGCTGGCGCAACTCAGGCGCGCGTCGAACTGCGCTATGGCCGTTGTGACGACGGCCAGGCCGACTTGTGCCTGCGAATCAGCGATAATGGGAATGGCAGGGCGCTGTCGGGCGCCGGCCAGGGCCATGGCCTGCGCAACATGCGCGAGCGCGCGCGTCTGTTGGGCGCGCGGCTCAGCATCGAGAGCGCGCCCGGCGCGGGAACTGTCGTGATGTTGCAATTTGAATCGCAGAGTTGAGCGCAACTGTGGGCAAGCTGAGAGTTATTCTGGTGGACGATCATGAGGTGGTGCGTGTTGGCCTGCGCACGCTGCTGGGCCGCAACCCCGACCTGGACATCGTGGATGAGGCGTCGAGCGGCCAGGAGGCTGTGCGCAAGGCGCTGATGCACCGCCCGGACATTGTGGTCATGGATGTCCGGTTGGCCGGCATGAGCGGCATCGAGGCGTGCCGCGAGATCACGCAGGCTGCGCCGGCCATCAAAGTCATCATGCTGACATCCTACGGCGACGACGACACGTTGTTTGAAGCCATTGCCGCCGGCGCCTCGGGCTACGTGCTCAAGCAGATCGGCAGCAACGACCTCGTCAAAGCCATCGAGACCGTTGGGCGCGGCGACGCGGCGCTCGACCCGGCCACCACGTCGCGCGTCTTCGCGCGCATGCGCGAGGAAGCGCGCAAGAAGGAAGAGAGCGCCTTTTCGGAATTGACCGAGCAGGAATTGCGCGTGCTTTCTTTCCTGGCCGAGGGCCGCACCAACCGCGAGATCGCCGACGCGCTGACGCTGGGCGAGGGCACGGTGCGCAACTACGTCAGCTCGATCTTCTCCAAGCTGCACGTCAACAACCGCGCGGAAGCGGCGGCCTACGCAGCGGCGCACAACATCCGCGATTATCTGTGATGCGGCGTCGATTGCGTAGTGTGTATTGCGTATCACGTATTGGAGCGGGACAGAATTTCCTGCGCGGCTTGCAGAAAGAATTCGGCGTGCTGGATGGCTGATTCCGCATCGGCCAGAAAGTAGCTCTGCCCCGGTGTGAGGTCTGGCAGACTGTCGGGGTAGCGTGTGGGGATGTAATAGCGGTCCAGAATTACTGCGCGCTGGAGAAACTCAGCGCGGTCTTGAAAGATATCCGGATATGGAAAATCCATGATCAGCCGCTGGATGGAGTGGCCCCATCCCTCCAGACCGTGCAGCTTCCAGATCGCTTTGATCGCCTTTTCTGCGCTTTGTTGCGCATTGAAGCAGGCGTGAGCGTACATCGCGCTGTCGCGCAAGGCGCGCGCCGCCCGCACGTCGTCCTGCGCTGTGGCAAGCCAGCGTGTCGCTTCATAGTGGTCTTTACTCTGACTCATAGATGACGCGCCCTTCGCGCAGAATCGTCGCTATAAAGGGGCGGTGCTGGATCGCCTCCAGCTCCTGTGGCGTGTAAATGAGCAAGTCTATCTCGCGGTGGGGTTGGACGGCCAGCATCAGCTCCATAAGCAGTCCCTCGTAACGGTCGAAGAATCGCTTGTCGGTGTTCTGGATCAGCAGCAGATCAAGATCGCTGCGCGGAGACGGCTCGCCGCGCGCAAACGACCCGAAGACAATAGCTTTTTGCACGCCGTATTTGACCAGCGCCGGCAATATCTGCTCGCGGATGCGGTTGAGGGTGTTTTCTGCGCTCATGCCAGTTGCCCGATGGCAGTATAGCGGATGCGGCGCCGTGTTCGATGCGGCGCTCGCGCTACAATGCTCGCCATGCCGACTGCCAACAGTTCCCTCCAGCAGGCGCTTGCCCGGCACGTTTCCGGTGAAGTGCGCTTTGACGACGCCATGCGGGTGCTCTACAGCACCGACGCCAGCAACTATCAGGTCTGGCCGCAGGGCGTGGTGCTGCCCAAAACCGCAGATGATGTGATTGCCACTGTTCGTTTGTGCGCCGAACACGGCGTCCCCCTCACTGCGCGCGGTGGCGGCAGCGGCTTGTGCGGCCAGGCGATTGGCCCCGGCGTCATCCTCGACTTCTCCAAATATATGAACCAGGTGCTGGATGTGGACGTCGCCGGCCGGCGCGTCCACGCGCAGCCGGGCGTTGTGCTCCAGCAGTTGAATAAGAAGCTTGCCCCGCTGAAGCTGCAATTTGGGCCTGACCCGGCCAGCGGCGAACGAGCGGTCATTGGCGGGATCATCGGCACAAACGCTACCGGCGCGCACTCCATCCGCCATGGCATGACCGCCGATCATGTGATCGCCATGCGTTGCGTGCGGGCCGATGGAACGCTGGTCGAGTTCGGCCCGCGCGACAACGGCCCGCAGGGCAAACTGGAGCAGACCATCGCCGAGATTGCCCGCCGGCACGATGCCGCGATCCGGCGCGACTTTCCCAGGGTCTGGCGGCGCGCCAGCGGCTACAACGTGGACTTCATTGCCGAGATGCTGGCCTACGATCCTGCCAATCCCGACACGGCGCTGATCGACGCCAGTCGCAATCGCCAGTCGCTCAACTATCAATCGCACCTGGAGATGGTCAGCCGGTTCAACCTCTCGCCGCTGATTGTCGGCTCGGAGGGCACGCTGGCGGTTGTGCTGGACGCCACCCTGAAGTTGATGCCGAAGCCGGCGCGCACCGGTCTGATGGTCTGCTCCTTCGCTTCGCTGTACGACGCAATGGACGCCACGCCGGCCATGCTGACCAGCGACCCCTCGGCCCTGGAGTTGATGGACGGGCTGATGGTGCGGCTGGCGCGCGGCTTGCCGGAGCAGGCGCGCAAAATGACCTGGCTGAGCGGCGAGCCGGACGCCGTGCTGATTGTCGAGTTCGACGGCGAGACGGAGGCCGAGGTCAAAGCCGGCTTCGAGCGGCTGAAGCGCGTGCTGGCGCAGGAGCGCATACTCTGCTCCGCCGCTGAATTGATCGACGCGCAGTCGCAGGCCGACGTGTGGGCGGTGCGCAAGATCGGGCTGGGCATCCTGCTCAGCATCCGCAGCGACCACAAGCCGATCTCGGTGATCGAGGATGTGGCGGTGCCGGTGCCCCAGCTGGGCGAGTATGTGCGGCGCATGCGCGAGGTGTTCGCCCGTCACAAGACCGACGGCGCGTTCTATGCGCACGCCAGCGCCGGTGTGTTGCACGTGCGCCCCCTGGTCAACCTCAAGACCCTCGAAGGGTTGCATGCGATGGAAGATATCGGCCTGAGCGCGTTGGCTTTGTGCCGCGAGATGGGCGGCGCGATGAGCGGCGAACACGGCGACGGCTATGAGCGCACACGCTGGAACGAGGCGCTGTATGGCAAAGATGTGTATCAGGCGTTTTGCGAAATCAAGGACGCCTTCGACCCCCAGGGCCTGCTTAACCCCGGCAAAAAAGTGCGCGGCGAGGCGATGGAAGACGCGATGCGCATCGGGCCGTGGTTGAAGATGAAGCCGTATTCGAGCGTGTTCACCTATCAGCAGGATGGTTCGTTTGCCGGCCTGGTGGAGCAGTGCAACGGCAATGGCCTGTGCCGCAAGGTGGACGGCGGCGTGATGTGCCCGTCGTATCGCGCCACGCTCGACGAAACGCACAGCACGCGCGGGCGCGCCAATCTGCTGCGCCATTTCATCACCGATCGCGCGACGTGGGACAGAAACGGCCGCCAGCCGTCTGATGCGCCCGCTATTTCGATGGACGACGTGAAGTCCGCTCTGTCGTTGTGCCTGTCGTGCAAGGCCTGCCACACCGAATGCCCGTCCAGCGTGGACATGTCGAAGCTGAAGAGCGACTTTCTGGAGCACTATTACGCTGAGCGCGGCAAGCCCTTGCGGGCGTGGATATTTGGCCATTTCGCCAATCTCAGCGCGCTGGCCGCGCCCTTCGCGCCGCTGGCAAACTGGGCCTTCAGGCTCGGCATCACGAAGTGGGTGATGAAACAGGTTGGCGTTACCGATCAGCGCCCGTTCCCGCATTTTGCCTCGCAGACCTTCAAAGCGTGGTGGCGGGGACGTCAGACAGCAGATTCCAGACAACAGACAACAGATTCCAGAAGCCAGGAGTCGGACGGGTCGCCAATCCCAAATCCGAAATCTAAAACCCAGAATCCGAGATCGGTGGTGTTGTTTGCCGACACGTTCGCCAATTACAACCACCCGCACGTGGCGCAGAAAGCAGTGGCGTTGCTGGAGGCGGCCGGCTATCGCGTCATCGTGCCGGATTGCAAGTGCTGCGGACGAACGCTGGTGTCGCAGGGGCAGCCGGGCGAGGTTGTGCCGCTGGCGAAACACAACATCAAGACGCTGGCGCCGCTGGTGAAGCAGGGCCTGCCCATTCTCGGTCTGGAGCCGAGTTGCATTGCCATGTTCAAGGATGACTACCTGGACATGCTGCCCGGCGACGACACCAAAGCCGTGGCTGACGCCTTCACGGGCGTCGAGGATTTTCTGGCGCGCGAGGCGGCCGGCGGCGAGCGCGGCTTCAAGCTGGGCATGCGCTTTCCCAACAACGCCGACGTGCTGGCGCATGGCCACTGCCACCAGAAGGCCGGCTGGGGCACGCAGGGCATGAAGCAGGCCATGACGATGGCCGGCTATCGCGTCAAAGAGATCGATTCGACGTGTTGCGGCATGGCCGGCGCATTTGGCTATGAAGCGGAGCACTTCGAAGTGTCGCAGAAGGTCGGCGAGCTGTCGCTGTTGCCGGCGGTGCGCAGCGCCCCCGCCGAGACGCTGATCGTCGCGCCGGGCACTTCCTGCCGCGAGCAAATCGAGCAACTGGGCGGGCGCACGCCGCTGCACCCGGTGGAAATCCTGGAAGTGGAGCGATAGGCCGTCATACGGATGCCCCTCATCACCAGCCGAAGCAACGCGCGCGCCAAACAGATGCGCGCGCTGCGGCAACGCAAAGCGCGAGACGCCAGCGGCCTGTGTCTGATCGAGGGCGTTCGCCACGTGAGCGAGGCGGCGGAATCCGGCATGGCGCTCGAAGTGATTGCTTATGCCCCCGACCAGCTCACCAGCCCCTTTGCGCTGGAGTTCATCCGGCAACAGGCCGCGCGTGGCGTGTCCTGCCTGGCGTTTAGCGCAGATGTGTTTGAGTCGGTCGCTGACAAGGATAGTCCGCAAGGGATTCTGGCGATCGCCCGCCAGCGCAGAACCGATCTGGCGGATGTCTCGCCGGCCAGCGTCGATCTGGCCGTTGCGCTGGTTGCGCCGCAGGATCCGGGCAACGTCGGCTCGATTTTGCGCACGATGGACGCGGTGGGGGCCGGCGCGCTTATTCTCATTGACGCGGCAGTCGATCCCTATCACCCCGCCTGCATTCGCGCCAGCATGGGCGCGCTGTTCTGGCATCCGGTGGCAACGGCGACGTTCGACGAGTTTGCGGCCTGGGCGCGCCGGCATGGCTATCGCATTGTGGGCACGTCAGCGCGCGGCGCAGTCGATTACAGACAGGCCGACTACACGCGCCCCCTTGTTCTAATGATGGGCAGCGAACGCGAGGGATTGTCGGAGGCGCAGAAGGCAATCTGCCACCAGTTGGCGCGTATGCCGATGCAGGGCCGGGTCAGTTCGCTCAACCTCTCTGTGGCGACTGGGGTCATGCTGTACGCGGCGCTGGCGCAATCTGACAGATCAGCACCTTGAGCCAGGGCTGCGTGCCGGCGGCAACCGGAAAATCCGTCTCTGGCTCATGGAGCGCGCGGACGATGCGCGCCTTCACCTGCGCCAGCCCTTCGTTGACCCGGGCGCGAAAGGCGCGCAGGGGAATCTGGTGGTGGTTGGTGGCTGCCACGAGCCAGCCGCCCGGCTGTGTGACCTGGGCCGCCAGCGCCACCAGGCCGGCCATATCGCGCTCCACCGAAAAGCGGGATTCGCGTGTGGTTGAGAAGCTGGGCGGGTCGAGAATGACGATGTCGAAGCGTTGCCCGCGCCGGGCAAATCGTTTCAGCCAGTCGAACACGTCGCCGGCCACGAAATCGGTCTTGACCGGATGCAGGCCGTTCAGGGCATAGTTGCGCTCACCCCAGTCCAGGATGCGCCGCGAGATGTCGAGGTTGAGCGCGCGCGCTGCGCCCCCCATCAAGGCCGCGATGCCGAACCCGCAGGTGTAAGCGAACGTATTCAGCACGGTCTTGCCGGCCGACATGGATCGCACCCAGGCGCGCGCCTCGCGCATGTCGAGGAACAGGCCGGGGTTCAACCCATCGGCAGGGCGAATCTCGAAGCGCAATCCGTTTTCAAGCGCAGTGACGCGCTCGACAGCCCGGCCGAGAATCGGTGTCGATGGGGCCAGGTTGGCGCGCAGATTTTCGTCGAGCGCGTTGGCCTGCGCCGGCCGGTATTTCACGTAGACGCTTTGCGCGCCGACGCGTTCGGCCAGCGGGCGCAGGATATTCATCGGCGGATCAACGACAGCGCCCTCGCTGTACACATGCGCCACCAGGACATCGCCATAGCGATCTACGGCAAGATCGGGGAAACCGTCGGCGGCGCGGTTGATGAGGCGATAGGCGGTGGTGTGAGGGGCGCGGTGCAACGCGACGCGACGTTGCCAGGCTGCGTCGATCAGGCCGGCGAGGGGAGCTGGCATGCCGGGATTATAGCGAGGGCCGCTGGCGCCTGGCGCTGCGGCATGGACTCAGGTCTGACACACTCTCAACGCACGCCGGCTGCTCGTCCCACCGCCGAATAGATCGCCGGCGCGGCGATCCACAGGATGATGGGAATCCACGGTCTGATGAGCGCGAAGGGTATTGAGATCAGGAAGACGGCAGATCGAGTCAGTGGAGGATGATGGTTAGCGGGGCTGGATGCTGCCGCTGCCGCTGTCGGTCTGGCGAACGGCGGGATTGCCGGCGTAGATGATCGAGCCGCTGCCAGACACAGTCGCGTCCAGATCGTCGGTGACGTTGACGTGCGCGCTGCCGGAGGCGCTGCTGCGGACGACCGCCTGACGGGTGGTCAGGCCGCTGCCGTTGTACGAACCGCTGCCGCTGATGGTCACATCCAGCGTGTCGGCTGCGCCGTTGACGGTGACTGAACCGGACCCGGTCAGGTGCGCCTTAAGCGCGCGGGCATTCAGTGTGTCGATGCTGAGGTTGCCCGATCCGTTGACGTGGAGGGTCAGATCGCCGGCTTCGAAGCTGAGCGCGGTGATGTTGCCAGAGGCGACGCCTGCGATCTCACTCAGGCTCCTGACCGTAAGCCGGAACACGATAGGTCGCGTGGTGCGCATACTGGTGTTGGGCTTGACGCCCAGAACCAGCCGGCCATCGCGCACATCGCTGGTGAGCAGCGGCAGAATGTTGTCCTCGGCCTCGATTACCAGCGATTCGGCGTTGCCCTGCGTGATTTCGAGGCTGCCCGAATTGGCAAGCTCGACGGCGGTGATGCCGTTGATCTCGCGGGTTTTCGTCTCGACGTTGCCGGAGCCGGTGACGCCGGTGAAGGTGTTGGTGAAAGTGGCGGGCCGGCAGCCGGCGAGCGCGATGGACGAGACGACGAGCGCGCCAAAGGCGATTTGGATAAAGCGATGCACGGAAATGCTCCTTAAAGCCCGATCCAGTGTGACCGGGAGTCTGATCGGTCGGAGGCAGATTAGCGCGGTGGATGGCCGGCGGCATCCGACGAATGGGCGAGGCCTGGCCGGCGATTTGCCGGAGAGCGTCTCGCGGCGCTCTTGAAAAAGGCGTCTTCGTTGCAGGCGCTTGTGATAAAATGCGCAAACTTGCCAGGCCGGATTCCGGCCTGGCTCAATCATGGAGTGGCAAGGTGTCGGAGTATTGGTCGATCCTGGTGCTGTTTGTGCTGTCCGTCGCGCTGGCGGCGCTCGTCGTCCTCATCTCCATCCTGTTCGGTCCCCGACGCCGCGCGAAACTGCCCCGCAAGCAGGCGCCCTACGAGAGCGGCATGATGGCGATCGGCGCAGCGCAGCGCCGGCTGCCCGTGCGCTTTTATCTGATAGCTGTCTTGTTTATCTTGTTCGATGTCGAGGTGATCTTCCTCTTCTCGCTGGCTGCTGCCCTGCGCGATCTGGGCTGGCCGGGATTTTTCGCCCTGTTCGTGTTCGTGATCGTGCTGCTCCTTGGCGATGTGTGGTTGTGGAAGAAAGGCGCCTTCGAGTGGGAGACTATGGACAAGTAAGGTTCGATCAGGTTCAGTCAGGTTCGGAAGGCTCGATCAAGTTGATAAGGTCGGTGCAGAACCTTAAACCCCTTGCCAACTTTAAGAACATTAGGAACCTTGGGAACCTGAACAACGTGAGCACCTTCAGGTAGGCAGGAACTGGAATGGGTCTGGAGCAAAAACTGGGCGATATGGGCGTGGTGACCACTTCGCTGGAAAAGGCGATTGGGTGGGCGCGCTCGAACGCAATCTGGCCGATGCTTTTCGGTCTCGCCTGTTGCGCTATTGAGATGATGAGCACGCAGGCCAGCCGCTATGACCTGTCGCGGTTTGGCATGGAGTTGATGCGGGCCAGCCCGCGCCAGTCGGACTTGATGATTGTGGCCGGCCGTGTCAGCCGCAAGATGGCGCCGGTGTTGCGCACGCTGTACGACCAGATGCCGGAGCCGAAATGGGTGATCGCCATGGGCGACTGCGCTTCGTGCGGCGGCGTGTTCAACAACTATGCCATTGTGCAGGGCGTGGACGAGATTGTGCCGGTGGATGTCTACGTGGCCGGCTGCCCGCCCCGGCCCGAAACGCTCATCGAAGGCATCCTCAAACTCCAGGACAAGATCAAGCAAGAGCCGCTGAAGAAGTGGCAGTGACGATTTTGGATTCTGGATTGCGGATTTGGGATTGTGGACTGCCGATATGCCGGACACTCTAACTTCACTTCCTGATCTTTCGCGCATCGCAGCCGGCCTGGGCGATGCGGTGGTCGAAACCGTCGTCGCGCACGGCGAAGTGACGCTCGTCACCACGCGCGAGCGCATCGTCGAAACGTTGACCCGCTTGCGCGACCAGCAGCAGTTCGAGATGCTGGTTGATGAAACATGCGTGGACTACTACCCCAAGGAGCCGCGCTTTGCGATTGTGTATCAACTCAATTCGCTGTCGCGCCGGCTGCGTCTGCGCGTCAAAGTCTTCCTCAGCGAATACGACAAAGTCATCCCGACGGCGACCGGCGTGTACGCCAGCGCCAACTGGCTGGAACGCGAAATCTATGACCTGTTCGGCGTGACGTTCGACGGGCATCCTGATTTGCGGCGCATCCTGATGCCGGCCGGCTACGAAGGACATCCGTTGTTGAAGGAAGTGCCGGTGACGGTCGAGGAAGTCGCGTTCTCGTTCAACCGCCGGCGCATCGACGCAGACAAACCCTATGCCCGCGAGTAGGGGCGCAATGCTGAGTGCTGAGTAACGAGTGCTGAGCGCCGAGTAACGAGTAACGAGTGCTGAGTGACGAGTCCTGAGTAACGAGTGCTGAGTGCTGAGCGCCGAAAATCGAGTCTGATATCTGTCATCTGTCATCTGTCATCTGACTACTGACTACTGACTACTGACTACTTGTCAAGGCTCAAGACATCGTGTCCAATGGAGGCTCACGACATCGTGACCCGAGTAAATTGAGTGGAGGCTCAAGACATCGTGACCATGTAGCCGAGCTATAC
>DAOTYS010000103.1:0-3134 GCA_034434575.1 Thermoflexales bacterium
CGCGCAGCAGTTCTGGTTCGAGCCGGCGCAAACACGATCCGCTGTGACCATCGCGCCGCTAGTGACACTGCGGCCGCGCGTCCAGGGCCGGCATGGCCTGCGACTGCGCGCCCGCCATCTTCAACTCTAGGCTGACCGCAGACCATCTCCGCGCTGTCAGGCCATCAGGCCATGCCGGCCCGGCACAACCAGATGTCCGGTTTGTTCGTATGAATAGGCAGATGACATTGCCTGCCCTCCAGCAGGCTCAGAACCTGCGGAGGAGCAATCGGAGGATTTTCATGCGCTTCAACAAATACGTGACCGGGACGATCGCCGGCCTGACTGCGATTGCCCTCAGCGGCTGCGGCCTCACAATTCACTTCGAGCCGGTTGAAACCGGCCCGGTGCAATCCGAGACTATCCGTGTTCCCAGGCCCGAGGCCAGCGCGGACGCAGCCCGCAAGGATGTCTGGGATGTGGAATTGTCGCCGGGTGTGGGCACTGTGCAAATTTCACCAGGCGGCGCGAACCTGATCGAGGGCGTGATCAATTACAACGTGGCCGCGCTCAAACCAGAGGTGTCAGTCGGTTCGCGCAGCGTGCGCGTGCGCCAGGGAAACATGCGGGGCAGCGTAACCTTTGGCCGGCAGGTGGTCAATGACTGGCGCATCCAACTCGGCAAAGGCGTGCCGATGAATTTGACGCTGCAAACCGGCGCAACCAAAGGCGTATATGACCTCGGCGGCCTGTCGCTCCGCTCGGCAGTGTTCAACCTGGGCGCCACAGAAACCATCGTCGACTTCAGTCAGCCCAATCCCACGGCGCTCGATGCGCTGACTGTGAACGGCGGCGCAGCCAGCGTCACCCTTAACGGGCTGGGCAACCTGAACATCCGGCGCGGCACAATCAGCGCCGGGGCTGGCGAGTTCAAGCTGCGCTTCGACGGCGACCTGCGCACCGATGCTGAGATCGACGTGAAGGGCGGGGTGTCCAGCATCGAGATCAACTCCGGCGGCAACCCGGTGCAGGTCATTTTCAGCTCCAGAGTGCTGACGGGCATCGACGCCGGAAACTGGGATCGCAATGGACAGACATACTCCTCGCCGGAGGTCGCGCGCAGCGCCGGCCCGCGCATTACGGTGCGGGTAGAGATGGGAATCGGCTCAGTGAGGCTGGTCACCGGCGGCTAATTCCGTACAGCCGGCCATGAACGCAGACAGCACAATATAGGGCAAGACTGGCAGCCTGCCCAACATAGCGAAAAATGGCTTGAATCGTATGGATCGGTATGCTATATTCACCGTGTGATCCGGCCCTGCGTTCGGCGCCGGGCAGACGTTCAAGTGATCACAGATCTATACTTGTGCGCCGATGATCTGATCCAGGGAGCAACGAAGCCATGCAATCATTCGCTTACGTGGCCGCGCGCAGTGTTGGGGAGACGGTTTCCCTGCTCACACAGAACGGCGAGCAGGCGCGGGTGCTATCCGGCGGCACAGACCTGCTGGTTCAGTTGAAAGAGAACCGCCGGCAGGCCTCACTCGTGATCGACGTCAAAGGCGTGCCCGAACTCAACGAGTTGACTTACAGCGCGCAGAGCGGTCTGCGCATTGGCGCCGCCGTGTCGTGCCGCCGCATTTGCGAACATCCAGCCGTACGACAGGCTTATCCCGGCCTGATCGACGCCATATCGTTGATTGGCGGCGTGCAAATCCAGGGCCGGGCCAGCCTGGGCGGCAATCTGGGCAACGCCTCGCCGGCAGCCGACTCGATCCCGGCGCTGATCGTCCACCACGCCGTGTGTGAGGTCGAGGGGCCAGCCGGCCGGCGCGAGATTCCTGCGGAGGCGTTCTGCCTCGGGCCGGGCAAGAACGCCCTGCAGCCAGGTGAAATGCTGGTGGCCGTTCGCGTCCCGCCGCCCCCACCCCGCTTCGGCGCGGCCTATCTGCGCTTCATCCCGCGCAACGAGATGGACATTGCGGTCGTCGGCGCCGGCGCAGCAGTGGAATTGAATGAAACAGGCGATGCCATTGCGGCTGCCCGTGTCGCGCTGGGCGCAGTGGCCCCTACCCCGCTGCTGGTGGCGGAGGCAGGAGCGGCGCTGACGGGACAACCAATTCGCACAGAGGTGATCGAACAAGCCGCGCGCGCAGCCCAAAGCGCCGCGCGCCCCATCACCGACATGCGCGGGACGGCCGGCCAGCGCAAACACCTGTCTTTTGTGCTGACACAACGAGCCATCCAGCGTGCCATTCAGCGCGCCCAGGCGGCCATGCGCAACCCATGACGTCAGATCACCAAACCGCTGCGCAGATGCCTGAGATTCAACGACGCCTATGAAACACTTTGTGATCGAGATCACCTACACCGTGCCGGTCGAGCAGATGGCTGAAATCACCCCCTTGCATCGCGCATTCCTGAAAGAGGGCTATGAACGCGGGTGGCTGCTGCTATCCGGCCCGCAAGTCCCGCGCGTAGGCGGGATGATCGTCGCCCGTGCGCCATCGCTCGAAGCCTTGCGACAGTTTTTTGCCGGCGACCCCTATGTCACTCGCGGGGTGGCCGCCTATCGCTACATCGAGTTCGATCCATTGTTCCGTCAATCATTCCTCGAAGACTGGGTGACCCAAGAGCCATGAAGAAGACACAAGTGCAAGCGCGCATCAACGGCGAAGAGGTCGCTTTTCTGTGTGAACCGAACCAGACGCTGCTGGAAGTGCTGCGCGAGGAGTTGGGACTGACCGGCACAAAAGAAGGGTGCAGCAACGGCAACTGCGGCGCGTGCAACGTCATCCTGGATGGCGCGCTGGTGAACTCTTGCCTGGTGCTGGCAGTTGAAGTCGAAGGCAAGTCGATCACGACGATCGAAGGCATCGCCGGCCCGAACGGACTGCATCCCATCCAGCAAAAGTTTCTGGAGCACGCTGCCCTGCAGTGCGGCATCTGCACTCCCGGCTTCATCGTGGCCGCGAAAGCCCTGCTCGATCACAACCCCAACCCGACCGAAGAGGAAACACGGCGCTGGCTGGCCGGCAACCTGTGTCGCTGCACCGGCTACGACAAAATCATCCGCGCCGTGCTCGACGCCGCCGAATCCCTGCGCAACACCCATACGTAATACGTAACACGCAATACGCAATACGCAATACGCG
>DAOTYS010000104.1:0-1612 GCA_034434575.1 Thermoflexales bacterium
ACGACAGCCACTTCCACGTCGCCATCGAGCACGCCTTCCTGGTGCAGCACCATGCCGGGGTTGACGCCGCCGGCGCCGCTGACGACGCCGGCCACTTTGCGATCGTAAGCGATCGCGCTGGCCTTCAGCTTGCCGGGATTGTTCTCATCAATGACCATCAGCGTGCCGGGTTCGGGCTTGGCATCAGAAGTCTCGAACTTTTCGGCCAGGTCGCCGCCGCCGTAGATCTGCACGGCGCTGGTCCACACGCGCCCGTTGTTGCGCACGGCAAAAGCCACGTTGCCGGCCGAGTTGATGGAGCGATAGGTGTCGCCGGCGCCCGTGTTGCGCGCCACGATGGTGGCGTCGCCGCTGGCGTTGCGCGCATAAATGGCGATGCCGGCCGGCTCGCCGGCTGTGGTGTTGGTGTTGTTGGCATACACGGTCGGCGCACTCAGCGTCGTGCCGCCGCTGGTGAAGTAGCCGGCCACACCGGTTGAGCTGCCGCCGTACACGCCGCGCCCATCAGTGCTGTAGCCGTACACGCCGCTCCCGGAAGGCGATTCGCCGTACACGCCCCAGCCGCTGCCGGCCTGTGACCCCCACACACCGATGCCCGAGCCGGCTGTTCCGTTGTTGATTCCGCGCACGGCAGCCGAGCTGCTGCCTGGCGACGAGGAATTGATCTGCCCCAGCACGCCAATTGCAAAGCTGCTGGTTGAATTGTTGTAGCCGGCCATCGCAGGCAGTGTGCCGGTGGTGGCCTGGCGCCGGCCAATGACGCCGGTGTCGAATGTGCTGACGCCCTCCACGCCGACGCCACCGCTGCTCACCGCGTAAACGCCAAAGGTCGAGCCTGTGTTCTCTGCGCGAATCGTGGCGTAGCTATTGCTCTGGTTCCAGAAGTAGCCGGCGCGCCCGCTGCCGTAGTTTTCCACGTTGATCAGGTTGCCGCTGGTTGTGGCGCTGATGGTTGCGCCGGGGCGCAGCGTCATCGCATAGGGCGCGCCATACAGTTGCTGGCGGGGTGACAGCGTGACAAAAGCGCCACTGCCGCTGGGGCAGCGCACGCGGATTTCGAGCCACACTGCATCTCCCGTGAACACGCTGGTTCCAAAGTTCAGCGCCGTCGTGAACAAACCGTTGTTGACGCTGATGGTTGTGGTGACGGCGCTGGCGACCTGGTTGCCGGCGGCTGCGGCGTCGTATAGTCGGAACGCCATGTCGCAGTTGCCGTTCACCAGGACGCCGCCCAGCTTGAGCTGGCCCTGGTAGGCGATGCTCGAGCTGGCAATGACTTCTGGAGCAGCCGGCCCCGCCACAGATTCTGTCCCGGCATTTGCTTCGCCTTCAGTGCGCGTCTGGACGACGGGGGCGGGCGTCCCGCTGCCAGGGTCGGGCGATTGCGCAGTGGCGCTGCCCAACAACGCGGCGCACAATGCGCCGCCGGCGATTGCAGCGATCCAGTAATTGCGTCTCATCTTGTTTGCCTCCATAAAATAAACAGCCCTGTTGTGATTGTTGTGCCCGAGCACAGACAAGGTGTATCTTATTCACAGTCACTTCCCAGGTATACGCATGGCCAGACGCCCTGCGTCGCGTGAGTGAGACGATGCCTGGACGATGCGTCATG
>DAOTYS010000105.1:0-3700 GCA_034434575.1 Thermoflexales bacterium
CTCGAAACGCTTGTGGTCGAAGAATTCGGCGCGTATGTGGGCAAGCACAGCCAGCGCCTGCGCGTCACCGTCAATGGCCAGACGCGCAGCGAGATCCCGCTGATTACGCTCCGGCAAGTCATGGTCAAGAGCCGGGGTGTCAGCGTCTCCAGCGACGCTGTCATGGCCTGCGCCGAGCGCGGCATCCCCATCCACTTTGTCAGCGGGGTGGGGCTGAGCGCCGGCGCCGCGCTCTACACCGCTGCGCTGGCCGGCACCGTGAAAACCCGCCAAAGCCATTACTTAAAGCTTTCAGGTCACGCAGGCTATTCTTGGGGGGATCGGCGCAGTGGCCTTGCTGGTGGCGGCGTTCGGCATTGCCAACACCATGGCCATGGCTATCTACGAGCGCACGCGCGAAATCGGGTTGATGAAAGCAGTGGGCGCGACCAACCGTGACGTGCTGATGATTTTCCTGGCCGAGTCCGGCTTCATCGGGCTTTTGGGCGGGGTGGGGGCTAATCTCGTTCGCGCTGGGCGGCGTGATTGGCGACATTCTCACGCGCATGACGCAGGGCGGCGGCATCGGGTTCAGCCCGATTGCTGTGAGCGCGGCGTCGGTGACTCCCGCGTGGTTGCCGCCGGCAGCCATTGCCTTTGCCGTACTGGTCGGTGCGGTGTCAGGCTTCTACCCTGCCCTGCCCGCGACGCGGCTCGACCCGATCATTGCGCTGCGGCAAGAGTAGCTGACAGAGGACGCTGACGCGCCCCGTCGGGGGCGTTTGGCGGTGTCGGAAAATCACTTCGGGGCTGTCTCGCGGGCCTCAGCCGGCCTTGCCGGGCCGGACCCGCGAGACGCGGCCTACGAGCCTATCACCGGCGGATTGCGCTCGAAGCCCTGCTGGTGCCAGTAGGGATACGCCCTGGGCTGCGCGCTGGCAGCATCCAGCCGGGCGACCTGCTCAGGGCTTAGCTGCCAGCCCACGGCGCCCAGGTTCTCCCGCAATTGCGTTTCATCGCGCGCGCCGAAAATCACCGTCGAGACCGTCGGGCGTTGGAGCAGCCAGTTCAGCGCGATTTGCGCCACAGTCTTGCCCGTTTCTGCCGCGACGGCATCCAGCGCATCGACAACCTGGTAAACGTATTCGTCCGAGACGCGCGGGCCGCCGCCCATGGCGGTCGGGCTGTTCAGCCGGCTGCCCTGTGGCACGGGCTGGCCGCGTCGCACTTTGCCGGTCAGCCGGCCCCAACCCAGCGGACTCCACACGGCAGTGCCCACGCCCTGGTCCAGCGCCAGCGGCATCAGTTCCCACTCGTATTCGCGGCCGATCAGCGAGTAGTACGCCTGGTGGGCCGCGTAGCGCGGCCAGCCATAGCGGTCGGCAACGGCCAGCGACTTCATCAGGTGCCAGCCGGAAAAGTTGGAGCAGCCGACGTAGAGAATCTTGCCGGCGCGCACCAGCGTGTCGAGCGTATGCAGCGTCTCTTCCACCGGCGTCAGCGCGTCGAACGTGTGCAACTGAAACAGGTCGATATAGTCTGTGCCCAGCCGGCGCAGGCTGCCTTCGACCGCGCGCGTGAGGTGGATGCGCGACGCGCCGACATCGTTGGGGCCTTTGCCGGCGCGGAACGTGGCCTTGGTCGAGATCAGCACTTTGTCGCGCCGGCCTTTGATGGCCTGGCCCAGGATTTCCTCAGCCGCTCCGCCCGAATAGCCGTCCGCCGAGTCGAACAGGTTCAGGCCGGCGTCGAGGCAGATGTCCACCAGGCGCGTCGCCTCCGCAACATCGGTGGCGCCCCAGGCCTTAAAGAACTCGCCTCGCCCGCCGAACGTGCCGGTGCCCAGGCTGAGCGCGGGGACCATCAGGCCGGATTTGCCCAGTTGTCGATATTCCATCGGTTGTTACTCCGTCGATGATTTGTTGAAACACCTCGCAGGTCTTGCAGACCCGCGAGGTGTTGAACGGAACACACTGATGCACACACGAGTCGCCTGCCTTCTCAGCAACGCCTACAGCGCCGTCAGGTCTGCCTGGATGGCCTTCAGCGTCTCCGGCGTGAGCAGATGGGGCATCGTGCGCGCCAGCGAGTCGAGCGACTGGTCGCCCGCCCACGGCGGGATGTTGGCCTGTAGCGCCTGCTCGCCGGCATGTTTGACCAGAATGGCTTTGGCCCGCTCGTCGGCCAACAGGTCGCGCAGGGGGCTGCCCATGTCGAGCCGGCCGGCCACGTGCCGCACACTGGCCATCGCCTGCGCCAGGGTCAGGCCGGCGCTGGCAAAGTCGTAGTCACCGGCGCCAATCTCGATTTCTGCCGCGCCGCCCTTGATGCGCGACGCGAGAATGCCCGGCGCTTTCTTCAGCGGCTGGCCGCTTTCGGTGACCTGAGCCAGTTTGCTGGCCGGCAGGCGCACCGTGGCGCGCGCATTGGGGGGCACAGTCACTTGCAGGCGCAGGCCGGCCTCGCTCAATTGCCATGCCGAGACCACCTCGCCATACATCGTCCTCAGCGCGGCGCGCGCGTGGGTCAGGCCGCCGCCGGGTTGCGGGGCAATCACAACGTGCCGGTAGCCTGCCTCGCCGGCGTCGATGCCGGCCACGACCCGATACATCCAGTCCCCGATCGCGCCGTAGGCATAGTGGTTGAACGAGTTCATGCCCACATCCTGGAATGTGCCGTCCGGCTTGATCCCGTCCCAGCGTTCCCAGATCGTGGTCGCGCCCATCTTGACCGGATACAGCCACGAGGGGAAGCTTTCCTGGTTCAACAACTCGTAGGCCAGATTGGTGTGGCCAAAGCGGCTGAGCACGTGGCACAGGTATGGCGTGCCGACAAAGCCGGTGGTGAGGTGATAGCCGAACTTGCGCACTTCTTCGGCCAGCCGGTCGGCGGCTTTCTGGCGCAACTTTTCCGGCAACAGGTCGAAGTGCAGCGCCAGCACATAGGACGACTGGCTGTTCGAGCCGACGCGCCCGTTGGCCGACACAAACTCGGCGTTGAACGCGGCTTTGATCTTGCTCAGCAGATCGGCGTACCCGGCGGCTTCGTCGGTCTTGCCCAAAACTTGCGCGGCTTGCTGGGTCAGGCTGGTGGAGCAGGCGAAGAAGGCCGTGGCAATGAGTTCCTTGTCTGTGATCGGCGCGGCGTCGAAATCGCTGCGGCCGCGATAGTCGAGCCAGTCGCCGAAGTGGAAGCCGGTCGTCCAGAGGTATCGCTCGCCGGCCTGCCCGCGCATGTATTCCACCCAGGCCTTCATGCTGGCGTACTGCTGTTCCAGAATGCGCCGGTCGCCATAGCACAGGTAGATTGTCCACGGGCAGATCGTGGCGGCGTCGGCCCAGGCCGCCGAACCGCCGGCCATACGGCCCATTGGGCTGCGTTTCATCGGGTCGGGGATGACCATCGGCACGCCGCCATTGGGATGCTGCTCGGCGGCCAGATCGGCCAGCCACTTGGTGAAGAACAACGCCACATCGCGATTGAAACAGGCGGTGCGAATGAACACCTGCGCGTCGCCGGTCCAGCCCAGTCGCTCGTCGCGCTGCGGGCAGTCGGTCGGCACATCGACGAAGTTGCCCTTCTGCCCCCACACGATGTTGCGCTGCAACTGGTTGATGAGCGGGTTCGAGCATTCAAACGCGCCAGTGGGCGGAATGTCGGAGTGAACAACGACGCCGGTGAATGCCTCACGGGCGGCTTCGAGGGTCAAGTCGCCTGGCCA
>DAOTYS010000106.1:0-1554 GCA_034434575.1 Thermoflexales bacterium
GCGTTCGAATCGCTCCAGCGCCGATGATCCCTGCGGTTCCCAGGCTTGCTGGCGCGCCTGCTCAGCCAGCGCGAGGTAATAGCCGGCATGCCTGCGCCGGGCGGACTCGAGTTCGCCGGCGGTTGTCAGTTGCGCCAGGGCAAATTCGCGCAACGTTTCGAGCAGGGTGAAACGCGCCTCGCCGCGCGCAGCGGGGATGACCTGCGCCAGGCTCTTGCTGACGAGAGATTGCAGCAACGCCCGTGTGGATCTGTTCAGATCGACGGGGGGCGCGCCATCGGCCGGGCGCGCAAGAGGCTTGTAGATGGCTTTCACCGCCGGCAGATCGAATGACCCGACAAACACGCCCAGATGGGCGAACAGCGCTTGTTCGCTCAAGTCGAGTTGCCGGTAACTCCAGTCAATGGCATCGGCGAGTGTTTGATGGCGGGCCGGCACATTGCGCGCCTGTTGGCGCAGAATGGAGAATCGATGGGCGCTCTCCACCAGCCGGGCCGCCAGTTCTTGCGGGGTGAACAGGCCGGTTTGGGCGGCTGCCAGCTCGATCGCCAACGGCAGGCCGTCCAGCCGCACACAGATCGCGGCGATGGCCAGCGCGTTTTCAGCCGTCATGGCAAAGTCTGACTGAATGGCGCGCGCCCGCGCGACGAACAAGGCAATGGAGGGATAGAGCAAGAGATCGCGCTCCGCCGGCAGACGCGCCAGATCCGGCAGCGCCAGCGGCGGCACGTGATGCTGGTGCTCGCCATAGAGGCGCAGCGGCTGGCGGCTCGTGATGAGCGCCTTGAGTTGCGGCGCGCAAGCCAGCAAATCTGCGATGACCGGCGCCGCGTCCAGCACTTGTTCGAAATTGTCAATCACCAGCAGCAAATGCTGGTCGCGCAGGCAGCGCCGAACCGCCTCTTGCTCGTCCTCGCCGTTGGCCGGCTGCGTGTCAAGCGCGCGGGCAATGGCCGCGGCAACCAGGCTGGGGTCAGAGACCGTCGCAAGCTCCACCCAACACACGCCATGCATGAACACATGGCGCGCTTCCCAGGCCATTTGCTGGGCCAGACGGGTTTTGCCCACGCCGGGCGGTCCGACGAGTGTCAACAGCCGGACATCGGGATCGAGCAGACGAGCCAGGCCGGTTGCCAGATCCTGTTCACGCCCAATCAACGGCACGACCGGCGCAGGCGGACGGCGGCGAACGGTGTCTACTGCTTCGTCGTCCGTCTCGATCACGTCGCTGACGACCATCCGGCGGCGAACCACGCGCTGGACGGTCTGCGGCGCGGGGCCGGGTGCGCCGGCCTGGCGCGAGGCCGATGCCAAGTGGAGGAGCTGGCGCGCCAGATCCGGCGATTCTTCCAGTCCAAGCGCCGGCACAAACAGCGCCGCAAGCGTGGTCAGGTCTGGCTGCCGCCGCCCGTTCTCCAGCAGGCTGATTTGCGCCGCGCTGTAACCGACAGCGATGCCGAGCTGTTGTTGAGTCAGGCGCGCCTGCCGGCGAAGATAGCGCAGCAAGTCCCCGAACCTGGTGTAGGACTCCGCCAGTTCGGCGGATGCGCGTTT
>DAOTYS010000107.1:0-2101 GCA_034434575.1 Thermoflexales bacterium
CGCTCGTAGTGGCGCCCCGGCCGGACTGACTTGACGCCGGGCAGCGCGGCCAGTTTGCCGATCTGCTCTGCGTCAATGCTCATGATCACCGCGTTCAGCGCCTTGCTGACGCGGGCGAGTTCAGTTGCGCCCAGCGCGCGCGCCGACTGCATCAGCGCGTTCTGGGCGCTGGCAAGCTGCGCGACATAGGCTGCCTGCTGCGCAGCAGTGGCCATTGGCCCAAAGCGCGCGCGGCTCTGCGCCACATACTCGGCCAAAGCCGGCGCGCGCAGTTGCACCACCACCTCCACGCGACCCGACAACGGCTGCGGCTTGGAAGCCAGCACTGCGTCGAATTGTGGAGACACCGCCTCTACAGAGGCCACATCGGTCACAGGGGCCGGCGTTCCCGCCAGCGCCTGGCCGGCCATCGAGACAGCCAGACTCGCCGCTGTCACAACGGCCCCAAACGTTCTCATTGTCTTACGCATACGACCTCCAGTGAAAATGCGCCCACAAGCCCGGTCATGCCACCGGGTGCGGCATTTTCATCCGCTGTGGTGAACCACCGGTTCATGGGCAACTCCTCCAAAAATTAACGCTGCGTTCAGGCAGCGCTATCGGGCAACACACATGCCTGCCCGTCCGGCTGCCTGATTGCGCCAACCAACACGTCTGAATCTACGCCCAGGCTGATGAGGTTTGTGCGATCTTATCAAAACCGAGGCATGGCGGCGTCCTGGCCGCTCGATGCGTCAGCCGGAAGCGTAGCCGGCGGCCATCTGTCTGGCCTGATCGAGCGATTCTGCGATGCCGAATAGCGCGCTGAAGCCCACCATGTCGAACACGTCGCGCACGTTCTGCGACAGGGCGCACAGAATCAGATCGCCGCGCCGGTCGCGCAACTGGCGCCGGCAGGTCAGCAGGACGCGCAGACCGCTGCTGGAGATATACGTCACCTCGGACAGGTCGAGGATGACCACCTTCGCCGCAGTGTACAGGGCGCGCATGAGCGCGTGTTCGAGGATGCTCACCGTGCTGGCATCCAGGCGGCCGGAGGCTTGAATGACAGGAACCGGGGCGGACGATGAGTCCCCGGCTTCCCCGGCAGTGGACTCACGAACGACCAGTGTGGCAGGCATCGTCATCGACCTCGCACGAACTTCTGCATGGTCAGGCGGTTGCCGACGCCGGGGACGCCGAATTCGAAGCACACCTGATCCATCGTCTGACGCATGAGATGCAAACCCAAACCGCCTACTTTGGCGTCATCCAACGATGCCGTGGGGACATATTCCTGAACGCTGTCGGGATCGAATGGCTTGCCCTGGTCGATGATGATAATGAGCACATGATGGTTGCGCTCACCGCTGATCTCGATGGCGATCTCGCCGGACTGCCCGTCATAGGCGTGATCGATGATATTGGAACAGGCTTCGTCTACGGCAAGTTCAATCCGGTTGATCTGAAGGTCGTCGAACCCCACCTCGGCGGCCGCTGCCGCAGCGAAGGAGGCAAGCCTGGCCAACTGGTCGTGCCGCGCCGGCGCAACCATCCTGCGTCTGGGAATCATCAGAAGGAGTCGACAGCGTCCACGATATCGGTGTATTGGAGGAACAGCGTCTGGAATCCAACCAGCGCGAGCGTGTCGCGCACACGTTCGTTGGCCTGAGCCAGAACGACGTTTCCGCCGTTGCTCTTTGCTGCCTTCAGGGCGGCTAGCATCGCGCGCAAGCCGGCGCTGCTCACATACTCCAGGCTCTCGCAATCAATGACGATTTTTCTGCGTCCACGGTCAAGGAGGCCTTTCAAGGCGTTGTCAAACTCAGATGCGGTGGCGCTGTCGATGCGGCCGCTCACCTTGACAATGTCTACCTGTTTGAGGGGTTTGACGCTGATTTCCATATGCGGCGATTCTAGCAGAGGTTCAGCCGGCCCCAACCCACCCTTCATCCTTCATCCTTCATCCTTCATCCTTCACCCCTGATTCCCCGGCCAACCGGCTTGCCGCCGCCGCCAGCGCAACCACCAGCCACATCAGCATGACCGCATTGTGGAAATCGATGTTGAAAAAGTAGTGGTCAAAGATGCCGCTGATGAGCACGCCAACAATGGCGGCGTG
>DAOTYS010000108.1:0-7381 GCA_034434575.1 Thermoflexales bacterium
GGCAACTACCTGCGCCGCGTTACCGTGACGTCGACTATGGGTCCCGGCATTCGCGTGGATGCGGGCGTCTGATAGATTCGCGACTGCGATATAATCCCCTCTCGTTGTCACTCGCCGCTGACCACAGGCGCCCTGCGCGCGCGGGGCTTAATCGAATGCCTGTCGAGGTGAGGTCTTGAGCGCGCGGCGCAATTGCGCCGCCCGTGCATGCTGGCTATGAGCGCCTCGACCTTCACCCGTCGAGGCGCTTTTTGTTCGACTGAAGTTGTTTTGCAGATGGCGCGCATCGCAGATAGCGCGCATCGTAGATGACGCACAAAGGAGGTGAAATACCTTGGCAATATCAAAGCAGAAGAAAGAGGAGATGCTCGCTGACTACAGGGAGCTGCTGAGCAAAAGCCAGGCGGTGATTATCACGCAGTACGGCGGCCTCAATATGCCCCAACTCAACAAGGTGCGCGGCGCAGTGCGCGCGGCCCAGGCCGAGTTTCACGTGACCAAGAACACTCTGATCGCGCGCGCCTTCAAGGAGGCCGGCTACCAGGCGCCTGATGAGTGGCTGACCGGGGCCACGGCGGTCAGCTTTTGCTTCGGCGATCCGCCGGCGGCGGCAAAGGCGATTCAGCAACTGGCCGACGACCTGGATAAGCTCAAAATCGTTGGCGCCATCCTGGCCGGCGCGCCTCTGGACGCTGCGCGCGTCAAGGAACTGGCGACCATGCCGCCCCTGGAGACGCTGCGCGCTCAGATCATCGGTCTCCTCTCCTCGCCGGCATCCGGCCTGGTCGGCGCGCTCAACGCCGCCGTGGGCAGTGTCATGTACGCTCTGCAGGCGAAGATCGACAAGGAGCAGCCGGCAGAGAGTAGTCAGTAGCCAGTAGTCAGTAGTCAGTAGTCAGTAGTCAGTAGTCAGTAGTCAGAAACTTTGCTCCCTGTTGACTACGCAATACGCAATACGCAATACGCAATACCCAGTACCCGTTGGAGGAAACCAAAATGGCAGACCTGAACGCAATCGTTGAACAACTGAGCAGCCTGACGCTGCTCGAAGCGGCAGAACTCAAGAAGATGCTTGAGGAGAAGTGGGGCGTGACCGCAGCGGCCGCGCCGGTCATGATGGCCGGCCCGGCGGCGGCGGCGCCCGCAGCCGCTCCGGTCGAAGAAAAGACCGAGTTCGATGTCATCCTTGAGGACATCGGCCCCAAGAAGATCGAAGTCATCAAGGTGGTGCGCGCCATCACCAACCTTGGCTTGAAGGAAGCCAAGGACCTGGTCGAAGCGCCGAAGTCTACGGTGCAGACCGGCGTGGCCAAGGCCACCGCCGAGGACACCAAGAAGAAGCTCGAAGAAGTCGGCGCCAAAGTCACGATCAAGTAATCGGCCGGCGGACAATCCACCACCCGCTTGCAGCGACAAGCCGCCAGGAGTCAGTTCGCCCTGCCCTGGCGGCTTGTTGTTGTTAACAAGTCGAGACGCCGTCCGGGCGCTTGTTGCCGGCAGTCGATCGTTGACAATGTGGCAACTCATCTCCGACCCTGCGATTTGGAATGACGCATTGCGCCGGCTGGACCGGCCGCATGTGTTGCAGTCGTGGGCGTGGGGCGACTTCAAATCGCGCTGGGGGTGGACAGCGCAACGCTGGGCCTTGATGGGCGATGACGGATCGCCCCGCGCGCTGGTCCAGCTCCTCCGGCGCGCCATTGGCCCGTTGTGCGCGCTGTATGCCCCAAAGGGGCCAACCACTGCTCCCGACGCCGCCAGCTATGGCCAGGCATTGGCATGGCTGGAACGGCTGGCCCGCGCGCAACGGGCGCTGTGGGTCAAGCTGGATGGCGACCCGTTGTCGCCGGCCTTTGGCCTGAGCCAGGCGCGCGACCTGTTGCGCCGCCGCTCCTGGTTCCTGTCCCCCAATCAGATTCAATTTCGCAACACCGCCCACACGGACCTGCGCGGCAGCGATGACGATCTGCTGGCGCGCATGAAGCCGAAGTGGCGCTACAACATCCGTCTGGCCGAGAAGCGCGGCGTGACGGTGCGCATGGCGCAGCCGGACGACGACGCGCTGTTATATCGCCTGTACGCCGAGACGGCGGCGCGCGACGGCTTCATCATCCGCGAACAGCCCTATTACCGCGACGCCTGGCGCGCGATGAAGGCGACCGGCTTCATCGCCGAGCGCGCCGGCGAACCGCTGGCCGGCCTGGTGCTCTTCACCTTTGCCGATCGCGCGTGGTATTTCTACGGCATGTCGCGCTCGGAAGGCCGCGAGCACATGCCCAACCACCTGCTGCAATGGACGGCCATGCGCTGGGCGCGCGACCAGGGCTGCCGCGTGTACGACTGGTGGGGCGCGCCGGAACAGCTCGATGAATCCGACCCCCTGTGGGGCGTGTATCGCTTCAAAGAGGGCTTCGGCGCGCAGTTTGTCGAGGGTCTGGGCGCATGGGATTACGCCCCTTCCCGGCTGCTGTATCGTCTCTCGCTGCGGGTGTATCGGTCTGCCATCGGGCGTTGAGGGCGAGTTGCGCCTGGCAGATGCTTGCCGCGCCCAGACTCCCTCATGCTAATATTGACCCGGCCTGGCGGCCTGTGCGGGGCGTATTTCTCTTCAGAGGCAATTGCCCGACACGCAAGGATGAGCCATTGACTCGCCCGTGCGCGCGCGAATCGGCGCGTTGTCCCTGCTCTGAAATGCTCCCTGTGCGCGCGGTTCGCAATCGCGCAAGCGCGATTCCACATCTTTCAGGAGGAGTGATGGGCAAGATCAGCGTGTTGTCTGGCCTGGCAGCCCTGGCGCTGTTCGGCAGCGCCTGCGCGCCCGTTAAGGTTGTCGAGACCACTGTTGTCAAAGAAACCCGGATCGTCGAAAGATCTGTTGAGGCGACCCCACAGCCGGCGGCCGGCGCTCAGGTGTTGCGCTGGGCTTTGGAGGGCATCAATGAGCCGAGCACGCTCGACCCAGCCCGCATCAGCGATGCGCAGGTGGCCTTCGCCGCCGGTCTGATTTTCCGCGGCCTCGTTCAACTCGACGCCCAGTTGCGCATCAAGCCTGATGGGGCTGTAAACTGGACCATTAGCGAGGACAGCAAGACATACACGTTCAAACTGCGCCCCGGCCTCCGGTTCAGCGACGGCAGCGAAGTGACGGCAGAGGATGTGGTGTTCTCCATCAGCCGTTCGCTCGATCCACGAACCGGCGGAGGGAACGGCGCTTATTACCTCAGCAACATTCTCGGCGCCCAGGAGTTCATCGACGGCAAAGCGGCGTCGCTTGCCGGGGTCGTCGCGCTTGACCCCGAAACCGTTCAGATCAGGCTTGCCCGACCCTCTGCGTATTTTCTCTATCAACTCAACTTCATCACCGGCTATATCCTGAGCAAAAAGAATGTCACCGAGGGCGGCGACGCCTGGTATCGAACGCCGGTCGGCACTGGCCCATTCGTGTTGCGGGAATGGGTCCCCAACCAGCGCCTGGTGCTTACGCCCAACCCCTATTACTGGGCCGGCCCCCCCTCCCAGTTCAAGCAGGTCGCGCTGGTGTTCTATGGAGGCGAGCAAGGCTCAGTGACGGCATTCAATGATTACCAGACCGGTTTGGTGGATGTGATCGGCGCGTTCGGCCAGACGCCCATTCCTTCTCAATTCGTGCCGCAGGTCAGAGACCTGCCGGACTTCAGGAGCGCGCCCCAGTTTGTCGTGCGATACATTGGCTTCAACAACATGCGCGCGCCGTTCAACAACGTGAAGGCCCGCCAGGCGCTGGCGCGCGCCATCGACAAGACGCAACTCATCCGGCTGCTTGGAGAGGCTTCGGTGCGCTTGCAGGATCGCATCCTGCCGGGAGGCATCCCCGGCTCAGAGCTGCCGGTGCGCGGGCTGGGGTTTGACCCGGATCTGGCCAGACAGCTGTGGGCCGAAGCCGGCGTTGACCCGGCGCAGAAGATCAGCCTTGCCTATGCCGTCGAGGGCGACAACGAGAAAGTCGCGCAGTTCATCGTCCAACAATGGAAGACCGCGCTCGGCATCAACGTCGCGCTCGAGCCGCTGGAACTCCAAACATTCAGCCAGCGCCTGACGGACACCTACAACGACCCGGCCAGCGGCCTGCACATGTACTACAGTGTGTGGGGGGCCGACTATCCCGACCCGCAGAACTGGCTCAGCCAGCAGTTGCGCAGCGGCGTGGGCAACAACAACGGCCACTATTCCAACGCGGAGTTCGACAGGTTGGTGGATCAGGCCGATGTCGAGGTCAGCGATGCGGCGCGCCGCCTGAACCTGTACAACAGGGCCGAGCAGATCGCAGTGCAAGAGGCCGGCTGGCTGCCCTTGTTCTCGCCGAATGCGAACGCCATGGTGAAGACCTATGTGACCGGCCTGGTGTTCACAGGGCAGGGCGTGATCATCCCGGACTGGAGCGCCGTGAGAAGCATCGAGCGATAGGCGCGCGCCGTGCGCGCACAGCCCGGCTTGCGGACGCCGGGTCGTTTTGCCATCCGGAATGTCCATCGGTTGGCGGAGGAATCGCGCGGTTCGGATGCTACAATTGCCGCGCGCTCTCATGCTAAAGTATCTCTTGCGCCGCGCCCTCAGTCTGCCCTTCGTTCTCCTGAGCGTCACATTCCTTACATTCATTGTTGGTTATCTGGCGCCCGGTGATCCGATCCAGGCCATGATGGGCAACCGGCGCGACCCAGCCATCTATCAGCAATTGCGGCGCGAGTATGGCCTGGATCGCCCCTGGCACGAGCAGTACTTGAACTATGTCGGGGGCCTGCTGCGCGGCGATCTGGGCAGGTCCTATCGCTTCGCCGGCCGGCCTGTGGCGGATCTGATCCGTCAGGGGGTTCCGGTCTCCGCTGCGCTTGGGGGCGCGGCATTGGCCGTCAGTGTGGTGATTGGCGTGCCGATCGGCATTCTTGCCGCAGCGAGGGCCAATCGCGCCTTTGACCGCATCAGCATGACAGTCATGTTGACTGTGTTTGCTGTGCCCGGCTTTGTCATTGCCGGCGTGCTCCAGACGGCGCAGGTCATTCTGTTTCAGAATGGTTTGCCGCACCTGCCGACATCCGGCTGGGGCGCGCCGGAGCACTGGGTGATGCCGGTCGTCGTGCTGTCTGCGGCCACGTTGGGCTACCTGGCGCGCCTGACGCGCTCGACCATGATCCAGGTGCTTCGGCAGGACTACATCCGCGCGGCCGTAGCCAAAGGCGCGACGCGCAGCCAGATTTTGCTGAAGCATGCCCTGCGCAACGCGCTCATCCCGATAGTCACTGTGCTCGGTCCGTCGATCGCGTTCATCGTGGTTGGCTCATTTGTCGTCGAGAGCGTTTTCCGCGTGCCGGGGATCGGATTTGTCGCCGTGCAGGCCATTGGCTCGCGCGACTATCCGGTCATCCAGAGCGTCACCCTCATGCTGGCGCTCGTCGTAGTGTTCATGAATCTGCTCACCGATCTGGCCTACACTGCGCTGGATCCGCGCGTCCGAATCTGAATGCTTCGCTTGCTTGCTCGCAGCCGCGCCGGCCTGTTCAGCCTGATCGTTCTGGCCGCGATTGTCGCCCTGGCAGTGATCGGGCCGGTTGTGTATCCCGTAGACCCCGCCGCGCAGGATTTGAGCAGCCTGCGTCAGTTCCCCTCCTGGCAGCACCCGCTCGGCGCCGATGATCTGGGGCGCGACACGCTGGCGCGTCTGATGTCCGGGCTGCGCGTGTCGCTGGGCGTGGCTCTGGTGGTCGAGGCGTTTGTCGTGGCGTTTGGGGGTGGACTGGGGCTGCTGGCCGGCTACTATGGCGGCTGGATCGACGCGCTGGTGTCGCGCTTGGCCGACATGCTGTTTGCGTTCCCCGGCCTGCTGCTGGCCATTCTGATCTCGTCCGTGTTCGGCGCGGCTGCCAGCGACTGGGCCGGCGGCATGGGGCGCTTGTTGCTGGTGTCGCTCTCGCTCGCGCTGGTGGGCTGGCCGCTCATGGCGCGCTATACGCGCGGCCAGACGCTCTCGCTCAAGCAGCGCCCGTTCATCGAAACCGCGCGGGCGCTGGGCGCGAGCGACTGGCGCATCCTGACCCGTCACATTGCGCCCAATCTGGCCGACCTGGTTATCGTTGCAACCACGCTCGATGTCGCCGGCGTCATTGTGAGCGAGGCCACGCTCGGCCTGCTGGGGCTAAGCGCGCAACCCCCCCAGACCAGCCTCGGCAAGATGATTGTCGAAGCCTTTGGCTACATCACCCTGAACTACACCCAGGTGCTCTTTCCCAGTCTGATGCTGGCGGCGCTTGTGCTGGCGCTGTCCTTTGCCGGCGACGCATTACAGGAACGCATGGAGCGCAGATAGCCGGCCCGGCGCTCGCGCCGCAGCCTCGCGCAAAGCGTCGCCGGCTTGCCCTACACTATCGCCGGTCAAGCCGTAGCTCCGCCGCACATGATGTAGGGCAAGCCGCCGGCTTGCCCTACACTATCGCCGGTCAAGCCGTAGCCACGCCGCACAAGCCAAAGGCGCGCCGGCCCCCGGCTGACGCTTGACAAAGCCCGTGTTGTCTGTGTAGCATAGTGGCAATTCGGCAGCTGCCTGGTGAAGGCAGGCCGGCCTGAAACATCTCATGCTGGGAGGATGAATGATATGCGTGTAAGACGAATTGCTTTGATAGCCCTTGCCGGATCGCTGATGTGCACGCTGGCGTTGACGCCGTCTCAAGCGCCCACCACTGCGCAGGCGCAGACTGCTCCGACCGCCACGCGCACACCGGCCCCTGCGAGAACGGCTGCGGCGAGGACACCAGCGCCGGGCAGAACAGCCGTAGCCAGAACGCCGGCTCCTGCTGTCACCCCGACCCCGCTGCCCGGTTACTACGACCGCCTCCCCAGGGACAAAAAGGGCCGCATCATCGGGCGCGGCAGCATCCCCATCATCAACTACACGCCCACCATGATCACCGGCAAGCGCTGCCCGCGCGTCAAACAGTGGGACGTCCGCCGCATCGACCTGCCCGACCCCCTCAACGACATCTACGTCGCCGACAACCCCTGCGTTGTGCAGAACATGCTCGACGACGTGCTGCCCATGCTGTACTATCTGCCCAGCGGCTGGGACCCCGACACCATGCGCAACAAGATCATCCCCGAAGCCAGAAAAGACCCGGACTTCTTCCGCCTGACCTCCAGCTACCTGCAGGACGACGTGCTGAATTACTGGGAGCAGAAGAGCTACATGCAGTGCGACAAGCCGATCTTCATGCTGCTCGACGTCGGGCCGGACCAGCCCAGCCTGATGAACCTCAACACCAAAGACTACCACGCCGACCGCTTCGGCTTCCGCATGCTCTTCGCCGCCGCCGACGCGCAGCCGTTCACCTGCCGCTTCTACAACTACGGCACCGGC
>DAOTYS010000109.1:0-9847 GCA_034434575.1 Thermoflexales bacterium
CGAGGTCGATCCTGCCGGTCAGATAGTAGCGCAGTCCATCGCTCAGGCCTGCCTTATAAGGGTAGTAGTTGCCTGCACTGGCGCGGAATTGCGCATCAGCGGGGCCGGTCATCTCCACATCGAGCAACGGGAGCAGAGAGGATTGCCCAATGTGCGTGAGAAAGCGCTCCGCTGCCCGGCGCGCGCCGGCCTGATCACTGCATCCCAACAGCGCCAGATTGCGACCGTCGCCAAATGGGTTGTGAATAGTGCGCACTTCATAGCCCCCCGGGCCGGGATACCGCCGGTCCGTCCAGCACAGGTAGGCATGATAGAGCCTGGCAATCAGAGGATTGGTGGACAGATCCCCAAGCGCAATAGTCGTGCGTGATTCATCGTCGGTCTCAAGCCGGCACGTTACATTCACATCACTGCCCTGCCGGGCGCGCAAGGCCTCAGCAAGCCATTCTGCTTCAGCCAGGTAGTCGCGCGCGGTAATGATGCGGACTTTTTCAAGCGGGGTTCGCAGATGCATCTGTTTTAGATTCAGGATAGGAGTTGCCGGGAAGCGGCTGTTTTGAATCACTGGGGCCTCACTATAGTTAAGACTACTAACTATTATACCGCGCCACGATGGTGCAGCCGCTGGGAAGACTGCAAATCAACCCGGATTCGCGTCTTTTTTGGCAGCCGTTCAGCTCTCACTTCGCTTGACAATGGGTCAACTTACACTTACCATGCGCAGAATTGTAAAGATTGTTAACCAAGCGCGTTGTGTGAGATGGGATATGGCTCGCTACATCACAATCAGCACGATAGGCGCACGTCCGCCAGCCGTGAGCGCCGACGTGAGTTACAACGACGCGGTTGAAATCATGATCCGTCATCTGACAGCGCAAATAGAACAGGTGTTGCCAGATCGACCTGATCTCATCGTGTTGCCTGAGGCTTGCGACATTCCAGCCAACTATGACTTGACAAGCCAGGCGGTCTTGTCAGACTACATTGGCGCAAGAAGCGGCGCTGTGCTGCGCGCATTGACCTGCTTGGCGCGCGATCATCGCTGTTACGTGACTTATCCGTCAATTCGCCGGTTGCCCGATGGCAGCTGGCGCAATTCGATAGAGTTAATCGATCGCAACGGAGAAGTGGTGTCTGTCTATGACAAGTATCACCCTACGATCTGGGAGAACGAGGCCGGCATACTGTCTGGCGAGCAAGCAGTGATTGCGTCATGCGACTTTGGGCGGATAGGCTTTGCCATCTGCTTCGATCTGAACTTCGATGAGATTCGCGCTCGCTATGTCCAAACCAGACCAGATGTGCTTGTGTTCTGCTCAATGTATCACGGGGATCTGATGCAGAACTATTGGGCCTACACCTGCCGCGCGCACTTTGCTGCTGCGATCTCCGGGACATGCGGCAGCGCTCATATTCTGTCGCCTCTTGGCAAATCGATCGCCGCCAGCACAAATTACTACAACTATGCCACTGCGCGCGTAAATCTGGACTGTCGGCTGGCGCACCTGGATTACAACTGGGACCGATTGCGCGCCATGCGCAAAAAGCACGGCAGAAAGGTGGGCGTTGTGGACCCCGGTTTGCTGGGTTCTGTGCTGATCTCCAGCGAGACAGACGAATTCACCGTGGACGACGTGATCGCCGAATTCCAAATCGAGACGCTCGATGATTACTTTGCCCGCTCTCTGGAATGCCAGGCGCGGCATCGCCCCGCCGGCTCACAGGAGCGAACAACCTGAAGGTGATGAGTATGACCAGACCTGTAACCGTGGGAATAATCGGCTGCGGCGCCATTGGCGTCGAACACGCCCGGGCGCTTGCTCAGGTGGATGGCGCGCGCATTGCTGCCTGCTGCGACCTCGACCCGGCCCGCGCCGACGCCTTCTGCCGCGAATACGGCGCGCGCTACGCCACGACCGACAGCGCGCGCCTGATCGGCGACCCTGCCCTCGACGCTGTCTACGTCCTGACGCACCACGACACGCACGCCGGCCTGTGCATCCAGGCAGCCAAAGCCGGCAAACACATCTTCGTCGAAAAGCCCCTTGCCCTCACCGTAGAGGATTGCTTGCGGGTGGGCCGCGCCGTCAAACAACACGGCGTGACCCTCATGACCGGCTTTAAGATGCGCTACTACGATCTGGCGCAACGCATGCGCAACCAGATGCCCAGACCGCTGATGCTCACCATGCAGATGATGGACAATCGCTGGCCGGACGACTTCTGGGCCAACGATCCCCTCAAAGGCGGCGGCAATGTGCTGAGTCAGGGATGCCACTCGTGCGATCTATTGCGCTTCCTGGCGCGCAGCGATCCGCTGGAGGTGTACGCCGTCGGCGCCAACTACTATCAGCCCTCCGGGGTGATCGACAACTTGTGCGCCACCTTCAAGTTTGCCAACGGTGTGGCGGCGTCCTGGGTGCAGGGCGATTGCCGCGTGCCGCCGGCTGTCAGCAAGTTTTTCCTGCAAGGCTTCGACCGCGATCGTTCCATCACCCTGTCCGACCGTTTAACGCGCATGGTTGTGCACACCGCCGATCAGGGCGTGCAGGAGATTCGCGGCGCAGAGTCGGGCTTCCTGGAAGAAAACCGCGCATTCATCCATGCGCTGCAGAACGGGCTGCCGGCGCCGATCGACGCGCGCGACGGCTTATATGCCACGCTGATGGTGTTGCAAGCCTTTGCTTCCATCCGCAGCGGCAAGCCGGAGCCAATTGCGTCCGTCATGTCAGAGTTGAGCGACTGACGCTGAGCAGCAGGCGCGCGAGGACTGCCTCAGCGTCCGATACAGTACAGGAAGCCGTCGCCGGCCGCAACCAGAATCTCGCAGGCGCCGTCGCCATTCACATCTGCCGCAATCGGTGAACCAACCGCGCCGGCCAGTTTGTGCCGCCACAGCACCTGGGGCTGGCCCCCACGCACACCAACAGCCCACAGGTGTTCATCATTGCTCCCGAACACAAACTCCGGCCTGCCATCCCCATCAACGTCGGCAGCGATAACATCGCTTCCGGCGGCGCGCACATCCAGCGTCCACTTTAATTCGCCTGTGGCCCCGTTGTAGCAATGAAAGCGCCCATCGACAAACACCACGCCAAGCTCCAGGATGTTGTCGCCGTCCACGTCGGCCACGCCGGCTGTCCGGCCGGCGTTGTAGTTCAGTTGATCTATTTTCCAACGGCAGGCGCCGGTTGCAGCGTCGGCGCAATAGATGGACATGTAGCCGCCACTGGCGAGCGTTTCCAATCTGCCGTCTCCATCGACATCGATAAGCGCCAGATGGTGATAGCCTGGCCGGTTGTGATCGAGCAGCAGCGTCTCGCCTGTGCGTCCGTCGATGTGATGATAGCTAAAGTACCATACCCCGATCAAGTCGTCATGGCCAGCGCCGCGCGGATCCCCCACCGCCGGATACCACGCAATGCCAGGCTGGTTTGTCCATAGCGTTTGCCCCGTCTCACTGTGAATCAGTCGGTCTCGCTGCGTTGGCGGCGCCGGATAATCCAGGCTTACAAACACATCCTTACGCTGGCGGTCGACGAAATGCCCAACCGCCAGACGCAAACGATCTCCCGCTGCCGGACCGAGGTCGTAGCGGCGAACTTCGCGCCCATCTCCATCAATGAGGCGCAGCGCGCAGTCCTGATCAACATGAAACAGATAGCGTTGCGTTGAGTCTGCGGACAGGCTTTCGATGAGCGGGCCGTCGTCCACAATTGAAACGGGCAAATTCGCTGTTGGCGCAGTCCCTGCCCCCAGCATCGGAGATGTCTCCCATAGCAACTTTGGTTTGCCGGCGGAAGCGTCAAGACACTGGATCACGCGCGCCGCGTTAGCCACCAGGACGCGGGGCGGCTCTCCTTTGCGGAAGGCGGCCACCGATGGCTGAGGCATCCATCCGCCAGCGGCCATGGCAACCCTGGCTTCGCTGCGCGGATCGATTGCGGTAAGTTGGCCGAATTCATCAGCCAGCAGAACCTGGGGCCGGCCCAGCCCCAGCAGATCGGCAACGCCCATTGCGCGCGGCCCGGCAATGTCGATGCCTGCGCGCATTTTGACCTGCAACGTCAGACCATCGAGCCATGCCAGTTCACTTGCCGCCTCGGGCGCAGGCTGCCAAAATGCCAGCAGTTCATCATGACCGTCCTCATCCACGTCCAGATGGACAATCTGAGCGCCGGATTTTTGCGGGAAGTAATTGTTATTGACATCAGGCCGGTCTTCAGCCTGGTAGAACAGCAATTGCGCGCGCTCGATCCTGCCGGTTTCGGTCAGAGAGCGATAGGCGCGCAGCGTTTCGCCTTCGCAGGTGTAGATTTCTCGCGCGCCATCACGGTCCACATCGGCGGCGCCGGCCAACTTTTCGCCGGCCTTGTACCAGACCGTCTTTGATGCGCGCGGGTCAATCAGCAAAACATACGGATAGGGTTCGGCGACGGCGGGCATATCGAAGATGCTGCGCGAATGGTCGAACGCATACTGCACTCCGCCTCTGCCTTCTATGAGCACCATGATATCGCCGTGGTCGCCATAGGGGCCAGCGATGTCCTGCAATGTTCTGCCTTCGCACACGATCCGGTTGTAGGCAGTGTTCAGGCCGCGCTCGAGCCAGCGAAAAGTAACCAGATGCCCCCAGCCGGCGTTCAGAATGGCCAGTTTGCCGTTGCCATCCAGGTCGGCCACCTGAGTGGCCCCGTAGGGTCTATGCCCGTCATAGTCACAGCTATCTTTGAGCGCGCCACTTTCTGCGTCCAGACACACAACCACCATGCGCTCGGCATACTTCGATGCGCCAGGCCATTTGGCGATGAAAACGACTTCCGGCCGGCCATCTCCATCGACATCGCCGATCACCGGATACGGCCGGCAATGCAAGTTGAACAAGTCAGCCGTTGGATTGCCGCCCCACAGAACTTCCGGCCGTTCAGCGCCGGCAGCGAATGACAGGCAGTAACCATTCTCGCCGCGATTCTGATGAGCCTTGTTGGCGAACATCAGCAGTTCGAGACAACCATCGCCATTGATATCATGGAGCTTGCCTCCAAAGCCGACAAAGTCATGGAATACCCACTCGCTGAGCGTGCAGCCGCTGCAACCGTCGAGGGTCGTGAGCTGGCCGGGATTGGCTGAACCGGCCAGCACCTCAACGCGGCCGTCGCCATCCACGTCAGCAACCGCAAAGAGCCATCCGCCGCGAGCAAAGGCGCGCGACCAGAGCTGCTCGCCGGTTGCGCGATACGCAGTGATTCCTCCTGAGAAGGCGCTTACCAGTTCGTTCCTGCCATCGCCATCCAGATCAGCAACGCGAGTGGCGCCGATAACGCCGCCGACAGGCCAGCGCCACAACGTGCGCGGCGTGGTGATGTGACAGGGCAGGCGGGCCTGCCCTGTGCGTTGTTGATTGCCGCGATAGGCGGTCCACTCCCCTGCAGGATAAGTCACATTGCGCTCCCGGCAGTCAGCCCACATGAGGCCAGTCCGTCTTAACCAGACGACCATCGGCTTGCGCCACAAGGACCTTGCGGCCGCGCAGCGGGCATACGGCGTCAACAGAGACGGCTCTTGACGCGATCGGCCGCCATTCTTTGTTAAGCGTGACCAGTCGCTTGCGCGTGCCAACAAGCAGTTGGCCGTTATCATCGCTGGCAATCCCCACGACCGGGTCGTCCATGTAGAGGCGTCGCCGCGGCCGGCCATCCAGCAGCCCATACGCAGCGATGAAGCCGTCCGCGCCGCCAGTAACGATCTGCGGATCGGCGCCGTCGAGTCCGACTGCCCGACAGGCTGTCAGCGGCGTGCCGCCCTCAGTTTTCCATTCCCAGTTTTGGCAAGTCGTGGATACCACTCCAAAGCCAGTCTCGTTGGCTGCAAGGACATATCTGTTGCCGCCGTGGGCGATGAGGTCGAATGCTACGCGATCGCCAGTGGTGAAGGGAATGACGCGCAAACAATCGCGAAATAGCGGCTGCGCGGCGCCGCCCAGCATCAGCACAGCGCCGCTGGGTTCGGCGTCATTCTGTCCGCGATAAATATTGATCCCATGGCACCAGCGACTGCGCGCCCATAGATCTTCTCCAGCGCGCCCCGGCACAGTGAGCAGATCTGTCACCCAGGAGCCGTCCAGATATGAATGGCCAAGCAAATTCCCGTCTGCGTCCAGGAACAGGATCAGGCCGTAGCATCCCAGCGCCAGGCAGCCGCGACCATGCTCATCACGCCGCCAGACGGCGCTGGCGTTCACAGCTTGCATCTGCCCGAGCAGAATCTCCCTGGCGCGACTGTCGAATGCTGCCAGGGCAACGGTGCGCCGCACCGCGCCGTCCGCCTCATAGACAATCAGATTACGCGCTAGCGTCGCCACGCAGATTTGGCGCCGGCCATTGCCGTCCAGATCATGGGTTGCCAGATCTGTGATGGGGCTGGGGAGTGTCTGTCGCCATAGCAGAACGCCCTTTGCGCTCAACACAACCAGTTCATGGGCCGTGTTCGCGGCAATGATCTCTTCCTCGCCGTCCGCATTCAGATCAGCAGCCAACAGGCGGGCAACACGGGCGGAAGCCGGCCGGCTGCCAAACACTTCCACCTCGTGCAACACCAACGGACCGCCATCGTCCGCCCTCGGCACACGGATACGAATAGCGCGCGCTGATTGTTGAACAGGAATTCTCAAAGCCTGCAAGTGATCCTCGAAGCGGGTAAAACGCCGATGAATGCAGGTTTCTTCGCTGAATGGCTGGTCGCAGCGACGGCGGTCTTGTGCAAATCCATCGGAGCTGATTTCGACTTCAATCCCTTGCGGCAAAGGCCGGTAAACGCGCAAGGTCGGCGCGGCGCGGCTGTCGCCCACCAATCGAATGCTGTCGATACTCGACTCGCCGTCGCCAAGGTCAATGTCAATCTCGTAGCAGGGGGCGTCCGGCCATTGCGCTGCCAGCGCGCGAGATTCAGGCGTAACAGCATCGACGAGTTGATCGGCATAGCCGTCCAGCGGTTCGGGCCGGGCAGTGACTTGCAGATTGCGTATTCGCTCACGCACAGGCTGCCAACCGTCAAAAACCCATTCGGCCTTTGCAGCGTCGGGTTGCGGCATTACAGTTCGCGCCGGACCGGGTCGGTCAGGGGACATGAGTCGCAAGCCATCACGCAGGGCGCTCTCAACGCTGCGCCACACGCTGTCGGGCAGTTCAACCACACAGGGATCATCGGCTGCAAGCGTCAAATACTGACGTCTGTCCCCAACCCGCAGCTCGACATTTGCGCCGTCGCTGTCAGGCGTGTCAGGTTGGATCAACAGCCGGCGCGCAGGCGCGTGAAGATAGATGCCAACCGGTCGGTCGCTGTCTATCTGGCATTCAGCGGAGTTGATGCGAAAAGAGGTGGCGCCAGCCAGGGCCGCCGAATCTGCTTCCACACAAGCGCCGGTCGCTTGAATGATCAGATCGGGAAAGACTGCGCCGTTCGATCCCGGGACTGCGGCGCACCATGCCAGGACGCGCCCATGCTCCAGCACAAGCGCCTCGCACTGCGAACGTGACACAAGCCGGAGCGATTGGGCGTCCTCGGCAGGACGTGAATAGAACAGGTTGCAAAATGTGGTTTGCGCGCCGGCGGCGTAGTCACCAGATTGTGTCTGATGCAACACGAACGGGCTGGCCGCGCCTTGTTCGCCCAGAGCTTCGCTTTCGATGGCGCTGAGGCCATCCCAGGTCAATCTGAAGACATGCCTGCCCTGCTTGACCACCCACTGCTGATCGTCAATGCGAGCGAAAGCGGGCGTGCGCCATGTGCATATGAATGAGTAGGGGCCGGCCTGACGTATGTGGATGTTGTCTATAACAACGAACCATCCATCGCCGCGCTTCGCCCAGAACAGATGCCGCGTCCATGTCGCGTAATGGCACTCGTTGACGCGCGTAGCGGACAGAGCGACTGTCGAGAAATCGTCGACCGCCAACCATTCGGCGGCCGGCGAGATCAAAGTTTGATTGAAGCCGTTGCTCACCAGCACGCCATTCTTGTGCAGGTAGGATTGCTGATCGGTGTTCTGAATCAGCCAGATGTGGCCGTGTTGAGCGAAACGCACGATGGCGTTCACTGCGTGCATGCTGCCTTGCCAGCGATAACCGCCCTGATAGCCCTGAAGCAGCAAATACGCATCTCCGGACTCGAAGCCGCCCCGCAACACTAACTTGTCGAAAGCGCGCTGCTCAGCCAGTCGTGTTGTGCCAACACCACCCTGCATCTGCCATGTCTCCGGCGCATCGACAAAGTGACCGCGCGGCTCGATATGAATCGGGGGGTTGGACATGATTTCCATCTGGTGTGGGCTGATGGGCAATCGATGAAGGCCGATCAGCCGGGTGGGCGCCTCGGCTGGCAATTCATCGCCGGTGTCGAATTTATGCATGAACAACGGCGACACAGACCAACCATCCCAGCGTAGAGGCGTTTCCAAATGAGGCAGTCTGCGACGCACCCATTTAAGCTGACTGTCCTGATAATAGAACGCGCTTGCAGCCACTATGACGCCGGCTTCCTGGTGCAGATACATTGCGCCGGGCAAAGCTTCGCCGTACCCCTCCACGCCGGCGCCGGCGCCCTGATTATCGTGCAGGGCGATCGCCCGTTGCGCCATCAATCGAGCGTTGCCACTCTCGAATAGCTCGAATCGCTCTTCGCCAAGCGCATACCAGATCAGGGTAGAAAGGTTGTTCAAGGTGCTCTCGTCATCCTGATCGTCGATGCGAGCGTTTGCCAGGGCGTCGAGAAACGCGCAGCATTCCGCGCACCACTGAGCGCACAACGCCTGCGCCGCGTCGTTGCATCGGGCGTGATCGCGCAGATATCGCGCCTGAAGATAGAACGCGAAGGCGCCTTTGCCGTGATGCCGGTGCCCAAGCGGCGGGCGTCCGTCACGCCTGCGCCACCACATGTTTTGCGAGCCAATCGCATTGTTTAGCAGGCGCTCCTCGGTTTGATGCAGTTCGCCGCCGGACAACAGGCCGCTTGAGACGAGCCAGGGAAGCGCTCGAACGAGCTTCTCGATGCCGTAATGCCAATCGCCATAGCTGTGCGGATACAGGCGATTCATCTTGAGCAGGCAGTCCCGCGAATATTGAGCATGCCGGAAATCACCTGTCCAGGCGTACAAAATCGCGTGCATTCCAATGCGATTGAGCAACTCAGCGCCAGTGTCAGGCGGCAACGCGTCCAGACGTGTGAAGGGCCAGTTGGCGAATTGACGCGCAATGTCCGGGGCCAGTTTGACGTCGAGTGTGTAAGGGAGCGCAAGTTCGCCGCGCTGCCCTTCAAGCAATTCGATCAGACGATATAAAGAATTGCTGACGCCCTCCAGATCGCTGCCACCAAGAAGGAGACTATTGACCTGCGTCCCAAAGGGATTGACTAAAACCCGCACTTCGTAGCCGCCGATGCCGGGGTATGTGGCGTCAGTAGCGCACAGATGACGCGCGTAGAGCGGCGCAATCACGCGATTGGTGTTAAGGCTGCCCAGCAGAATAAGCGGGCGCCGACGATAGACATCAGGCAGGCGACTGTGGCGTTGGGGGAGCAGATCGACATCGGAGATAAGCAGTGGCCGCGCGTCAGCGCAGTCTTCGATCACATCCGCCAATAGTTGCGCGACCTGCCGGTATCCGGCAAAACGTCCCGGGTAAATGATGCAGGCTGGCGGCTGGCCGGCACGGGCGATAATGATCGAGCGGTCAATGATTCTGGGAAGAACTTGCGGAACATTCATGTCTAATCGAAAAGCTGCGTGCTACACGCAGGAACTTTGATGCGTCTTACGCTCGCATCAATGCTTATAGTCATCCATACCGCCTCT
>DAOTYS010000110.1:0-8640 GCA_034434575.1 Thermoflexales bacterium
CGGTTGATTGCAGATGTAAATGTCAGCGGGGCGCGATTGGAGTCGCGCCCCGCTGGGTGAAGAAGCAGAGCAACTGCGCCGAAAAGCGTCTACTCGTCCAGTGTGCCCGGCGCCAGGCCCGTGGGCAACACGGCTGGCTGATGGCACGTGCTGGTGAGCGTGATATGCCGGCCTTCCCGCGAGGCATCGTGAAAGGCGTGCATGATGTCGAGCACGTGGTACGTCAAATCGCCGCTGGCGCGATGGGGCCGGCCGGTCGAGAGCGCATACGCCATGTCCGCCACGCCGATGCTGCGATGGTTCTCCGCATAGCCATGTGTCAGCGGCACATCAATCCATTCTTTGTCTGTCGCTCGCCGCAGCCTGACCGGCCCGCCAAAGCCGTTTGGATCGGGCACGCTTAACGATCCTTCGCTGCCGTACACTTCGATGCGCGGCAGGTTGGCCGACCACACGTCGAAGCTCGTGACGATAGTGCCGATGGCCCCATTGGCGAAGTCCAGCACGCCGGCCACATGGGTGGGCACATCAACCACAATCTGCGCGCCATATTTGGGCTGGCTGGTGATGGTGCGCTCCGGGAATGTGATGCGCGCCGAGCCAGTCACGCGCGCCACCGGCCCGATCATGTTGATCAGGGCCGTCAGGTAGTACGGACCCATATCGAACATCGGGCCGCCGCCGGCCTTGTAATAAAACTCCGGGTCGGGGTGCCAGCTCTCGTGACCGTGGCAGGTCATGAAGGCCACGGCGGCCACCGGCTCGCCGATGGCGCCGTCGTCGATCAATTTGCGGCAGGTCTGGTGCCCGCCGCCCAGAAAAGTGTCGGGCGCGCCGCCGATCAGCAGACCTTTGGATTTGGCCAGCGCCAACATACGTTGCCCATCCTCGCGCGTAATGGCCAGCGGCTTCTCGTTGTACACATTTTTGCCGGCATTGAGCGCAGCCAGCGCCACTTCCGCGTGCGCGTTGGGTGTCGTCAGGTTGACCACGATCCGAATCTCAGGGTCGTCGAGCAGTTCCGCCACCGTCAGCGCGCGCAGCATGCGCCCATCCTGTGAGAACTCGCTGGCTCTGGCCCGGGCGCGCTCCGGGATTGCGTCGGCGACGGCTACGATGTCGAGAATCTCGAACGTCCGGCTGGCGCGCAGGTACGCGCCGCTGATGTTGCCGCAACCGATGATGCCGGTTTTCACTTTGTTCATGCTCATGTTTGTTCTCTCAATGCCTTGAATGTCTTGCCTCATATACGAAATCGGCCGCGCGCCACGCAATACGCAATACGCATTGCGCTTCCCCGCCGGCGCGTCACTCGATCAGTCCGGTCAGCGGCAACGCCACCCATCCGCTGATGATCTTGGGGTAGAAGTCGGTGGACTTTTGAGGCATCACCTCGCCGGCCTCCGCGCAGGCGCGCACCTGTTCGATGCGTGTGGGCCGCAGCGCAAACAGGAAGTTCGCCTCGCCACGATCCACTGCCTGATAGCCGGGGCCGGCGTCGCGCAGATAGCGGATGTTTTCCTGCCGGGCAATGCTCTCCTGCGTCAGCCCCATCACGTGTTCCAGAACGATCTTGTGCAGCGCGGCCACATCGAGCGCGCGCCAGGCCGTGTGTCGATCGGGCGCAAGCCGATCCATCACGTCAGGCGAGCGCAGGGTGAGCAGTGTGTGCGCCCCGTCGTAGAAACCGAAGCAGGGCGGATCTGCCGCCGCGCCTGCCAGCGCCCGCAGCCACGCACCCCGGTCCGGCATGGGCTGCGCGTCGAACCAGGGCGCCAGCGCCCGCAGCAGCTCGCGGCTGCTCAGGCGCGCATACGAATGAATCAGCCGGTGAGTGGGCAGAATCGTCAACCCCGGATCACTCATGCTGACAAACGTGACCAGGCCGAAGTTGAAGGCGGCGTTGGCCGGCGCATCCGGCTGCCGGGCGCGCATCTCGTCGCGATAGGTCAGCGCCGTTTCATAGCGATGGTGTCCGTCGGCGATGATGAGCCGGCGCATGGGGGCCATCTCCTCAACAACCGCCGCAATGACGGCCGCATCATCCACAACCCACAATCGCTGCTCGACCGCCGGCTCGATGACCTGCTCGCGCGCCACAATGGGCGCGTGCGTCTCCAGAAACGGTTGCAAGAGTTGATTGACCTGGTTGGTCGCGTCGGGATACAGGACGAAGATGTGCCCCCAGGCTGTTTCTGTCGCGCGGGTGAGATTGAGCCGGTCGGTCCTGGGGCCGCTCAGTGTGCGCTCGTGGGGCAGGATGATTCCCTCGTCGAAGCGGCTGAGGCGCAATGCAGCCGTGACGCCGCGCCGGGTGAGCGCGCGGCCGTCCGGCGCCTCGAACTGCTGCTCGATCACATACAACGCCGGCCTCTCCTCGCGCATCAACACGCCCTGATCGAGCCACGCTCGGGCAACGTCGCGCGCGCGGGTGTACACGTTGTCCTCCGGCGTGTCGGGGTCGCGCAGGCCCATCTCGATGCGCACAAAGTTGTGCGGGTGCAGCGCATAGTAGGCGGCCTGCTCGGCGTCGTGGATGCGATCGTAAGGCTGGGTGATGACGCGCGACAAGTAGCCGGCGTCGCTCAGGCGATAGCGAACACCGCGAAAGGGTCGTATGGTGGCCATGAGTCAGGAGAGAGTGAAGAGCTAAGAGTGACGAGTGAGGAGTGACGAGTGACGAGTGATGAGCGCAGATAAGCGCTCCGCCCGGCCTGGAGTGGTCGAGCGGAGCTATCGGTGAATTCAGATCATTCGGGTTGCTGCGTGTTGCCATGCGATTCTACGCCATGCGGGCGTTGAGCTGTCAGCCGGTTGGGACGCCGGCGACTCAACGCCCAGGATAGGCACAATCAGCCGGATGTCTGCGCTGCTCAAGACAACGTAACGCTTGTCGCCCAGTGGCTGCCTCAGGACCACGCGGCCGGCGATAACGCCTCTGCGGTTGGCGCGCACCTCGCCGGCTCGTCTGGCGTTCGCGCCCGTGGCGCTGGCGCTCAACGACACTGTGACGCGGGCAGCAGCCGGCCAGTTTTCTCCCTGGATCAGCAAGACGGTGTCTGACAGTGTGACGGTCGCTGTCGGCGGCTCGCCTGGTGCCAGGGTCGGCGTGGCTGTAGGCGGGAGCGGCGTCTCGCTCGGCATCTCGGTTGGCGTGGCCGTGGGCGGCACGGGAGTCTCGGTCGGCTGTTCAGTCGGCGTGGCGGTGGGCGGCACGGGAGTCTCGGTCGGTAACTCGGTTGGCGTGGCCGTGGGCGGGAGCGGCGTGTCGGTTGCGGTTGGGCTGGGTGTGCGCGTTGGCGTCGCAGTGTATTCTGGTATGGCTGTGACTGTCGCGGTGGCTGGAGCTGGAATCGGTGTGGCCGTTGCCGTGGGCCTGGTGGTGGAAGTCGCCCTCGGAGTGGCCGTCGGCTGACGTGTGGGCGTGCTGGTAGGCACAGGAATCGGTGTCGGCCGGGGTGTGTTGGTGGGTGGCGGGGCCTGGGTGGGCAATGGGATGGGTGTCACCGACGGCGTCGGGGATGGCGTCACTGACGGCGCCGGTGAGGCGGTGGCCGTAGACGTGGCCGGCGCAGGCGTGCGCGAGGGGGTCGGCGTCGGCGGCAGCAAAAGCCGTGCGTAACTGAGCTGGATAGACGCCGCGCCGCTGCGCTCGTAGTACTCGACCCGCAGATCGTGGTCGCCGGCGCTCAGCGTCAGGTCGGTGGACACGTCGCGCGCCGAGCCGTCGCGCCACTCATCGATCACCAGGACGCCGTCGACAAACACACGCGCCCCGTCGTCAACCCGCACGGTGAAGCGGTACAGGCCGGCGTCGAAATATAGCCGGCGCGTCCAGCGCGCCGAGAACCCGTCGGCGCTCAGGCGTGGGTCGGGCGAACCATTGCCCCAGTCGAATGTGATGCTGGGATCGTTGCGCGTGAAGGCCGGGTTGCCGGCCAGCGTTGGATTGTTGAAGTAGTCGCCGCGCCAGTCAGTGATGACCGGCGGCGTGGCGGTGGGCGTTGGCGGGGCCGGGGTGCGGGTAGGTGTGGGTGGCAGGCGCGTTGCCGTGGGCGGCGCGGGTTGCGTGGGCAACGCTGTTGGCGTGTGTGTGGGCGCGGGCGTCGGCGTGTCTGTGGGCGACGGCATTGGCGTGTAGGTTGCCAATGCGCCCGGTTCGCGCGTCGATGCCAGCACGGCAAAGGACACACTGGCGGCGCGTTCGGGCGTTGCGCCGCGCGCGACAACGGTCCAGACGCCGGGGCGCATGTCCTGGGGCAACATCACTGCCAGCTCGAACCGGCCTGCTGCGTCTGCGCGCAACACGCCGCCCGATAGCCCAACGCCCAGCCCAGGATCGGCCGGCTGAACCGCGAGCGAGATTTCTTCACTCGCGCGCCACGCCGCGCCGCTGATGGTCAGCGATTGGCCGGGCGCGGCTTGAGACGGCGCCACGGTGATGAATGGCGACACTTCGCCAATCGGCAGGGCAGTGGGAGTGAGAGTGGGCACCGCAGCCGGCTGGCATGCAACCAGCAACACGCAGACCGCCACACCGTGAGTCAGACGCAGGGCAAGCTTCATCATGGTCTGGAAACCTCAACCTGTTTAGACGCCGGCTACCCAGCCGGCGTTCCAGGGGTTACTCTACCACTGCTATCCCCGGAATTATCAGATGCGGCACGCCGGCGCAATTTGCGCTCCAGGCGGGCGACGCGATGGGCAATCTCGGCGCGCAGGGCCGGCTGATCGCAGAGGGCCAGGGCGCGTCGGCAGGCCGTCAGGGCCGCCGACAGATCGCCCTCGTGCCATTCATAATGCCTGGCCATCTCGATGAGCGCCTCGATGCGCATGTCACCCGCATCCATCTGTTCGGCCAGTTGCTGCCACATCAAGAGCGCGTCGGTGCGGCGCTTCTGGCGCTTCATACAGCGCGCCAGCCGGCGCAGCGCGATGCTGCGCTGCGCGCCAGACGCCTCGTCCTGCAACAGGGCGCGATAGGCGGCTTCGGCCCGCGCCATGTCGCCCTTGCGCTCGCAGTCCACAGCGACAGACAGGCGTTCGCCGGGCGTGGACGGCCGGGCAAGGGCATCGGCGATGCGAGGCGCCAGTGTCACCATCGACAGCACGTCGAACAGATTGTGATACATCACGCGGTCCATGTCATCCGCGCGGCCGGTTTTGAGATACTCGCGGTACAACTCCGGGATCAGAAAGCCGGCGATATCCTGCTGATCGCGGCGCACATCGAGGATGTGATATTCGATCGACCCCAGGCTGCGCGAGGCAAGGGCATAGCGCCATAGTCGCCGGCTGGGCAACAGCAAATCCAAATGCGCCTTGTCGGACAGCGCCGGCGGAATGCGCGCCAGCGCAAAGCGCGTTTCGAGCAATGGCGCATCGAACCCCCGTCCGTTGAAGGTCACCAGTGTCTGCCGCTGGTTGATCAGCCGATCCAGCGCGCACAACATGCCGGCCTCGCCGGCTGGATCGGGCAGGAAGAACTGATCGACGACAAACGACGTTGGATCGGGGGACTGCCCGTCCCCGGCTTCAAAGTAGCCGGCCCCGACCAAAAACGCCAGCGTGCCGGCGCCGCCAGACAGGCCGGTGGTCTCGGTGTCGAGGAACAGCGCGTCGCGCGCGTTGAAGCCGGGCACATCCTGGAAGGCCGAGGGAGGCAGCGTGAGCGCGAGACCAAGCGGACGATCGCCGTGGCGATGGTCCAACGGAAAGCGCGTGCGTCGGACGAAGGCCGGGCCAAAGGGCGTGGGCAGCTCCAGGTTCCAAAGGGGCAAAGCCGGCGCGTCGCCGGCAAGCCCGGCAGACTGGGAAGCCGGCTGAACAGCCGGCTTGAGATGCGCCACGCCTTTGTGTACGCCCAATCGCTTGAGTCGGTCGCGCAGATCACTGCTCACGACGGGGATTATAGGGGGCGGAGGAGCAGGGGAGCGGTGATGTGAAGGTACAGGATGGCAGGATGATATGATGCGCAACCAGTGACTGTCAATCAAAGAGGCTGAAAAATGGCATCCAATCCAAACACCTTCGACGTTGCCGTGCTGGGCGCCGGCCCCGGCGGCTACGTGGCGGCCATTCGCGCCGCGCAATGCGGCCTGAAAACGGCCATCATCGAACGCGACAACCTGGGCGGCATCTGTCTGAACTGGGGCTGCATCCCCACCAAGGCGCTGCTTCGCAATGCCGAGATCATCGAATTGCTGCATCGCGGCAAGGATTACGGCTTCACCTTCGACAATCTACAGGTGGACTATGCCGTGGCGCAGAAGCGCAGCCGCGACGTGTCGGGCCGGCTGGTGAAAGGCGTCGAGTTCCTGATGAAGAAGAACGACATCACCATCTTCCGGGGTGACGGCGAGTTCGTCTCGCCAAAAGCGATCCGGGTAGAGTCGCGCAACGAAGAGCACACCGTGGAAGCGTCACGTTTCATCATCGCCACCGGCGCGCGCCCGCGCACCCTGCCCGGCCTGGAGCCGGACGGCGTCCGCGTGTTCACCTACCGCCAGTTGCTCGAAGTCAAGTCGGCGCCCAAATCGATGGTCGTGATCGGCGCAGGGCCGATCGGCATGGAGTTTGCCTATGTCTTCCATGCTTATGGCGCCGACGTGACGGTGATCGAAGCCCTGCCGCGCATCCTGCCCCTGGAGGATGAGGAAATCAGCGCGGAGATGGACAAGGCGTTCAAACGCGCCGGCATCAGGACCATCGCCGGAGCAAAAGTGGAAGGCTCGAAGGTTGGGCCGGATGGCGTGACGCTGACCTATGGCGCGGCCGATGCCGCCGGCCAGACCCTCAAAGCCGATTGGGTGCTGGTGTCGGTCGGCGTGCAGCCCAACACCGCGAACATCGGGCTGGACAAAGCCGGCGTGACCACTGACGCGCGCGGGCTGATCCCCGTGGACGATGCCATGCGCACCTACGCGCCGCACATCTACGCCATCGGCGACGTGACGGGCAAACTGCAACTGGCCCACGTGGCTTCGGCTCAGGGCGTCGTCGCCGCCGAGAGAATCGCCGCCGAGATGGGCAAATACAGCGGCCATGTGGCAAAGCTGGACTACAACGCCATGCCGCGCTGTGTATACACCCACCCGCAAGTCGCCAGCATGGGCCTGACCGAGGCGCAGGCGAAAGAGAAAGGGTTTTCGTTGAAGGTGAGCAAATTCCCCTTCCGCGCGAATGGAAAGGCGCTGGGGCTGAACTCGTATGAAGGATTTGTCAAGATCATCGCGGACGCCAAATATGGCGAGATCCTGGGCGCGCACCTGATTGGGCCGGATGTGACCGAGTTGCTGCCAGAGCTGGTGCTGGCGAAAAACGCGGAGTTGACCCCTGACCAGATCGCGCAGTCCGTGCACGCGCACCCGACCCTGAGCGAAGTGGTCATGGAAGCCGCGCTGGGCGTGAACGGGACGCCGATCAGCGTGTAGGGCTGCGGACAACCCGTTTGGCCGGTCTGTGCGTCGTGCGCACTGCGTATTGCGCATTGCGCGCAGACCGGCGCTCACAGGCGGGCTTCATTCTGACCTGCTATGCTTGTGAAACCAGCGCCGCAGCAGCGCCGGCGTGGGAAAGCGCATGAAACGGTCCGATCTCGTTACGTTGTTCGTTTTGTTCGTGATGCTGTTTGCCGTCGTCAACAGCATCGTGGTGGCAGAATGGACGCCCGGCCTGAGTGTGGCCGTGTGGCCGATGATATTGGGTCTGCTGGCCGGCACGGCGCTGGCGTTCAGCAACTTCCCCGGCTGGACGGCGCACATCACCAGTTTCATCTACAGCCTGTTCGTGCTGGGCGTCATCGGCGGCACGCACGTCAGCGTTCCCCAAAACTATGAATGGCGCGAGCGCATCTTCGTCATCATTGGGAAGATCATCAACTGGGCGCGCGCCGCCGTCAACAATGACGCCAGCCGCGAAAGTCTGATCTTCATTCTCGTCCTGTGCGGATTGTTCTGGCTGCTCGGTTACACCGCTGCGTGGTATTCGTTCCGCCACCGGCGCATCTGGCATGTGATTCTGCCGGCCGGCGTCACGCTGTTCTCCAACGTGTACTACTACGGCGGCGTCGCGCCCATGTCCTCGTATCTGGTCATCTACCTGGTGTGCGCGCTGATGCTGCTGGTGGAATCGCACCTGGGAGACCGAGAGGAAGTGTGGCGCAATGAGGGCGTGCGCTTTGCCAGAGGATTGCGGGCCAGTTTCATGGTTGCCGGGCTGGGCATCGGCCTGGTTGCGCTTGTGGTCGCCTGGCGCATGCCGGCGCTGGCATCGTCGAGCGCGGCCCAGAGCGTGTTCAACCAACTGACAGAGCCGTACAACGACATGGTGGCCCGCCTGAATCGGCTGTTCTCCGATGTGCGCAACTACAACTTGCAGCCGATCGACAGTTTCGGCGCGTCGCTCACACTGGGCGGCCCGCGCAATCTGACCAAAGAGCCGGTGATGGATGTGACGGCGCTGCCGGGACGCTATTTCTGGCGAGCCGTTTCCTACGACTATTATGATGGCGCGACATGGACCAACTCAGGGGGCGAAGTGCGCGACCTGCGTCCGCAGGATGAGTCTTTTCCGACGGTCAGTTATCTGGGGCGCATGTCGATGTCTGCCGGCTTCGTCCTGTATCGCGGCACGGACACC
>DAOTYS010000111.1:0-9138 GCA_034434575.1 Thermoflexales bacterium
TCGCAGATATTGGCGATCTCGTTGATGAACGAGATCTTGGTGGCCAGGAAGGCGTTGCTGGCGTACTTGATCATCTCGGCTGTGCGCAGGTCGGTGATCATGATCGGGGCGCGCAGGGGAAAGTACAACTGCGCCACCATCTCCGCCGCATCGCGGTCGAGCGAACCGAGCACAATGCGGTCGGGATTCATGAAGTCGAGGATGGCCGAACCTTCGCGCAGGAATTCAGGATTGCTGACCACGCTGAAAGGGATGGGCCTGGGCTGTTTGCTGCGCACAATGTCCGCCACCCAGTCGCCGGTGCCGACTGGGACGGTGCTCTTGTTGATGATGATGAGCGGATGATCCATCACTTCGGCGATGGTCTCGGCCACCTGGCGCACGTAGCGCAGATCGGCCTCGCCATCCACGCCCTCTGGCGTGCCGACCGCGATGAACACGAGATCGGCTTTGCTGGCGTTCAGCGCCTCGCTGTACGAGCAGGTGAAGGAGAGCCGCCCGGCGTTCACATTGCGGCGCACCACCTCCTCCAACCCCGGCTCGTAGATGGGCAGGATGCCCTGCTTCAGGTTCTCGATGCGCTCTTCATTTACATCCAGGCACACCACGTCGTTGCCCAGATCGGCAAAACACGCCCCTGTCACGAGTCCGACGTATCCGACGCCAACAACACTGATTCTTTTCATGATTTATAGACGGATCAGGCTCTGGGCAGGCCAAAGGACTTGAACAGCACTTCTGCGTTCAGGATGCTGCCGCCGGCCGCGCCGCGAATGGTGTTGTGGGCCAGGGTGACGCATTTCACACCGCAATCGCCGAACAACGGCTCGGCGCGCACGCGGCCCACGACGGCGCTCATGCCTTTGCCGGCCATGCGGTCGCGCCGGGGTTGCGGCCGGTCCGGCTCGGCGCGGACGACGATGGGGTGCGCTGGCGCAGTGGGGAGGCCCGCCACTTCGGCGCGGCGATAGTCGCGCAACACGCGCGTCACGTCGTCGGGGCTGGCCGGCGACGCCAATTCGATGGACAGGGTCACGACATGGCCGTCGATCACCGGCACGCGATTGCAGTGCGCGCTGACGGCGATGGGCGCATCCACAACCGACAGCGCGCCGTGATCGTCCTGGCGCAACGCGCCGAGCAGCTTGCGAGCCTCGGCCTCGAGCTTGTCCTCTTCACCCTTGATGAACGGCAACACATTGTCGGTGATGTCGAGCGAGGGCACGCCGGGGTAGCCGGCGCCGCTCTGCGCCTGCAACGAAACGGCAAACACGCGCCTGACGCCGAACGCATCGTAGAGCGGCCGCAGCGCCATGGCCGGGCCACTGACGGTGCAGTTGGTGTTGCAAATAATGCCGCCGCTCCATCCGCGCGCCTGTTGCTGGTGTTTGAGCAAGCCCAGGTGGTCGGCGTTGACTTCCGGGATGACCAGGGGGACATCGGCATGCATGCGATGAAAGGAGGCGTTGGAGAAGACGAGCACGCCGGCCCGCGCGAAAGCCGGCTCCGCCGCCTGCGCCGCCTCGTTGGGCAGGGCGCTGAAGGCCGCGCTGACCGGCGCTCCGCTCGCCAGGATTGAGGCATCGGTGGGCAGCAGCGTCATGCCCTGAACCGACTGCGGCACATCGCCCTCAATGATCCAGCGCACGGCATCGGCGTAGCGTTTGCCTTCGCTGCGATCCGAAGCGGTAAGCGCAGCAATCTCAAAAAAAGGATGATCCTGGAGGAGTTGAATGAACCGCTGGCCGACCGCGCCGGTCGCGCCCAGGACCGCTACCGGGATCTTGCCGGATGTGTTCATGATGTTCACCGCCTTTCTGGGCGGGATGATACATCATCGAGAAGCGATCACGAACAACGGTTATTCGTCTGAAGCAGGGATGCGCCGATGAGATTCATCGGCCCGCCAAAGGATGACTGCCACCGGCTCGACCACGCGATAGACAAAGCCACACTGGGAACGTCGCAAATGCGGCATCAGATGCTCTGCAAAGCAAATCAGCTCCGCTGCGGATGCGTCGGTCGGGGCAAGCAGGGCGGCCAGATCGGTGGGCGTGCGGCCGGAAAACATGCGCCTCTCCTGCAGAATGCGCAGGTCTGCATGAGCGCCCAGCTGCCACAGCGCGCCCAGAAAACTCAAATGCGCCGGCATATCCACCTGGTTCGCAAATCGTTCAGGCCATATCTGCCCGGCAATCAGGCGATGCGGCGGCCAGCTCGTGATCCGGGTCACAATGAACAACCAGCGACGGGTCGCATCCACCAGCTTCTGCATGGTATCCAACAGGCGAGGCTGCCGATAGAGGGACCAGGCGGCGATCACGATGTCATGCGGGTAGGCGCGCCAGTCGGCCCAGTCTGCCTGCACGGCGCGAATGTTCTGGACGCGCCATGCGGCTGCGTTGCGGCTGAGCACATCGAGCATGTGCGGCGAGTGGTCCAGCGCCGTCACTTCCCGGACGTGGTGGCTGAGCGGCAGGGCAAGTCTCCCTGTGCCTGCGCCAACATCCAGAATGGTGTCGTTCGGGCGGGTGTGCCGGCGAATGAGCTGCACGGTGCGCGCCGCCGATCCCGGCCCGCCGGTGCGTTGATCGTACACCGAAGCGTGACGCTCCCAAAACGCCAGATCATCCTCTGCCTTCAACCAATGACACGAATCCTGACGGACACAATCATCCCATAAGGCGGCGAAATCAAAAGCGACCTTTCGGCGCGCGTTGGAGGGGGTATCCAGTTGACCCATGTGTTCATGACCTCCCTACAGGATGCAAGTCTGCTGACCGACCAGCGTCTGGGGCGCCGTGTCCCATTCGATGCGCAGGACTGCCGGGCGCGCAGAAGAAAACGACAAGAGACGTTGCCCATCGTGCGCCGCCACACTCTCGGACGCAGTGAAGTCCAGGGCATCGTCCATGCCGGTGCGGTTGCAGACGAAGAGCGGCAGGCCGGTGTCGGCCGTGCAACGTTCCCACTCGCCGTTCGGGCCGTAAGCCCCCGGGTGCCACGCCGCAGATGACACCAGCCACTGCGCGCCGCGCTCACGCAGGGTTGTGGCAATGCGCGGTGTGTATGCATCGGCGCAGACCAGCAGACCGACTCGCCCCCACGGTTCAACCACGATGGGATCGGCCCGATCACCAGGGCTTGACCATGACTCTGGCCCAATCTTCAGCGAGTTGATCTTGCGGTGGCTGCCCAGTATTTCGCCCTGAGCGCCAATCACGAAGAGAGTGTTGTGAAGTTTTCCGGCGCGCGGATCGCGTTCAGGACGCGACAGGAACACGGTCACACGCTGCTGCGCGATCAGCCGGCTCAGGTCGCGCATCCATGGATCGGGCTGCGGCGCAATCCACTCGACGCCGATGCGATCGGCAAAGGCGTATCCACACTCGCACAACTCCGGCGTCACGATCCAGTCGACGCCCATGCCGGCGGCGGTCTCAATCGCTGTCTCGACCAGCCGCCGGTTGCGCTCAAGATCGCCGGGGACCGGCGCAAGATGCAACAAAGCAACGCGCAGCCGGCTGCCATGCGCGGCGATGTTCTGTCGTAGGCGGGCCGTCGGGTCCGCTGCAGTGGGCGTCGGGGTCAGTTGCATTAGCTTGCCTTGTTAATCTGGTCTGTATCAAACGTTTTGGCGCAGGGGCCGCGCGCCGGCGCTGGTCAGCTCGCGCAGCGCGTCCTCGGCGGTCAGCCAGCCCCGGCCGGGGAACACTCTGGCAATCTGCGGCGCAAACAGGGGCGAATCGGCCATCACACGAGCCGGGTTGCCTTCGGCGATGATCTCGCCCTGGCTCATGATCATCACACGGTCGGCGATCAGCGCGGCCATTTCCACATCGTGACTGACAACAAGGATCGCCATGCCTTCATCGCGCCATTGGCGCAGCAGTTGCGCCAGCGCATCTTTCGCCGCGTAATCCAGACCGCGCGTCGGCTCATCCAGCAAGAGGGCGGCAGGATGCGTGATGGCAATGGCAGCCAGGGCGACGCGTTGCCGCTCCCCGGCGCTCAAATCGCGCGGATAAGCGCGCGCCTTGTCCGCCAGTCCCAGTTGATCGAGAACGGCGTGAATGGCGGCGTCGCGGGGCGGCAGGCCATGATTCATGAGTGTGACACGTAGTTCGTCTTCGACAGTGTCTGCGAACAAGAGCGCGTTGGGATCCTGGGGCAGATAGCCGGCCTGGCGGCACACGCTGGCGACGCTGCGCCCGGCTGTGCGTTCGCCGCACACCAGCGCCTGGCCGCGCCGCAGTTTGATCAGCCCAACGATGCTCTTGAGCAGCGTTGTCTTGCCGGAGCCGTTGCGCCCCATGAGGACAGCGATCTCACCGGCGCGCAGATCGAGGCTGACGCCGCGCAGGACGGGTGTCGCACCATAGCCGGCTTCAGCCTCTCGCACCTGCACCACAGGCGCGCGGGCTGCGCCGGATGCGCGATCCGTCTGCCTGGCCGGCGCGGGCTTCGCGCCGCCGGCCAGCGCGCCGGCGCGTTGAACGCCTTCCTTGACAGAGAGGGGCAGCGGCGACCAGCCCAACGCTTTTGCCAGCCTGACCAGCGGCGGCACGCACACTATCCGTTCGAGCGCCTGCCGGGGTGGTCCATCTTCGACGCCTTCTCCGGCTGCGCCTGGCAGATGAATGATGGTGTCCACAAACGGCAGCACGCGCTCCAACCGGTGTTCGACCAGCACGATTGTCAGGCCCAAATCGCTGTTGAGCCGCACCAATGCCTGCAACACATCCTCGGCAGATTTCGGATCAAGTTGCGAGGTTGGCTCATCAAGCGCCAGGATGCGCGGGCGCAGCGCCAGCGCCGAGGCAATCGCCACGCGCTGCCGTTCGCCGCCCGAGAGCGTGACCAGCCGGCGCTCGCGCAGCGGCGCCAGTTCCAGCAGATCGAGCGACTCTTCCACACGCATGCGCATATCTGCCGGGGACAGCGCCGCGTTTTCAAGCGCGAAGGCGATTTCGTCCTCGACGGTATCCATGGTGAACTGGGCTTCAGGGTCCTGGAACACGAAACCGATGCGCCGGCTCATCTGACGCGGCGCGGCCAGAGCAGGGTTCAGGCCATCGACGCGAAGCTGGCCGTTCAGCTCGCCGCCGCTGAAGTGCGGGATCAGGCCGTTCAAGCAGCGCAGCAGCGTGGACTTGCCGGCGCCGGACGCGCCAACGACCAGGGCAAAACTGCCCGCGCGCACGTTCAGGCTGACATCGCGCAGCGCCGGGCGCGCAGCGCCGGGCCAGGCAAACGTGACATGGCGCAATTCGATGATGTTGTCATTCATATCACTCAACGTTCGATGCCATCGCGGGCCATCACGCCGCGCGCGTAATAGTGCCGGACTTCGCGCATCTCTGTCACGAGATCGGCGCGCTCAATGATCTCCCTCGGCGCTTTCCGGCCGGTGAGCACCAATTCCACGCGAGCCGGCTTTTGTTCGATCAGTGAGAGCACATCGTCTGAGTCAAGCAGGCCGAACCAGATCGCCACATTGATCTCGTCCAGCACAACGATATCGTACTCACCCGACAGCATGGCTGCCCGCGCGCAGCGCAGGCCCTGCTCGGCCAGAGCGATGTGATGGCGCGTGACTTCGTCGCGGTGAATGCACTGCGGCTCGCCGTATTGCTCGATCCTGATGCGAGGATGGCCGGCCAGCGCGTTCAATTCGCCGTAGGGCTGCCCTTTCATGAACTGGCCAATGTAGACCCGTAGACCATGCCCGGCGGCGCGCAGGGCGAGGCCCAGCGCAGCCGTCGTCTTGCCCTTGCCGTCGCCGGTGTACACCTGCACATATCCGTAGGCCAGCGAGCGTATGTGTTGGATCGGTTGTGATTCCATGTTCCTCCATGCTCCAGAGATAATCGCATCGGTGCTCAGCGACGCGGCAACCCCAGCATCAGTGCTGGCGCGAGCAGGCACATCAACAGCGCCACGATGCTCAGGTCGAGTTCCGGCGCAGACAACGCCGGATATGGATAGAAGATCAAGGATGCGCGGCTCAGGCCGGGCAACGGCACGAACATGGCGACGACAACCACGACCGACGCCAATACCGTCACCCAGTCGCGCGCGCGCCAGGCCTCGCGCCGATAGGGGGTGTGTGGCGCGCGCCGGCCCACGGCCCGCAGGGCGAGGGCGAGAATGGCGATCCCGGCCAGCATCATCAGCGGCCCGGCCACCTGATGGCCCCACATCGTGTTGAGCAGCCAGCCGGCCGCCAGCGCCAGCAATCCTGTCAACACCGCTGCCTGATCTGTCGCTCCCAGGGTCTCGGCATCCGCGCTGGCGAATCCGCGCGCCGCCATCGACTCGGCCAGTTGCAGCGCGCGCTCCATGCCGCCCACCAGGAGCGGCATAAAGAGCGGCAACCAGTCGCGCAGTCTGCGCATCTCATGGCCGCGAACGGCCTGGGCTTCGCGCACCTGCTCGAACTGGCGCAGCGTAAACGGGATGTAGGTGAGCGCAATGGACGTGACTACGGCGGCCGAGTAGAACGCGCGCGGCACACGCCGCACCAGCGCGCGCGCCGGCACGACAGTATTCAGGACAGCGAACGCGGCGAAGAAGCCGGTGATCATCACGCCATTCAGCGCGCCGAAGACCAGCGCCTCCAGCGTGATGGCTGCGCCACCCACAATCGGCCAGGCCGATGGAATGGACAGAACCGTCGTGTCGCCGGCGCGCACCATCAGCGCATTGAAAAGCGCGCCAAGCGGCGTCACCAGCAGGCCAAAGCGGAGCGGCGACAGCCGGATGGGTTGCAGGCCGCTCGAAGTCTGGTCTTGCTGCGCCGAAGCAATATTGAGCGCAGACGCCGACACCACCGCAACGCACAACAGGATGAGCAACAGATAGAATGGATTTCGCGTCGCGGATAAGGCGACCAGGGTTGCGCTGACCCAACTCAGCCAGGCGAGCGAATGAAGTGTCTGGTTATCGCGCGACATGAGTCAAGCCTTCAGCGCGCGCGTCTGGATGCGCCTCGCTGCCTCCATGCGGGCGGTAGTTGAACGCAAAGCGACGCTGGAACCGTCTCAGCGCCCGAAGCGTGGGCGCGCCGAACAACACCATCAACATCACAGTGCCGCCGGCGCCAAAGACGTCCCACGCGAGCGACGTGGCTACGTAGAAGGCGGCGTAGCGCTGCAGTGTTTCCAGCGCGCCGACACCGGGCGTCCAGTACTGTTGAGCCGGCCCCACGGCAAATGGCCAGAACCAGACGTTCATAATCGCGCCATACAGAAAGCCCCACATCAGGCCAAAGCCCACGAGGACAAGCAGCTCGATCCTGGATGCTCGATTCTGGATTGTGGACTGATCTGAGGCGGGCAGCCCCGGCAATCCAACATCCGAAATCTGAACTCGCAAATGGCCCAGCCAGCCGGCGCTCATGCCCATCCAACCGGCGGTGAACATCTGGTAGGGCAGCCAGGGTCCCACACCGCCAGTGATCAGCGCTGACACGAGCAGGGTCAGCGCGCCCATCAAGTAACCGAATCGCGCGCCGAACACGTAGCCGGTGAGGATGATCAGGAAGAAAATGGGCGTGAAGCCGCCGGGACCTGGCAACGCTGTCTCGATGAATCGCAGCACGGAGTTGATTGCGATCAGCACGCCCAGCAAGGCGATAAGCTTGGCGCTCATGGCCTGGCCCTGCGCCTCGACAATCATGGCAGCCAGGCATGCGCCGACCAGGATCGTCGTCATCAAGGGGGCGTCGTTAGCATGCGCCATGCCCATGAACGCCGTCTGCTGAACCTCGGTCAGCCAGAAGGGATACAGAAAGGCAATCGCCCCGATCACAGAGGCGGCGGCATACATGCCGGCGCTCAAGGCAGAAGCCCGGACTTGCCTCATGCGCGCCCTCTCCGCGTGATGACCAGCCAGGCAACGCCCAATGCGGCAATCAAGCCGCCAAACACCACGTAGGCGACCGTGTTGCCAGCGGAGTTCAACGGAGGCTGCGCGGCGGTTGCAAGTGCTGTGGGCGTGGCGCTGGGAGCAACACGCGCAATGGCCGGCTCCGTCGCCACTCTGTTGTCCACGATCGTGACTGTCCGGGTTGGCATAGCCTGCTGCGGCATGTCATTTGCCACGGTGTCAGTTGCTTCGACTTCCGAAGCAGGCGTCGGCCCAACGGTTGCAGCAGTCACATCCGAACGCGCAGGGGCTGCTGGCGCAGGCTGGCCGGCTGCAAAGACTATGGGCATCATCAGAACCGTTGCCGGCGATTTTGCGTCAGCGGCCTCGGCGATTTCGCTCGCCGGAGCAGGTGAGGGCGTTGCCAGTTGCGCAGAAGGGCTTCTGTCAGCCGGCGATGAAGTAGCTGTCGCAGCAGGAGAAAACGGTGTCGGTGACGGCGATGTGTTAGGCATCTCTGTTGGTAGCGCCCCACCCGTGGCGCCCGGTGCTGGCGTATCCGTCTGGGATGGTATCGCAGTGGGTGGAAAGGTCTGCGACGGCAACGGGGTTTGCCCCGGCGGAGCAGATGCAGCCGTCGGAGCCGGCGCAGGAGTGGATGTCGGCGCCGGCGTTGGCATCGGCGTCGGCGTCGGCGTCGGTGTCGGTGTCGGCATCGGCATCGGCGTCGGCGTCGAAGTCGGTGTCCGGGTGGATGTCGGCGTTGGTGTGACAGTGGGCGGCACACAAATGGCGTCAAAGGGAATGGCCGGCGGTTGCATGGCCGACATCGTCGTTCCTGCGCCCCATTGCCAGCCTTCCACGGCGCCAGCGCGCACCGTGTAACTGCTTGCCCCAAGCTGCGAGTACTGCCACTGTCCATCGATCCAGTGCCAATACGACCAGTAGACGCACGGCTCATCCGGGTTTGACATCATGCACTTGCAAAAACAGTGTTCTGCCGGGAAGTTACAGCCCTCATGGTTGATCTTGCACACAGCCGCGCCCAGCCCATAGCTATAGTCGGCCACGATGGTCAGGTCGCCTGCGGCGCGCAGGACCTCCTCGCCAGTTGCCTGCCCATCTTCACCGAGATCGACGCAGCGCGTGTAGACGCTGCCATCCCCGAAGCGAATAACCAGGCCGGCATGATGCGGATACGGGTTCTGGGCGCTCACCACCCAGACCGGCATCATGCCGCCCGTCACCAAGAGCGCCGTGAATAGCGCA
>DAOTYS010000112.1:0-30764 GCA_034434575.1 Thermoflexales bacterium
TACATCCGGGCGCAGCTGCTCGCATAACTGCACAGCCGCTTCTCCGGTGGCAGCTTCTGCCACAACAACCAGATCGTCTGATTGTTCCAGCAGTTGGCGCGTGCCTTCGCGGACAATCTTGTGATCGTCCGCCAGCAAAATGCGAATGGCCATGACAGAGCTCTGCAACACTATTTTAACCCAATGGCGATTTCGTCGCAGCGAATACCTGATTTCAGGTATCACAGAATACCTGAACCGGGTGATGTGTAGCCGGCGTCACCCGTGTATCCTGACAGCGCGGCAGGCACACACTGTAACACTACGAACAACATCGAGCCACCGTCGAGCACATCGCTGACTCATCGAGCACATTGCCGTCCCATTGGGCACGTCGCAGGATCGTCGAGCGCGCTGCACTCACATCATGTCCGCTGAAGCGTCGTCGAACACGTTGCCGTTGCATTGTCATCCAAGTGCCGGAGAACTCATAGGTTGATCGTAATAGCCGCAGCAGGCGCCTCCTCTTTGCCGCTTCAAGATGCCCGAGGAGGCGCTTGTGTTTCCTGATACAGGCTGATGGCTGCATGAGTACCGATGCCGATCTGTACCATAGGGTTGCAGAGGAATTCAACTGGAACCCCATGGCTCGGAATGCTTCGATTCGTGTCGATATTCAGGGCGGGGTCATGACCCTCACAGGATGGGCGGCAAGCTATGCCCAGAAGCAAGCCATCGGGGAGATTGCAGAGAAGATGAGCGGCGTCAAGTGCGTCATCAATCAGACGCAGGTCTCCCTGGCTGACTCATCCAGCATACCCGACGAGACACTGGCCCAGGTGGTGCGGTTTGCGCTCGATCACACTGCGCTGCTTGCGCCCGGCAGCCTGGATGTGTCGGTCGAAGACGGCGTGGTTACCCTGTCTGGCGAGTTGACCTGGGACTATCAACGCCGGGAGGCCTTGCGGGCTGCCGGGGCGCAACGAGGCGTGCGCGAGATCCTGGATCGAATCTCGCTGGCGACGCCCGCCGCCGGCTTCGTTGATTCCGAAGGCATCGTCAACGCCCTGCGCCGAAACGCCATGTTCGACGCCGAGTGGATCACTGTGGAAGCCTACAAAGGATGCGTCATTTTGCGCGGCAGTGTGCGTTCGTGTTTCGAACGCGCATGGGCTGAGCGAATCGCCTGGTGCGCGCAAGGCGCGTCCGAAGTCATCAACCAACTATCTGTCGCCGGCTGACTGCGGAGAGATTTCATGAACAAATCTGTGCGCGTCGATATCGATCACTATCAGCAATGGTTCCAGAACGCCGTCTTGAGCCGGCAGCGCAACCTGGCAATATCGGGCAACATCGAGGATCGCCTGAATGCGCTGCGCCAGCGCATGAAAGCGCAAATACGAGACTGGCGCGCCGAGCTTGAGGCATTGCAGGCGCTGGTTGCCGCCCAATCGCCCGACGCCTATCAACGATTGAACCGGCTGCGCATGGACACGCACGGCCGGCTGTTGAGTTGGAAACTTGAGGCAGAGATCTTGCAGAGCCACGCTGCCCGGTTGACCGGGGATGACAGCGCGGCGCTCAAGACAAAGATTCTGTCTGTGTGCGCCTCAATCGAGGCCCAGATCCAGCATTGGGAAACTGAAATCGTTCGCGTGAAGCGCGACACCGAGCGGGTGGAGACCGAAGCCGTCCGGGAATCCTATCTTGCAGCCATGCGGGTTGCCGCAAATGCGGCAGCCGCTTCTCTGGATAATCTGTACCGGGATTGGGATGCCGTTGCCGAACGCTGGTAGCAGCGCATGCAGCGCGCTGGCAGCGGCGCGCTTCATCGACGCGAATGCAGCCCGCCACGAGCGGGCTGTTTGCTTTTCCGTTTGCCGCGCTGATGGCGACGGCCGGCCAGATTGACAGAACCTCCCCACAGTCCTACAACTGGCGGCATGTCCACTTCATCCGTTCCCGCTGGCGCAACGTCCCGGCCGCGTCTGCGCGACCTGCCGCGCAACGTGTGGGCCGTCAGCCTCACCAGTTTCTTCATGGATGTGTCCACTGAGATGGTCATCAATGTTCTGCCCTTGTTTCTGGCCAATGTGCTGGGCGTGCGCGCCAATGTCATTGGTCTGATCGAGGGCGTCGCCGAATCAACAGCCAGCCTGTTGAAGGTGTTCTCCGGCTGGCTGAGCGATCGGCTGCGGGCGCGCAAATGGCTGGCCGTCACCGGCTACGCGCTGTCGGCGCTGGCCAAGCCGTTTTTCTACGTGGCTGCAAGCTGGGAGGCCATAGCCGCAGTGCGCTGGGTCGATCGATTCGGCAAAGGCATTCGCACTGCGCCGCGCGACGCCCTGGTGGCCGACTCGGTGGACGAGCAACGGCACGGGTTTGCTTTCGGCTTCCAGCGCGCCGCCGACACCGCCGGCGCCTTCCTGGGCATGTTGATTGCGCTGGGCGTGGTGTGGTTCCTGCAACAGGCCGGCGCGACGCTGGGCGCAGACACCTTCCGCACTTTGGTTCTGGTCAGCCTGATTCCGGCGGTTCTGGCGGTGCTGTCGCTGGCGCTGGGCGCGCGCGACACGCCGGTGCTGAAACAGCGCCCCGCGCCGAAGTTCGCCTTCCGCGCGCTCGGCAAGCCGTTCATGACCTTCATGGTCATCACCGCCATCTTCGACCTGGGCAACTCATCGGACGCCTTTCTGGCGCTGCGCGCGCAGGAGCGCGGCGTCAGCGTGGCCGGCATCCTGGCCATGCTGGTGATGTTCAACCTGGTGTACACGCTGGTGTCCATCCCGGCCGGCTCGCTCTCGGATCGGATTGGCCGGCGCAAACTCATCATCGGCGGCTGGCTGGTCTATGCCGCCATCTACGCCGGCTTTGGACTGGCCCAGGAAGGATGGCACATCTGGGCACTGTATGCGGTCTATGGGCTGTATTACGGGCTGGCATTCGGAACCGGCAAAGCCATGATTGCAGACCTGGTGCCCGAGGCTTCGCGCGGCACAGCTTACGGCACGCACAATGCCGTGCTGGGCATTTTGGATTTTCCGGCTTCTCTGATTGCCGGCATTTTATGGCACGGAGTCGGCGGATGGGAAGGCTTCGGCCCTTCCGCGCCGTTTCTGTTTGGCAGCGCGATGGCGCTGATGGCAGCCCTGTTGATGTGGCGCTGGCGGCCGGCTCGTTCGCCATCGGCAGTCCGCTCATGAAAATGGAGATCTGCGCTCCAGGCCTGCGTCCTCATGGCTGGCAAGCAAGTCCAATACAATGGTGAAACTCATGCCGTTTCCTCAAGCTCAACCGTTCAACACCGCCGAAGCGATTCTGGAACCGTTCTGGGACCCGCAGTTGAGCCAGCTCGATCAATGGAAGATCGAGCCGGGCGCAGCGCATGGGCTGAAGGTGCGTCAGAACTGGTGTTGGGCTGCCTTTGAGTGGGCGCGCCGGCCCGCCGATCCTGACCAGCCGGCGCTGCGCATGACACGCCGCTATGACACATATAGCGCCGGGATTGACTGCGCCGGGTATGACGCGCTGATCGTGTCGATCATGGCGCCCGAGCAATCCATCTTTGTCATGCGCGCCGAGACTGACGCGGGCGAACGCGCCTTCACCTCACCGCCCGGGCCGCAACTCAAGAAGGAGCATCGCCTGGATTTGCGCGGCGCAAGCCGGCTGCGCGCGCTCACACTCGAGGTGTTCGCCGCTGGCGATGGCGTGGCATCGGGCTGGCTGAACTGGATCGGCCTGCAAAACACCGCGCTGGTCGCGCGACAGGCCGCGCAGTGGAATCGCTTCGACGCGCGCTGGGAGGGCTACCTGAAACCAGAGGATTTTGAACCGTCGTTTCAACCTGCATACGGCCTGCTGGTTGGCGCCGACGAGTTGGCGCGCTTGCGCGCCGCGCATGACAACTTTCTCGCGCGTCACGGCGAGTCGCCCTTTACGCAAGCGGGGCAGGCGGCGACGCAGCTTGTCCCGGAGCGATTCATCAGCGATTTCGTCAACTTCTGGGGAGACACACGCTACAACCGCGAGCGCGATCACGGCAGGCATTTGCTCACGCATGGGCCAAACGCGGCCATCGCCGGCCTGTTGCTGCGCGACAAGCGCCTGCACCGGCTGGGCGCGCGCTACGCCATGTCGCTGGCGATGTGCCAGCACTGGGACGACGGGATGATCTGCGATTTCCCCGGCAGCAATTTCGAGCATCGCTGCTTTGTCCAGTCCTTGTGCGCCCACGAGACCGCCCTGCTGCTTGACCTGTGCGGGGAGTGGTTCACCGACGTGGGCCGTGACTATGCGCTGCGGCGCATCATGCAGGAAGGACTCGGCGCCATCAACTTCAACACGTGGAAGCACGAGTACATCTTCCACTGCAATCAGTTGGCGTGGTTCAGCCCAGGGCGCATGCTGGCTTATGCGCTGGTCGAGCGATTCACGCCGCGCGCCCGGCCCTACACAGAAATCGCGTATCACGAGTTGGTCGAAAGCCTGGGCTACACCATCCTGCCCGACGGCGGCTATGTGGAAGGTCCGAGTTACTTCCGCTGTGTGGGGCGCGACGCCGGCCTGTCGTTGTACTACTACGCGCGCGCGCGCAGCCGGCCCTTCGCCTCGGTCATTCCTGATGCCATGTTGCGCACTGCCGATTTTGGCGCTGCCGTGGCTTCCACCGATGAGAGCGCCGACGTGATCCCCATCTGCGATGCCCGGTCCACAGTGGAGCGCGAAATGGCTGCTGTCATGGCGGCCGTTCTGCCCGACAGCCAGTGGGTCTCCATCTACCACAAGGCCGTTGGGCGCGCCGGCGGTCTGCCTGATACCCTGCTGGCACTGAAACTGTACGCCGACATTCCGGCCCGGGCAGCGCCGCCGCCGGCATTTGTGTCGCTGCCGGCGATGGGCGTCATGGCTTCCACCCGCCGGTTGAACGGCGAATGGGTCAAATTGCTCATCATGGGCAATCAGGCCGGCGCCGGCCACACTCACGAGGACAAAGGCAGCTTTGTGCTCGAATTCGCCGGCGAGACGTTTGGCATGGACCCCGGCACATGCGACTATTCGCATCCGTTGGCGGATGAGCTGAAGCATTGCGAACGGCACAACATGCTGATCCCGGTCGGGATGCCCGAACGCCCCCATCCCGAATGCCCGCTCATGGCCGATGTGAAGCCGGAAGGCGCCGGCGACGGGACGTCTTTCCATGCGCGCATCGACGCCAGCGCCGGCTGGGGGCCCTACTATCGCGCATGGATTCGTGAATGGGACTCGCCCGCGCCGCACACGCTGATCATCCGCGACGAGTACGAATTGAAGCCGGACAGCGGCGCAAGCGGCGTTGCGTTTTACTGGAACACGCAGCGCGAGGTCGCCATTGAAGGCAATGTCATCATATTGCGCGGCAAACGCGGCGCGGCGCGCATCGAGGCGCCCGCCGATTGCGCCATTCGCGTGGATGAACTGCCGTTGCTGGAGGGGGCGGCGCAGCGCCGCATCGCCATTCAAAAAGCGGGCCTTGCCGGCGCGCTTCAGGTGCGCGTCACACTGGAAATCATCTCGCAGGGAGAAACGTCATGACACCGATCAGGACCGCCATCGCCGGCATCGGGCGCGCCGGCTGGGGCATGCACTGCCCTGAACTGGACAAGCGCCCGCATCTTTTCACTATCGTCGCCGCATGCGACATCGAGCCGGACCGCGCAGACAAAATGCGCGAAAGATATGGTTGCCGCAGTTACGCCGACTTTGCCGAGATGCTGGCCGATCCAGCAATTGAACTGGTGTCCATCGCCACACCTTCGCTGCTGCATGTGCCACAAGCCGTTCAGGCGCTGCAAGCCGGCAAACACGTGTTCCTGGAAAAGCCGATCGCCCTGACTCTGGCCGGCGTTGAACAACTGCGTCGGGCCGCCGGCCAGGCGACCGGCCAGCTCTTCTTTCGCCACAACCGGCGCTTTGAGCCGGCCTTCACCCACATCCGCGAGATCATCGCCTCTGGCATTCTGGGTTGGGTGTACGAGATCAAACTGCGCCGCAACCGCTACCAGCGCCGCAGCGACTGGCAGACGTTGCTGACCTGCGGGGGCGGGCAATTGAACAACTGGGGGCCGCACCTGATCGACCACGCGCTGCGGCTGCTGGAATCGCCGGTGGCCGGCCTGTGGCGCGACCTCAAGCGCACAGCGACTGTGGGCGACGCAGAAGACCACATCAAAATCGTGCTCACCGGCGAGAATGGCCGGGTGATTGACCTGGAGATCAGCGATGGCGCGGCGCTGTCCGAGCCGGAGTACATCGTGCTGGGGGATCGCGGGGCGCTGATCTGCCAGGGTGACACGATCACGCTCCGGCATTTGCCGGCGGACTATGCCCTGCCCGACGAACGCGCTTCCGCAGACACGCCCGGCATGGACTACAGTTTTGGCAAAGGCGGGCCGCTGCCGTGGGTGTCGCGCGCCATGCCGGTGGCGCCTTCAACGCCGTGCGACCTGGACAGCATCTGGGATCATCTGTACGCGGCCATTCGGCAGGGCGCGCCGTTTCCCATCACGCATGAAGAGGCGTTTGGCGTCGTGGCAGTGATCGAGCAAATCAGGCGCGGCAGCGCGTTTGAAAGGACGTTCGACCAGGCGGTGTAAATGCGGGCCACACCTGGCGCATTGGCCGCAGGAACAACGGCTGCCTTCAGAGGCCAAATATCTCACGCGCCAGCTTTGGCCCCCCGCGCAGCGACAGACCCAGCCGGATCATCCAGTCGAGCAGGAAGAACGTGCCGCGCTGATAGTGCTTGCGATAGAACAACCACATGGCGCGGTCGAACTCGAACTGCGCCTTTGGGCTGCGCCGGCTGGCCGCGCGCTTGACATGTTGCACGGTGACGCGCGGGTAGTACACCACGCGGTAGGGCCGGCCATTCGCCGCCCGGCAGCGCTTCACGCGCAGGCACCAGTCCAAATCCTCGCCGTACATGAAGAATTGCTCGTCGAGCAGGCCGGCCTGCTTCACAGCATCGGCGCGCAGCATCATGCACGCCCCCACAACCGAATCGACATCGGCCTGTTCGTCGATGCTGAGGTAGGTCAGGTTGTAGCGCCCGAAGCGCCGGCTGCGGGGAAACAGTTTGCTCAGGCCGGTCAGCCGGTAGAACGACACTTCGGGCGTGGGGAAGCTGCGCCGGCAGGCCAGGTCGAGCGTCCCATCCATCAACAGCAGCCTGGGACCAACAATGCCCACATCGGGATGGGCGTCGGCGAAGTCGATCAGGCCGCGCAACGCGCCGGGGGGCACGATGGTGTCGGGGTTGAGCAGCATCACATAGCGCGCGATCCCATCCTCAGGGTAACCATAGTGGCGCAGGCCCAGATTGTTGCCGGCGGCGTAGCCATTGTTTTCGGCGTTGCGAATCAGATCGACCCAGGCATGTTTTTGCGCCACCCTGTCGGCGCTGCCGTCCGACGAGGCGTTGTCCACCACGCACACAGCGAAATCGACATCTCGCTGCTCACACAACGACGTGAGGCAGGCGTCCAGCAAATCCCTGGTGTTGTAATTCAGAATGACGATGGCCAGGTCGCGCATGGGACTATTGTAAAGTGCTGAGTGTTGAGTGTTTCGTATTGCCGCGCCTCGCCATACGGCGCGAACCACTGCCGGCTCAGTCCCCGCCATTACAATCGCGGCATGTTCCATGCCGCGCCCATCGTCCTTTCGCATGTCCAGATCCGGCCGGCGCTGGCTGCCCACCGGCACGGGCGATCCAGTGTGGCTCTGTCGCTCGACCTCGGCCTGAGCGCCATCGAAGTGGCGCTGGATGATGAGGGCCTGGTGTTGCCCGACGGCCTGCGTCTGACTTGGGCGCGCGCCGAAGAGATTGCGGCATCCGAGTCGAGTTGCTTCGTGGTCGAAGCCGGCGGCGAACTGCGCAAGATTCAGGCGTTCTCTCCGTTGACCAACCGGCATTACAGCCTGTATCCAACCGCTGGCGCGCCGACCATGCTGGTGTCGGGCCTGCCGATGCACCGCATCAAAGGCACTGACCCCAGGCGCGACACGCTCAGCAAGATCCGGGCCGCCGGGCTGTCGCAGGGCCGCGCGGGATGGCGCGTGCTCGACACTTGCACCGGCCTGGGTTACACCGCCATCGAGGCTGCCAAAACCGCCGGCGACGTGGTGACCATCGAGTTGGACCCGGCCGCGCAGGAGATCGCCCGCCAGAATCCGTGGTCGCGCGCGCTGTTCGACAACCCTCGCATTCTGCAGATCATCGGCGATAGTTTCGAGCAAATCGCGCAGTTTGAGGATGAGACGTTTGCGCGCATCATGCACGACCCGCCCACGTTTGCGCTGGCCGGCGATCTATACTCGGTCGCGTTCTACCGGCAGATGTGGCGCGTATTGAAGCCGGGCGGGCGCGTCTTCCATTACATTGGCGATCTCGACAGCAAGTCCGGTGGGCGCGTGGCGCGCGGGGTGGTGGAACGCCTGCAAGGGGCCGGGTTCGCGCGTGTCATCCCGCGCAACGAGGCGTTTGGCGTGGTGGCGGTGAAAGCGTGACCGTTAGCGCGCCAGCTCTTCTCTGGCCCGGCCCACATCCACCAGATGCGCCGGCCCGCCGATATCGCCCTCGATCGCGTCGAACCCCAGCGCCCGCATGCGCGAGGCAACCTGATCCACATGCCTGCGGTGGGTCAGCAGCACCACGGTCGGCCCCGTGTCGGTCGAGGCATACACCGGCGCGCCCTTCGCCCGCAGCTCGTTGCAGGCGCGAAAAATCGTCAAATTCTCCGGCTCCCAAGCAAAGATCTTGTCATCTTCGCTGCCGGTCATGGTGACGGCGTGCAACTGAATGCTGTCCAGTTCGGCCAGCCGGCCCACCGTTTGCCAGTCGCCCGCCTGCACCGCGTCAATGCAGCGCAACGTCTCGACGCGCCGGTTCAACATCCAGCACTTGAAGAGCGGGCTATTGGGCGCGTCTGTGTGCGCGATCTCGGTTTTCAGCCCAATGCGCGAATCGATCGGCACGGTGATCAGACGCATCTCGGCGAGCTGGTTGGCGTTGTCGAGCCGCACCGCAAAGCTATCCTCCGGCGCGATGCCGGGGTAGGACAGCCACAACGACACGCCGCCGGTGGCGCTGCGGCAGCCCGAGCCGGCCAACATGCGCGCCATGCTGCTCACAAAGCGCGTGTTGGCAGTCGCCTCCGGCCCCAGCGCGGCCGCAATGGCCGCCATGGCCAGCGCCGCTGACCCCGATGCGCTGGTGCCCAGTCCCTTGCCAGTCTTGCCGCCGCGCGCCACATTTTTCGAGGTGACCCGCGCGCGCGTTGTCATGTGCGCTGCGCACCGCACCGCGTCCAGGCTCTGCTTCACACGCTCCAGGTCGCGTCCGGCGGCCGTGACCCCGCCGATCGATGCCACGTCGTCCGGCAGATCCGGGTCAAACTCGACCAGCGTGAGCGTGTATGCGGCGTCGTTGCACACCGAGATACTGGGCAGGTAGGCGATGCGCCACACCCAGTCCGTCATGCCGTGATACTTGAGCACGCCTTGCATGGGGTGCGCGCGAGCTGCGGCGACCCCGCGCGGGTTGCCGGGGCGATCGAGCGGCGGATAATCGGGGAAAGTGATGCCATGCCGCTGCAGGGCGCTCAGGATGTCTGTGTGCGCAGCGCGCATCGGCGCGACCATGTCCGCGTAGTTTTGTGGAATGTGTGTCGCCATGAGGCCGTTCCTTGTTCTGGCCGGCAGTCTATCACTCCGAACGGCGCAGTTGCAACAAGGCGCCGCCAGTGGACCGAATCGATCTACGATGAGCCAGATACCTTCCCTGCTCGATTGGGCCGGCGCGCCTGTGTCTCGCCGGCCCGACCGCCTGCTGGCTTCGGCCAGCGCCGTCATCTTCGACGCCGCCGGGCGCGTGCTGCTCATGCTGCGCGCCGACAACCACTACTGGGGCATCCCCGGCGGACGCGCCGAAATCGGCGAGTCGATTGCGCAGACTGTCATCCGCGAGGTGTTCGAGGAGACCGGCCTGCGCGTATCAGTCCGACGATTGATCGGCGTGTACTCTGACCCGACGCGCCACAGCATTGCCACCTATCCCGACGGCGGCGTGGTTCAGTTCGTCAATCTCTGTTTCGAGTGCGCGATCGAAGGCGGCGCGCTGAGGGGATCGGACGAAGGGCGCGAACTGGATTTTTTCGATCCGCAGCAGTTGCCCGCCAACACGCTGCTGGCGCACCGCATGCGCATCGAGGACGCCCTGGCGCGCCGCGAAGCGGCGTTTATCCGATAGATTCCCGGAGTCTTAAAGACACCGGGAATCTGGGGGAATCTATCGCGCCACAAACTCCAACGTCAGTTTGGCGTCGTCTTCAGCGCGCAGAATGCCGGCGATATTCGGCGCTGTAAAGTTGAAGCTGCTCATCTTGATCTGGGTCGTGGCTGTGCCGACGAGCTGGCTGCCGTCGTAGCGCGCTACCACATCCCACGTAACCGGGATGGTGGTGTCGCGCACCGTCATGTCGCCGGTCATCTTGAAGGTCAGTTCCTGCCCGATCTCATACGCGCTGGGCAGCCCTTCATAGGCAGTGGGGACGAATTTGGCGATCGGGTACTTTGCCGATTCCAGCCAGTCGCGGCGGATCGCGCCGTCGCGGCGGTCGCTGTCTGACTTCAGCGCGCTGATATCGACGGTGATTTCGCCGACAGTGGTATTGGCCGGATTTTGCGGATCGAGCGTAATGTCACCGTTGACGATCGTGGTTACGCCGATCGCTGTGACCAGCCGGTTGTTCTGGTTGAGGAACGTTTCGTCCACGGCATACGAGGCTTTGGATTCATCCGGAACAATCTTCAGGGTGATGAGCGACGCGCCCGAAGCGGCAGCCGGCTCTGGAGCGGCAGTTGGTTCAGCCGGCGCGACGCTTTCCATTGCGGTTGCCGTGGGAGCAACCGTGGGCGCTGCGGGTTGCGGCTGTGCCGTCGCGGTCGGCGCCGGCGCAGGCGCGCCGCCGCAGGCGCTCAGAATTATGGCGCCGGCCAGAGCGCCCACAATCATCATCCGTTGGTTTGCTGATTGGTTCATCTCTCTACTCCTCTTATCCGTCACACACGGTTACGCGCTGAATCTGCCCTTTGACGCCGGCGTCAGACGCCGGCGTCACGCAAGTCATTCATACTCCACAAGCCTGTTAGCCTTTGGTGAACCTGTCCGGGCAGTTTGATGAGAATAACGCGCGAGAGGGTGAGTTTAGGATAAGAAGCGTCTGAGAGAATGGTGAGTGAAAATGGGGAAAGAGGGCCGGGTGAGACAGCTGCTGCCTCACCCAGCGTTGTGTCATGGGTTTTGCAGAACATCGATCATGGCGGCGATGTTTTCGGCTTTGGCGTCGGCGGGGATGGCATGGGCCGGCGAAGCGATGTAGCCGCCGTTTTTGCCAACGCGGTCGATCAGCCGGCGCACCTCGTCTTTCACTTCCTGAACACTGCCATAGGGCAACGTGCGCTGTGTGCTGATCCCGCCATAGAAACCCAGGGCATCGCCGTATTTGCGCTTGGCCTCAAACACGTCGATCACTTCAGGCTGGAACGGGTTGAACACGTTGACGCCGCACTCGATAAGATCAGGGAACAGCTCGTCCACTTTGCCGCACGAGTGGATGAAGACATGCTTGCCGTGGTCGTGAACGGTCTGATACATCTGGCGCACTCTGGGCTTGATGAATTCGCGCCACAGCTTCGGCCCCATGATGACCCCGCGCTGCTGACCCCAATCATCGCCGAAGAGCATCGCGTCGATGGGATGAGCGCACACCCAACGGATCACCTGCAAGTTGAAGTCCAGAATCGTGTCGAGCAGGGCGTGAATGAGCGGCTTGTCCTCCACCATCCACATCAGCGCGTTCTCCATGCCGGCCAGCGTCCAGGCCCGTTCGAAGAGGCTGAAGCCCAGCTCTACAACGATGAATTTGTCCGGGTTGGCGGCGATGAACTCCGGGTAATGCGCATAGCGCGATGGGTCTCCGGCGTCTGGCGGCTCAAGCGCGCCCATGTTGTCGGCGGTGACCAGCCGGTTGCACACCACACCGATGTCCTTATCCACGCTGCGGTTCCAGCGCACGCCCCACTGGTCCTCCCAGATATCCGGCCCGACCTCTCGCCAGCCATCCTTCGGCTCGCAGGTGGTGATCGCCAGGCAATTGCCCAGCTTGTCTTCGAAATGCGGGTCACCATAGAAGTCCGCCATTTTCGCGCGCGCCACCTGCGTGAAACCGATGTTGTAAGGCGTTCTGTCCGGCTGCTGATGATTCAGCGCCGCAATGACTCGCTCGCGATTGTTCATCCTGTTTTCTCCCTTGCGTGTTGGCAATCTGGCTTACCCGCTTCGAGACGATCCTGCGTCCCCGGCCAGCCGGTCCATGTATGACTGAATCGACGGGACAGCCAGCAGCCGGTCGCGGAAGAAGTCGTTGGCAATGTCGATCAGTTCGCTGCGCACTGTCTCGGCCAGATCCACAAAAGCCTGCCCGGTCTGCCGCAGCGACAATGCGTTGCGCAGCTGCAACAGGCGGTCGGCGATCGCTTTCTCTTCTTCGCCTTCCAGCGCATCAATCACCGTGAAGATGAGCTGGTCGGCCTGGGCGATGAGGTTCTCCAGAGCCATGTCCTGTCCGAGATGCAAAGCTTCATCCAGCGACCGTATCAGCGCCCAGCCCTGATACAGCGCCGCCGCCGGCTCGTCGAACAGCTCGCGCACATAGGCCGCCTCGACATACTGGCCATTCAGGCGAAAGATGTTGTACAGCCGCTTGGCCACTTTGCCGTAGTTCACATCCTCGGCCAGATACTTGCGCACTTCCTTTTCGAGCTGGCCGATGTAGTGATCGACGGCGTCGGCCGCAACCTGTTTGGCTAGTTTGGCGAAGATGGGGATCGACTCTGCCTCCAGGTAGACCTCCTGGAAGTAGGGGTCCAGATAGCCGTCCAGAGGTGTGATCGTGCCATCAGGGGCCTCCCAGGTCACGTCGAGCATGTTGCTGGCATTCGCCAGCCGGCCGCGTTGCGGGTCTGCGATGATCCAGTCCATCTTGCACCAGCCGGGATCCTGCGCCACTGCGTCCCAGGTGATGATGGCCGGCGAGCCGTCGGGGCGCTCTGCTTCCACGCGCCCAGCCTGCGCTTCTTGCGCTGTCCAACCGATCGAGCTGCCGGCTTTCAGCTTGCGCCCATTGCGCATCACCTCATACGGGTAATTGCCGAAGCGCACCTGGATCAACTGATAGGTCGGGCCTTTGAGCGTGCCCAGCGCCTTTTCGCGCATCACGCGCGCCAGGATACGGCAGGCTTCCTCACGCGATGGCGCGCGGATGTTCACCCGCTCGAAATAATCGGCGTCGCCGGGGTAGGTTTGCACTTTGGATTGCGCTGCCGATCCCGACAGCGAAAGCGCCGTCTCAACCACTCCCGGCTCATCGTCGATTTCGACCAGCCGGCCCACCTCGCGGAAGTGCGCCAGCTCGGCCGGGCTGAAGTCGAGCAGGGTGATCTTGTGGCCGAAGACGCCCGATCGCATGTCATATTCGACCGCCTCGGCGCTATGCCCGACGGCCATCGCCGCAAGCCACTGCAACGCCGCTTCCTCATCGATCTCAACGCCCATGCGCCGCGCCGATTCGATGATCTGCGCCAGTTCCTGTTGCGGAGTCGATCGTCGTTCGGTTTGGGTTGAGTCGGCCATTTGTGCACCATCCTTTGATTGAATTGCATCTGCTGAATGCGCCGGCCCGGCAATTGGCCGACGGAGTCACACGGGTTGGCCGACACAGCCGCGCCCCTCAGGACGCTGCCATGACCGCTTTGGCGAAGCCGGCCACAAACAAGCGCGGCGCCACCGGCCCGGCGCAATTGAACACAATGCCGTCGATCGGCAGATGCTGCAAGTCGTCGAAGAGGATATGGCCCGGCGTCTTGACCGTGACCGGCTCGAATTTCAAGCCGCCGTCGCCCTGATCACGCAGAAAGGCGTCGAGCGCGTCCGGCGCCGTGAACACGGCGGCCAGCTTGCGTCCCCGCTTGTCGGGGGCCAGGGTGAGCGCGCGCCCTTCGCCTTCAAGTCGTTGCAAGACGACGTAGAAGGCGTCGAAGCGTTTGACCAGACCGAGGTCGGGCTGTGGCGTTGCCAGGGTGCGCTCCACTTTGACGGCGCGCGCCCACTGCCGCAGCGCCGGAATCTGATCGCCGCGATAGCGCAGTTCGGGCGGCGAGTAGGCATTGACGCGGATGACGTCCACTTCGTCGGGCAGGTTGGCGAACAACGCGTCGCCGGCAGTGGTGATGAAATGCGCGCCCAGCGCCTCTGCGCCAACCGTTGCCAGACAGTCGGCATACGCCTGCCTGTCCGTGCATAGAAACAAATAGCGCTGCCCTGCGCCATCCTTCAGCCGCAGCAGCGCGATCTGCCCGTCCTCATCGCGCGCGGCCGGCACATGCCAGCCGGCGTGATCCAGGAACAGCCGGAGCAGCGCATGGCCGGACCGGCTGCCGTCCAGCGTGGCCTGCATGGCCTGCCGCAGATCGTGGTCGTTCACAGATAGTTAACCTGCCACGGCATTGTATCTGGAATCAGGTGGATTCTTCGATCGCCGCCTGTTGCGCGTTGATCTGCCGGATGATGGCCGGGTCGAACTTGGGCTTGCGCTGGTAGGTGTACAACCCGTTCACCTCCTGCTCGACATCGGTGAGCTGGGTGTAGCAGAAACCGAACATATTCGGGTTGAAGAGCAGCGTCTCGGTTAGCGCCTTGTAGCGCGCCAGGAATTCCTCCGCGCTGCGCGGCCGGTTGCCATAGCCCCAACTCTTGTCATCGGCCTGGCCGGGGTTCCACCAAATGCCGCCGTACTCGGAGACAAAGTAAGGCTGTCCCTGATAGGGCGCGTCGTGCTGGGGAAAATTGCGCCAGGCATCTTCGCCCGTCAATTTGAACAACTCGTAGGTCTGCGCAAAGCGGGCCGGGTCTTGCTCGTAGTTGTGGCAGTCGTAGATGTCGGTTTCGACATGCACATAGCCGCTGGTGTCGATGACCGGTCGCGTCGGGTCGAGCGTTTTAGTGATGCGGTAGACCGCGCGCAAAAGCTCCGGATTTTGGCGGGTGGGCGTTTCGTTGAAGGGGCACCAGCCGATGAGGGCCGGGTGATTGAAATCGCGCTCGACCACCTCCACCCACTCCGGCAGGAAACGCTCCAGCGCCTGCGGGTGGGCGGTGTCGATCCCCCAATTGGGGAATTCGCCCCACACGAGGTAGCCCAGCCGGTCCGCCCAATACAGGAAGCGCTCTTCGAACACTTTCTGGTGCAGCCGGGCGCCGTTGAAGCCCATCGCCATCGACAGCTCAATGTCCCGGCGCAGCGCCTCGTCGCTTGGCGCGGTGTAGATGCCATCGGGGTAGAAGCCCTGATCCAGAATCAGCCGCTGAAAGACCGAATGGTTGTTGATGAGCACGCGCTTGCCCGCAATGCGCACGTCGCGCAGCCCAAAGTAACTCTGCGCCTGATCGATGATGCGGTCTGTGACCGCCTGATCACCCTGTTTCAGGGTGAAGGTGAGGTCGTACAGGAACGGGTTGCCCGGCGCCCACAGGCGCGGATTGGGGATGGTGAGGGTGAAAGCGCACTGGCCATTGGCGTTGATGGCTGTTTCCGTCTCGCACACAATGGACCCCTCGACTGAAACCGCCGCGCGCAAGGTCAAGCCGTCGGACGGGCCATCGACGCCGATATGGACGGTCAGGCTGCCCTGGTTTGGATCTGTGAAGTAGCGCGGCCGGCGCAGGTAAGTGGCCGGCACAGCCTCCAACCATACGGTTTGCCAAATGCCGGTCGTGCGCGTGTAAAAGCATTCGTAGGACTCATAGCGGTCGGATTGCTTGCCGGTTGGTTGCAAGGGGCTGCGCGTGTCGTCGGCGGCAAACACGGTGAGCGTGTTCTGGCCGGGGATCAGGTAGGGGGTGATTTCGAGTGTGAAGGAAGCATAGCCGCCCAAATGCCGGCCAGCCAACTGCCCATTGATCCACACTGTTGCGGCGTAGTCCACCGCGCCGAAATGCAGCAGGATGCGCTTGCCCTGCCAGTTTTGGGGCAGGCTGAAGGCGCGCCGGTACCACACGCCGGCCATGAAATCCTTGTGACCGATGCCGGATAATTCGCTTTCCGGGCAGAAAGGCACGGTGATCGTGCCGGCGAACAGCTTGCCCTGGTGCAGTCCGCGCTCCAGGCCCGATAGCCCGTGGTCGATCTCGAATTCCCACGCGCCGTTCAGGTTCTGCCAGTCGGCGCGAACCCACTGTGGACGCGGATATTCGGGGCGTGGCGTTTGATTTCTCATCTTGCTTTAATCCTTTTGTGATTGGATTCACACATCATAATCTGACTGCGGCAAGCGGGCGAAATCGATTATTTGACATAAATCGAGAGGGAATATCGTACTATCGTTTGCAAATTCCCGATTCCTGGATATAATTCAAATTTTGTAACCGCTGGCTGCGGGGCTAGTTGGAGGAACAGGCAAGATGAAACCGACCAAGATTGAGAAGGCTATTTTGGATGCGATCAAGACCAGCAAGCTCGGTTTGCCCGACTGGTCTGCTGTCGCCAAAGCCGAGCATGTCTCGCTGGATTACTTGCAGGCGCGCATCGAATTCATGCGCCGGGTCGGCATGATCAAGTAAATACGCTGTTGAGGACGGCGAGAATCATCCACGAACGGGCGGCGCCGGGCAGGCGCCGCCCGGCTTTTTCGCGCACCATCACAGATTCCAGAAACCTCATCGGACATCTGCAAGCCTGCATCGCTGCGTCGCTGAATGAATGGCAAGCCGAAACGCAAAATCGTGACCGTAGCCAATGTGGAAGTTCGGGCCGTTCAGCAAGCTCGTGGTGAAGCAGTCGCAATCCGAAATCCAAAATCCCAAATCTAAAATCGTGCGAAGGCGTCCACCACCGGCTTGATGTCATCCATCAGCGGGTACAAGATGGGGCAGGTTACGCCCGCGTCCACATACTCGCGCACTTTGGCGACGCACTCCTCGCTCGTCCCCACGGCCATCAACATGCGCGGCACATCGTCGGGGATGACTCTGGCCGCGGCGATGTACTCCGCCTCGGTGGCCGGCCAGCTCATGACCGCCTGCACCTTCTGGATCAAATCTTCCGGCACGCCGCTGGCTTTCATGATGTGCGGCTCGGTGGCCAGATAATACGCCACCAGCTTCTTGGCCTCGAAATAAGCCGCCTGCGGATTGTCGTCGCTGAGCGAGCACACCAGCAGCTCTGGCCGATCGATCTGGTCGAGAGTCTTGCCCGCCCTGGCCGCGCCCTGCGCAACCAGCGCCACCGCGCGCCGGATGTAGTCCACGCTCACCACGTAGTTCAGCACCACGCCGTCGCAAATCTCGCCGGCCAGTTCCAGCATCTTGTCGCCGGTGGCGCCGATGTAGATGGGGATGTCGCGCGGACGCGTGTCGCCGAACACCACATCCAGCCGGACGCGATCCAGCTTGACGAACTCGCCGGCGTATGTGACTTCCTGCATGGAGAACAGCGCGCGAATCGCCTCCACATACTCGCGCATCGCCTTGAGCGGTTTCTCGCGTTTCTCGCCCACGCGCGAGGCGATCGGCTCCCACCACGCCCCCAGGCCGAGCATGACCCGCGAGGGCGCGTCGGGATCGCCGGACACCTGTTTGCCCAGCTCCCACATGGTGCTCCACGAAGCGGCGATTACTGCGGCATTGCGCGTCCAGATGGGCAGCACGCCGCTGCCCAGGCGCAACCGTTTGGTGCGCGCCAGGAATGCCGACATCATCACGATGCAATCGCGCGCCAGGCGGGTGTCGGCCTGCCAGATCTCGCTAAAGCCGTTCGCCTCGGCGTACTCGGCCATCTCCAATTCATAGCCGAGGGGGTGTTTGTCCTGCATGTACAAGGCAAAGCGCGGTTTCCGTGGGTGTGTGCTCATCATAGGTTTTCTGCTCGGTCTGACTGAATGGGCGGATTCTATCGTATCAGCCGGCTGGATGTGGCATACTTCCCGGCGCGTGGGCTTGCAGGGAGGCAACCTGATGATCCTCACACATTGGCGCTGATATCAGGCGTTCCGCGCATGGCGCAGGGCGTCTACACACCGACGGTTGGCGTCACACGCACAGCCGCCTTCCGGCTCAGAAGCGGCGTTGCCCTGTACGGCGGCTTTCCGCCGAACCCTGCCGATAACAGCGGCTTTGCCATTCGCAACTGGCGCGCCTATCCCACGGTGCTCAGCGGCGACCTGGCCGGCAATGACGGGCCGAACTTCGCCAACAATGGCGAGAACAGCTTCCATGTGGTGCTGAGCATCAACACCGATCCAACCGCCATCCTGGATGGTTTCACGGTCACCGCCGGCAACGCCAACGAAGGCGATCCCTTGCAGTGCGCGCCGACCAGTTGTGGCGGCGGCATGTACAACGTCGGCGGCAGCCCCACTGTGCGCAATGTGCTGTTCATCAGCAACACGGCCATTGTCGCCGGCGGCATGGCCAACGTCGTCGGCGGCACGCCCGCCAATGCCCGTCTGACCCATGTGACGTTCATCGGCAATCAGGCCGGGGCGGCCGGGGCCATGTACAACGCGTTCAGCAATCCCACTCTGGTGAACGTTTTGATGAGCGGCAATCGCGGCGACGCCGGCGGCGGCGGCATCTACAACCAGGGCAGCGCGCCAATGCTCATCAACACCACGCTGGCCGGCAACTGGTCGAACAGCGGCGGGGGCGTCCGCAACGAGTTGACCAGCGTCACCCACATCCGCAACAGTGCGGTGTGGGGCAACTTCGCCGCCATCGGCCCGCAGATCCGCAACTTCAGCGCCAGCGATACGGCGATCATTACCGCCTCGTTGATTCAAGGCTCCGGCGGGAGCGCCGGCTGGAGCAGCGCGATCGGCATCGATGGCGGCGGCAACGTCGACGCCGATCCGTTGTTTGTTGCGCCGATCACGGCCACAGTCGCGCCGACGATTGCCGGAAACTATCGGCTGCAACCCGGCTCGCCGGCCGTCAATGCGGGCAGCAACGGGCTTGTGGCGACTGCCATGGATCTCGACGGCAATCCGCGCATCTGGGCCGGCGCAGTCGACATGGGCGCCTACGAGACACTCGCGCCTTGGCTGGTGGTGCGTCTGCCCGTGGTGCGCCGGTGAGGCACACAATGTACAATACTCCATGGTTCCAGAGGAGATAACGCAATGGCCGTTGCTGAGCGAATCCAGACGTACCTTCAAAGGCTCCCTCCCCCGTTTCAAACTGAAGCGCTTGACTATATTGAATACCTTCTTGCCAAAGCAGAACGTGAAGAAAGGGCAGAGTGGTCAGCCCTGTCCCTGGCATATGCTGTGCGCGGGATGGAAGAAGAAGCGCCAGAGTACACGCTTGCCGACTTGAGAGTGGCGTTTTCATGAAGCGGTCAGGGCAAGTCGTTTTGTTTCGATTTCCTCAGACCGACCTGGATACTGGCAAATTGCGCCCCGCGCTTCTGTTGGGCAAACTCCCTGGCGGGTATGATGACTGGTTGATCTGCATGGTCTCTTCGCAAATCCATCATGCCGCGCCGGAGTTTGATGAGGTCATCCGCGAAGGTGATTCCGATTTCAGCAGCAGCGGTCTGAAAGCAGCCAGTGTCATTCGGGTTGGACGCCTGGCGGTTGTTGAAGGGAGAGTGCTGCCTGGCGCGATAGGTCAAATTGCGCCCGAGCGGCTGGAACGAATCAAAAGGCATTTGGCAGACTGGCTTGTCAGGTTATGAGGCCGGCGCAGGGCAAACACACAACCTGTCTGTGAACGATTTGCCCGCCGCTTTACGGCCTGGCCTGCAATGTCGCCTCCAGCGTGATCTGCGCGCCATCGCGGACAAGGGTCATGCGCACCACATCGCCCACCCGCTTGTGATTTTCCAGATAGATGGTCATGTCGTCGCGCGTTTGAATCGGCCAGTCATCGAGCGCGATCAGGATGTCGCCGCCCACCAGCATGACGCCGAAGCTGGTGCGCAATCGCTCTGACGCGCCGCGCACGCCAGCCCGATCCGCAGGGCCGCCGGCTTGCAGCTGCGCAATCAGCAAACCTTTGGTGACCGGCAGTTTCAGAAAATCGGCCAAATCCTGCGTGATCTCATAGGCGTTGAATCCCAGCCACGGATGTTCGTAGCGTCCGTTGCGGATAAGCTCCGGCGCAACGCGTTTCAGCGTGTCCACCGGCACGGCAAACCCGATGCCCACCGAGCCGCCGCTGGGGCTGCGGATCATGGTGTTCACGCCGATGACTTCGCCGCGCAGGTTGAGCAGCGGCCCGCCGGAGTTGCCGGGATTGATTGCCGCGTCGGTCTGGATCATTTCGCCCAGCGCGGCTTCGTTTTCGCGCTCGATGGTGCGCCCCAGCGCGCTGATGACGCCGGTGGTCAGCGTGCGATCAAGGCCGAACGGGTTGCCGATGGCAGCGACTCGCATCCCGACCTTGAGGTTGTGCGACTCACCCAGGGGCAGGGGGCGAATGAGCTCCGGCGGCGCGCCCTCCACACGCAACACGGCCAGATCGTTATACGCGTCGCTGCCCACCACTGTTGCCGGCATGGTCGTGCCATCGGCGAAGATCACATCCAGTTGCTCGGCGCCCTCCACAACGTGGTGGTTGGTGATGATGTGGCCCTGATCGTCGAAGAAAAAGCCGGAACCGCTGCCGGCCTGCACGTCAACGCCGCGAAAGAAACTCCACACGCGCGTCCGCGTGGTGATGTGAACGACTGACGGACTGCTCTGCTCATACAGCGCCACATACAGGTTCTCCCAGTCGGCGATATCGTTTGCCTGACGAGCGCCTGCCGGCGACGGGGTGGGAGTGATGATCCACGGCGTCTGGGTGGCCTGCGGGACTGCGCCCGGCGCGCGCCAAACGCCGGCGCAGCCCGCGAGCATGACCGCCGCCATGCCTGCAAGACCGATGAATCGTTGAATCAAGCGCGCGCTCATGCCGCCTTCAACCTTGCCAACCTTACGAACCTTAAGAACCTCACGCGCCTTACCGCGGCCGCTCGCCCAGTTCCACCTCGACCTGTTGCGTCCGGCCATCCCGAATGATCGTCAGGGTGACCCGGTCGCCAACCCGATAGTTGGCGGTCAGTTTGGAGATCAGATCACTGAAGTCTTTGACTGGCGCGCCATCGATGGCGGTGATGATGTCGCCGCCCAGCGGCACGGGCACGCCGTCGATCACCACGGTGTTGTTTTCATCGCCACCGCGCAGGCCGGCGCGCTCGGCCGGGCCGCCCCGCGCCACGCTGAAGACCAGCACCCCCTGCTTCACTTCCACGCCCAGCCGGTCGGCCAGACCGGCCAGACTGAAGCTTTCGCGCGAGGTGATGCCCAGGTAGGGATAGCGCACGCTGCCGCGTTCGATCAGCTCAGGCGCCACGCGCTTGACCGTGTTCACCGGCACGGCAAATCCGATGCCGCTATTGGCCGGCTGGCCGAGGAGCGTCTGGTTGGTTGTGCGAATGGCTGTGTTCACACCGATCACCCGCCCGCGCGAGTCCAGCAAGGGGCCGCCTGAATTGCCCGGGTTAATGGCTGCGTCGGTTTGAATGACATCCGGGTTGATGAAGGTGCCGCCGGTGCTCTCACTGCTCGACTCTGGCAGTGTGCGCCCCAGCGCGCTAATGATGCCCAGGGTCATCGTGCCCTGCAGGCCGAATGGATTGCCGATCGCAATCACGCGCTGGCCGGGCCGAAGTTTGGACGAGTCGCCCAGTTCGGCCACTACCAGTTGCTCCGCCGGCACATCCACTTTGATCACGGCCAGGTCACTGTATGCGTCTGCGCCGATCAGCCTGGCCGGCGCCGTGCTGCCATCGGCAAAGGTCACGCGAATCTTGCCTGCATTCGCCACCACATGGTTGTTGGTGACGATGTGGCCCTCTCGGTCGATCACGAAGCCGGAGCCGCTGCCGGCCGGCTGCTCAACCGTGCCCCGGCTCGTCCGGGTTTCCTGACTGATCAGGATGTACACCACGGCAGGGTTTACCCGCTCATACAGATTGATCAGCACGCGCTCTTCGGCGTCGAATTCAGCCAGATCCGCTTCGGGCAGCGCGGTGGGCGTTGGCGCCGCCTGCGCCACATTCACCAGTTCGCCCGACCGGCTATTGCTTGCCGCGGCAGTGGCCTGTTGTGTCGCAGCGCCCCCGGCAACGGGCAGCCGCACGTTCAGCGAACCGCATCCTGATAGTGCAAGCGCCAGCACGCCTGCAACCACGAGTAGTTTCCGCTCATTCATGTCGAATGTTCTCCTTGCGCCATTCCTCATGCAGGGAACCGGATGGCCGGACATTGCGCTTGCGCCCGGCGCAGCTTGCGTCCAGTGCCCACTATACGACTCTATCCTGCCGCTTTCAGGTTAGCCGGCCCTGAGCAGCCCGACAATTCGGCCTGAGCCTTTGATTATGAAGCCGTAACGCCGGTTGCGCATGGTTAACCTTCATGGGGCTTTGCGCGCATCGAGCCCAATGCGCGCGGTCGGCGCGCTGCGCGAAAGGGCACGTATCGATTAGAATGGCGGCGCGACAGGCCGGCCCGGCGCGCCCAGACCGGTTTGCTCATCGCCCCGGAGTATGGTTCACAATGATTGCGCCCGCACCGCCGCAAGTTGACGCGCTTGAGCAGCGCGACGCCTGGCGATCCATCTGGCAGGCCCTGACCAATGACGCCCTGGCAGCTTCCCTGTGCGCAGTGTTGCTGCTGGCCGGCATTGCCTCGCTGGCGTTGCCGCAGGCGCCGGCAGCCGGGGCCGCAGATCCTGTCGCCTACAGCCAGTGGCAGGCAGCGGCCCGCTCGCAGGCCGGTCCGGTCTATGCTCTGCTTGAAACGCTCGGCCTGTTCGATCTCGCGCAAACGTTGTGGGTGCGCATCCTCATGTGGGCGCTGGCCGGGGTGCTTGTGGCGCGGCTGCTGGATCGCGTGATTCGGCTCGCGTCTGCGCGCCGGCCTGACGACCGGCTTCAGGATGAGACCCGCCTGCGCGTCACCGAGCAGGCAGCCTCGCTGCCCGAACTGGCAGCCATGCTGCGCAAGCGGCGCTATCGGGTGACGGCGCCCCCGCCCGGCGCCATGCATGAGTGGATCAGGGCAGATCGCGCGCCCTGGGCTGAGCTGGCGTCTGTGACGCTTCATCTTGGGCTTCTGCTGGCGCTGGCGGGCGCAGTGGTGAACAGCCTGTTCGGCTGGTCGGTCTCGCGCCTGCCCATCGTCATGTCTCAGCCGCTTCAACTGCCCGGTGGATCGATCGCCGAGCGGGTCGAGCTGGTCACGGTGAGCCGGCCCGACACGCGCGCCATGATCCGGTTTGGCGCGACCGGCGAGCCGGTCACGCTGACACAAGGCGCGAGCGCGCCCGCGCCGGCCATGCCGGGCAATCTCCTCTCGTGTTGCCTGAGCCTGCAACTGACCGAGTTGACCGCCGAGTATCAGGTTGCTGCGCGGGGGGCGGATGGAACGCCGCTGACAATCACGCTCTCCAGCTATGCCATGCCGGCGGCCGAGGCGCTGCTCACCTTCAGGCCCGGCGAAACCGAGCGAGCATTTGCTGTGGGCGACGCGCGCGTAGGGGTGATCGTCTCATCACGCGGCGATGGAGACCGCGCGCGCGTGTTCACCATCCCGGCCGGCCAGGTGTTGACCGACACAATCATCCAACCCCGGCTGACCATCAGCGACGCCGCTTCCGGCGCAATTACCCTGGAGTTCGAAGCGCGAGACGGGGCAGTGATTGCCGCGCGCTATCAGCCCGGCGCGCCCCTGCTGTGGGTGGGCGCGGCGCTGGCCCTGGCCGGGTTGGCCGGCGCGCTGTTCTATCCGGCGCAATATGTGATGATTCGCCGCCACGACGCCTGGACCGAGTTCTATGCCAGCGGGCGAGGGACGCGCGAGTTGGTTCGCGCCATCAGCCGGCCCCCCGCATCCTGACCCGCGCGCCCCAAATACGAGATACGCAACACGCACTATGCGATACGCGATACGCCTCACTCCCTATACTCATGGACATCCCTGCTGATTTGACCTTCATTCGCATTGCCGGCGAGCAGTTCGACGAGTATGTGAACACGGAGGCGCTGTTCTATCCAATCGGTTCTGTTTCCGGGATGGCGATGCCGCAGTTCACCATAGGGGCATGGCTGGAGGCGGTGTGGCGCGTCCGGGCTGTCGCAGCATTACTCGACGCGGAACAACGCGCGACACTGGACGAGGCCGTGGCCGCAGCGCAACGAGTGCGTCGGTTGTGGCCGGCGCTCTACACCCAAAAGTCGCAGCGCGAGTTCAGGAGCCGGCTGGACTCCTGGACGTGGTATCTGGACGACGTGTTGAACGCTTCTGCCGGCGTCTCGCCCAAAGGAGCCGGCTACCCCAACCAGGTTCACACGCGCTTCAAGCTGGCGTTGCTGGCGCAGGATGTGTCGCAATCGCCGGCGTTGCTGTCGCTGCTGGACGGATGCGACAGACGGCTGCGCGCGCGCTTTGTCCCCGGCCCATTTATCTGGGAGACCGAGCTGCAATCAGCCGCGCCTGCCGACACATACTGGTTCCTGTATGGCCACCCCCGGTAGGATTTGGGATTGACGGTTTTGGGGCGAGGCGCCAATCCAAAATCTAAAATCCCAAATCCAAAATCGTATAATCGCCTCATGCTCGACCAACTGAACCAACTCGAACGCGACGCGCTGTCCGCGCTCGAGCGCATCACGAACAGCGCCGAGCTGACCGCATGGCAGGCGCACTACCTCGGCACCAAACGCACCAAAGGCGCGCTGGATCAGGCCCTGTCACTGCTGGGCGCGTTGAGCAGAGAGGAGCGGCCTCTGGCCGGCAAGCGCGCCAATGAGGTCAAGCAGAGCATTCTGTCCGCGCTGGAAGTCAAAGCGGCCGCCATCAAGGAAGCGGAAATGCTGGCGGCAATGAAATCCGGCGCGATTGACGTGACGTTGCCCGGCGCGCCGGCCCCGCGCGGGCGGCTGCATCCCAGCACCCAGGCGTTGCGGCGCATGATTCGCGTCTTCGAGCAGATGGGCTTCGAGGTGTATCGCTCGCCGGATGTGGAGACCGACGAAAACAATTTCGAGTTGCTCAACATGCCGCCGGAGCATCCCGCCCGCGACATGTGGGACACCTTCCACACCACCACGCCGGGCGTGGTGCTGCGCACGCACACGTCGCCGGGGCAGATTCGCGTCATGCGCGAGCGTCACCCTGAGCCGATCCGCGTCATTTTGCCCGGCATGGTCTACCGCTATGAGCAGGTGACCGCCCGCTCTGAGATGCAGTTTCATCAGATCGAAGGTTTGGCGATCGGGCGCAACATCACCCTGGCCGATCTCAAAGGCACCATGACGGAGTTCGCCCGGCGCATGTATGGCAGCCAGCAGCAGATCCGCTTCCGCTGCTCATACTTCCCGTTCACCGAGCCGAGCGTCGAGGTGGATGTGCACTGGGGCGTGGCGACCGAGCGCGACCGCATGATTACCAAAGGCACCGGCTGGCTGGAGATCTGCGGCGCCGGCATGGTGCATCCCAAAGTGCTGCGCAACGGCGGCTATGACCCCGCCGAGTGGTCTGGTTTTGCGTTTGGCATGGGTGTCGAGCGCACCGCCATGCGACTGTACGGCATCAACGATATCCGTTACTTCTGGGGCAACGATCTGCGGTTTCTGGAGCAGTTCTAGGCGCGGCCCTGAGGCGGCCTCGCCGCGCTTAAGCCGGCCTTAACGGGGCGATGCTACTCTTCATTGCCGTTGCAGGGTGTCCATCCACGCCCTGAGGAGGTTGTGACCGTGATTGTGTCCAGGCGCGGCAGCGCGCGTTACCGCGCGCGAGCCAGAGCAGCGCGCGAAGCGCTGCTGGCCTATGGCCTTCTGTCGCCAGCCCTGTTGTTGTTTCTGGCGTTCACCGTCTTTCCGATTGTTTTTGGGCTGTATATCAGTTTGCATAACTGGCGGCTCGGACCGCGTGAATTCCTCGGTCTGGGCAATTACATGCGGGCGCTCTCGCCCGATTCAGAGTTCTGGCCGTCGCTCGGCGCAACCCTGACGTACTCGCTGCTGGCCGTGCCGATACAGATCAGCATCGCGCTGACGTTAGCCTACCTGCTCTTCCAGAAGATTCGCGGCAAAGCCCTCTTCCGGGTGGTGATGTTTCTGCCGTGGGTTACCTCAACGGTGGCGACTGCAGCGGTATGGGCGCGACTCTACAGCCCGGATATCGGATTCATCAACAGCCTGCTCAAGAGCCTGGGCCTGGCCCCACTGCGCTGGTTGCTGGAAGATAAGGGTCTGTTTACGCTTATAGCCGGCGGGCTGGGCATCACCCTGCCGGATTGGTTTCGCGGTCCGAGCCTGGCCATGGTTGCTGTGGTGATCTATACCACGTGGGTGTTTGTCGGCTACAACATGACGTTGTTTTTGGCCGGCCTGGGCAACATCCCGGGCGAAATGTATGAGGCGGCCAAAATTGATGGCGCCAATGGCTGGCAACTCTTCCGCCGCATCACCTGGCCGCTGCTCTCGCCGACGACCTTCTTCGTCGTCCTGATTACCGTGATCGGCACCCTCAAAGCGTTCAACCACATCTGGGTGATGACGCAGGGGAATAACGGCACTCAGACGGCCAGCATCCTGATCTATCGCCAGTTCTATGAGTTTCAGCGCGCCGGCTATGCCAGTGCGCTTGCCTTCTTGTTGTCGGCAGTGATTCTAATGGTGACTGTTCTACAGAATCGCGTCGCTGCTGAGCGAGTGAATTATTGAGCCATGGCTGATGTTACTGCTGCGCCCCTCTCACGCGCAGGTGTGCGCCGCGCACCCAGGCAATCTCTAGATCGGGTAAATCCCGTGATCTACCTGGTGTTGATCGTCGTTGGGATTGGCTCACTGATCCCGTTCGTGTGGATGCTGCTGACCAGTGTGAAGGACTACGGCGACGTGGTTTCGCTCAACTTGTGGCCATGGCCGCCGTTGGGCAATTCTACGCCGCGCTTCGACAATTTCGCCGAGGCGATTCGGCTCACCGGCGTGGATAGAGACACCGGCCTGCCGCTGTTCTTTCGCCATGTTTTGAACACTGCCACAGTCACGGCCATCGTCGTTGCCTCGTCAGTGGTCACATCCGTTCTGGCTGCCTATGCCTTTGCCCAGCTTCAGTTTCCCGCCAAGAACGCGCTGTTCATCCTGGTGCTGGCCACATTCATCATCCCCGAAGAATTGATCCTGGTGCCGCGCGCAGTGATGATGAACAAGAACTATCTGAACTGGTATAACACGCTGCCGGCCATGGTTGCTCCGTTCCTGGCCAATGCCTTTGGCATCTTCCTCATTCGGCAGTTCTTTCTGCAGATCCCGCGCGATTTGTATGACGCCGCGCGCATAGACGGCGCCGGTCACATGCGCTATCTGACCTTCGTGATGGTTCCTCTCGCCCGCCCGGCCATCTTCACGCTAGCGCTGCTGGAGTTCATCTGGACCTGGAACGAATTCCGCTGGATTCAACTGGTCACCTCCAGCTCGAACATGCGCACCGTGTCGGTTGGTCTGGTGGGTTTCCTGCAGACCGACGGCGGTTCACAGACGCAATTGGCCATGGCAGTCGCGGTGATGGTTGTGCTGCCTGTAGTCATCCTGTATTTCTTCACGCAGCGATACTTCACCGAGGGAATTGCCACCACCGGCTTAAAGGGCTGACCGGCGCGGTGATCAAGGAGGTGATGCGTATAGCCTAGTCGCACATCACACGCGTCAAACGCCAACGGCCGGCCCCACAACCTTGCTGGCCGAGAGAAATGCATGAGGATCAACCCGGATTGCAAGTAACCTGAGTTCAACAAAGGAGAAGACCGATGGTACGCAAATTGATTCCATATCTGGCGACAATCGCCTTGTTCGTGTCCGCGTGCGCAGCGCCGGCAGCGCCTGCGCCGACGGCAGCCCCTGCCGCAACCGAAGCGCCTGCGCCGACGACAGCCCCTGCCGCAACCGAAGCGCCTGCGCCAACGGCAGCCCCCGCCGCAACCGAAGCGCCTGCGCCGACCGCCGAGCCGGCCACTGGTGTGGATGCGCTGATGTTGAGCAAGGACAACCCCACCGAAATTCTCTTCTGGCATCGCTACTCTGGCGGGGCCCAGCAGTTTGTGGAAAGCTTTGTCGAGAAGTTCAACTCCGAGAATGAGTTCGGCATCAAAGTCGTCGTCGAGAAGGTTGATGGCAGCTATGCCGACCTGTATAGCAAGATCAACGCAGCGATCGAAGGTGGCACGCCACCGAACATCGCTCAGGCTTACCAGAATCAGGCGTCGTTCTATCGCCTCGACGGCAACGTGATTGACCTGACGCCGTACGTCACCAGTCAAAAGTACGGTCTGACCCAGGAGGAAGTGCAGGACTACTATCCTTTCTTCCTGGAGAGCGACAAGAATCCGCAATACCCTGGCGAGGTGCTGGGCTGGCCGACCAGCCGCTCCGCGGCAGTGCTCTACGTGAATCTCGACTGGCTGAAAGAGCTGGGCGCTCAGGAACCGCCCAAGACGCTGCAAGAGTTCGAAGAACTGGCGTGCAAGGCGTCTGATCCGGCCAACGAACGCTACGGCCTGGCCTGGCAGAACGACATCAGCAACTTCGCGGCGCTGGTCTTCGCCAACGGCGGGCGCGTGCTCAGCGAAGATGCCAGCGCGTATGCCTTCAATAGCGAAGCCGGGGTTGAGGCGCTGTCGTTGCTCAAGCGCCTGTTCGAAAACAAGTGCGCGGTGGAAATCCCCAGCGCCGAACGTTTTGGTGAGCAGACACGCTTTGCCGCGCAGAAAGTCCTGTTTGTCATGGCCTCCAGCACCGGCCTGCCCTTTTATGCCGACGCAGTGGCCAAGTCCGAGAAGCCCTTCCGCTGGACATACGTGATGTTCCCACAGAAGGATGCCGCCAACCCCGTGGTGGATATCTATGGCGCGTCGTGGTCAGTCTTCAAGAGCGCGCCGGAGAAGGAGCTGGCTTCGTGGTTGTTCCTGAAGGCTTTCACCGAGCCGGATAACATCGCCGGCTGGGCCAACGCGTCGGGCTACATGGCTGTGCGCAAGAGCGCCGCGCCGCAGGCGATCGACACGGTGAAGAACGACGAGCGCTACAAGAACTTCCCCGAAGCTGCCGAAGCGTATGCCCGCCTGTACGACATGGTGGCCTTTGGCGCAGTCGAGGCGCCGGTGGCCGGCTACGACCCCGTGCGCAAGCTGATGAGTGATGTCGTCTCGTCCGTGGCTATCAAGGGTGAGGGCGACCCACAGAGCGCGCTTGACAAAGCTGTTGAGGAAGCCAACAAAGTCCTGAAGGAAAACGCGCCCGCCCGCTAACGGATTCGCCCCTGACTCGTCAATCGCGCAAGGGCAGGCGGTTCCCCCGACCTGCCCTTGTGTATTCCAGGGACAGGCTGTTCACCAAAGTCACTTTTGATGCCTGTCCGCCGCGAGAGGTGTGAAAGTTGCGCCGGCTGGGCGCTTCAGCGCCCCACCAGTCTGCGCAACCGTGACGCCAGCCATGCCTTGCGCAACTCCAGCCGCGCGCGTTGCCAGGCGTTCATCACCTCGCTTTCCCGCAACTGGGCCTGCGACGCGCGCGCGCTGTAGCGATACGCCACGTACACATCGGTGATCTGGCGCGCCGGCTCGCCCACGCGCGGCGCGCGCTGCGCCAGCAAATCAGCCTGCTCGTAGGGCGTGTGCGTGTTGCCGATGCCCAGCCAGGTTGCCCAACGGCTGAGCATGGCATAGGCGCGTTGAACGGGCGGCAGCGTCGCAAATCCTGCCCCCTCGGCGAATCGCAGTCCCAGCGCCGCCAGCGCAATCAGCGCAGCCAGGATCAACACAAACGGCAGGAACCGCAACAGCGGCGTCAGCGCCGTCGCGGCGTCGATGAGCGCGGCAGCCGGCGGCTGCGGCGCCTGTGTCTGCTCCTCCGCCGGCGGCGCCTGAGGCGTCGGTTCGGGCGTGGGCGGCAGCGGCGTAGGCGTTGGCGCAAGTGGCGCTTGAGCGTCACCCATTTGCGACGCGTAGTTCTCAGCGCGGTTCAAGGGCGGCTGGCCCGCCGTTGGCTCGAACTCGACCCAGCCGTACAGCGGGAAGAACACCTCGACCCAGGCGTGCGCGTCCTCGACCTTGACCCGGTATCGCGCGCTCTGCGCACTGGAAGCCTCCGGCAGCATCTCGCCCTGCGCATAGCCGGTCGCCATGCGCGCCGGGACGCCGAGCGACCGCAGCATCATCACCATCGCCGTCGCGTAGTAATTGCAGTAGGCCCGGCGCGTGTCGAACAGAATGTAATCGCTGGCTTCCACGCCGGGCGGCGGCGCTGCCAGGTTCTCGTCGTAGGCGATGTTGTCGCGCAGCCATCGCTCGATCGCCAGCGCCCTGTCATACGGCGTGGCCTCACGGCCGGCGATGTTGTGCGCCAGGCTCTTTACCCGGTCTGGCACGGCAGCCGGCACCTGAAGATACTGATTCACAATCCACTGCGGATAGTCGATCGGCGCCTCGCGCAGTTGTTGCGATTCAGCGATGCTCACCGAGCCGACGCCGGTGTAGCGGTTGCCCGACAGCAGCGGCGTGGCGAGTCGGTATTGCAACATCTCTGCCGCGCCCTCTTCGGTCTGCCGGAAAACCGCCTGCGCCGGCACACTGGCGCGCATGG
>DAOTYS010000113.1:0-13578 GCA_034434575.1 Thermoflexales bacterium
CTAGGACGGCGCATGCCCGACCCGGCAGCGCAGCCGATTTTTTGCAGCCGGCAGAACGCTTATCGTGGCATCTGGCATGGGCAAACAGAATTGCCGGGATCGCCCTACGTATGGAAATACAGCGGCGGGCTGGCGACGTATCCGTATCAGACTCGCCCGATGGCGATTTATGCCGCACAGGTGCAGCGCACCTTTTTTTGCTATGGCGGGAGCACAGCAGACAACTGGCTCAAGCCTGAACGACGCTGGGATTTTGAGGGCGGCAACCTGTTGCAGATGGTTTCTTATTTCGATCACACCAGCGGCATCTTTCCTGAGCCGGTTTGCGTGTTTGACAAATGGTGCGCCGATGCGCATGACAATCCCGCTTTGCAAATCGACCCGGATGGGTTTCTCTGGTTGTTTTCGCCTTCGCACGGCCCATGGACGACCCGCTCATTTATCCACCGTTCCCGCCATCCCTATGAGATTGACGAATGGGAAACGGTTTGCGATGGCCCGCTGTTCGCTTATCCGCAGCCCTGGGTGAGCGCCCGGCATGGATGGTGTCTGCTGCACATAGTCTACGATAACAACAAGCGCGGCATTCATGTCAAGCACAGCCTGGACGGACGCGCGTGGACAGCTCCCCGTCTGCTGGCCAGTATCGCGCGCGGCCATTATGCGGTGAGCTGGGCGGATGCTGAGTCCGGGCGAATCGGGCTGGCTTTTGACTATCACCCGCCGGACGGCGGATTGGAAGCGCGCACGAACTTGTACTACCTTGAAAGCGCCGACTGGGGTCATACCTGGCGCGCCATCACCGGTCAAGAAGTTGCCGTGCCGCTGCTCGACCCCGACTGCCCGGCGCGCGTGCTCGATCTGCAAAACGCAGGTGAGTTGAACTATCTGCGCGATTTGAAGTTTGACGCCGCCGGACATCCTGTTATCGTATTTGTGACCAGCCATGGCTGGCAGCCCGGCCCTGAAAGCGGTCCGCATCGTTGGAATATCTGTCGTTGGGATGGTTCGTCGTGGATTCGCACTCGGGCGATGGCTTGCGACAACAACTATGACCACGGCGAGCTGGAAATCGGGAGTGACGGCGTCTGGCGCATCATCGCTCCCACTGAACCCGGCCCTCAACCCGGCAACCCTGGCGGCGAAGTCGCCCTCTGGGCCTCGAACGACCTGGGCGCAACATGGCGCAAAGCGCGGCAGATCACCTCCGGCAGCCCATATAACCACACCTTTTGCCGTCGCCCGCTCTATGCGCACCCGGACTTTGCCGCCTTTTGGGCAGATGGTCACGCGCGACGCCCTTCCGAAAGTCGCTTGTGGTATTGTGATGCTGAGGGGAGGCAGGCAATACAGATCGCGCCATCCAAAGCTTGAGTTGTGTAGTCACATGAGAGATATCCATTTCCGCTGATGCGACACATGGAGTGACACGGAATGCCCCCATCGCTGTTTCGCTACGTATTGGCCGGCCAGATTGACCGCCTGGCCCCGGCGCTGCGCCGCCACTACGATCTGCCGCCCGGTTGCGAAGTGCTTGTGGAAGGGGTGATGGATGCCTGGAACCGCCTGCCGTGGGCGCGGCCATTCGCGCCGTTCATGCCAGTGCCGGGGCAGGGTCAGCGCGTGCGGGTGCGCAATCGCGGCCTGCTCGATTCAGCCGGCCAGCCCTGCTACGAGTGGGCGCGCGAGTTTGATACGCCGAAGGGCCTGGCCACCAGCTACACCCTCACAAAACCCACGCCGCGCACAATGCCCTTTCGCGCTGTGTTGGACTGCTTCAATCAGCCGCAAACGATCGGCCTGACGCTGGCAGTGGATATCGCCGATGAGGGGCAAACGCTGATCATGCGCTCGCGCGGGCCGCAATATCTGATCGCCGGGGCGCTGCTCGTGCCGTTGCCGCGACCGTTCACTGTCACTACCGTAGCTGTCGAGCGCGCCGTGCCCGGCAGCGATGACCGCGTGGCCACCGTGGTAGTGATCGGTCATGCGCTGCTTGGCAAGCTGTTCGGATACCACGGCATCCTCACCATCGGCGAACAAAACACTGATCGCAACATTCGCAGCACTCCCGGAGTCTCTTAAGACTCCGGGAGTGTCGGGGGCGTTGAGCGGCGCTTGTCGAGCGCCGCTTTCAACAACCCTTGCAGCACTTGCGGGTTGCCTTTGCCTTTGGTGAGCTTCATGGTCTGGCCTACCAGAAACTGAAACAGTTTCTCGTTGCCGGCCAGATACGATTGCACCTGCTGCGGATTGGCGTTCAGCGCGTCTTCAACCACTTTCGACAGCGCGGCCTCGTCGCTGACCTGCGCCAGCCCTTTCGCCTCCACGATCGCTCTGGCATCCTGCCCGCCGGCGAACATCTCCTCGAACACCTGGCGCGCGGTGTTGATGTTAATGGTCTTGTTGTCCACGAGCTGGATCAACCCGGCCAATTGCGCCGGAGCAACCTTGACATCCTCGATGCCGACGCCGGCGGCGCTCATCAACCGGAACAATTCGCCGGTCACCCAGTTAGCGGCAGACTTGGCGGCGCTCTTCAGGCGCGCCTCTTCCACTTGCTGGGCCGATGAACCGCCGGCCAGTGCAGACACCGCTTGTTCAAAATACTCTGCGGTCGCGCGGTCGCGGGTCAGCAGCATGGCATCGTAGCCGCTCAAGCCAAAGTCGCGCATGAAGCGGTCGTTCTTTGCCAGCGGCAGTTCCGGCATGCGCGCTTTGATCGCCTCCAGCCAGGTGTCGTCGATCGCCAGCGGCGGCAGATCCGGCTCCGGGAAATAGCGATAATCGTGGGCGTCTTCCTTCTCGCGCTGGGTCACGGTCACGCCGCGCGCTTCGTCCCAGCCCAGCGTGACCTGTCGGATCTGGTCGCCTTCATCCAGCGCGCGGCTTTGCCGCTTGATTTCATAAGCGATGCTGTCACGCACTGCGCGCAGCGAGTTGAGGTTCTTGATCTCGACCTTTGTGCCGAAGGTGTCGCTGCCTTTGGGGCGCAGGCTCATGTTCGGCTCGCAGCGCATGGCGCCTTTCTCCATGTCTCCGCTGCTGACGCCCAGGCAGCGCACGATGTCGCGCAGCGCGCTGAGGTAGGCATAGGCTTCATCGGCGCTGGCAATGTCCGGCTCGGTCACGATTTCGATCAGCGGCACGCCGCTGCGGTTGTAGTCCACGAATGAGGCGCGGCCGGCGTGGGTGAGCTTGCCCGTGTCTTCCTCCAGGTGCGCCCGGCGGATGCGGATGCGCTTGCGATAGTGCTCTTCAGTCCAGTTGCCGCTGCTCAAGTCGCGCACGTCCACGTCGATGTAGCCGTCATAGCACAACGGAGATTGGTATTGCGAAATCTGGTAGCCCTTGGGCAGATCGGGATACCAGTACGACTTGCGCTCCCAGAAGGTGTGTCGGGCGATCTTGCAGTTGAGCGCCAGACCGACCATGATGCAGAATTCCACTGCGCGCCGGTTGATCACCGGCAGCGCGCCGGGCATGCCCAGGCAGGTGGGGCAGACATTGATGTTCGGCTCGGCGCCAAAAAAGCTGGCCGGGCATGAACAGAACATCTTGCTGCGCGTGTTTTGCTCGACATGGGTCTCCATGCCGATGACAACCTCGTATTCCATGTTGGATTTTTGATTTTAGATTTTGGATTTCAGACCCGACGGTGGAACGCGAACAATTCCCAATGTCTCGATGGCTCAACCGCTTAATCGCTCAATGACTCAATCACTCAATCACCCTATTTTCAGGTCCGGCTCAACGTCCATATCCAGATCGTCACGGACGCCGCGCAGCCAGGCGAAGTGCGCTGCCGCGCCGATCATGGCCGCATTATCCGTGCACAGGGCCAGCGGCGGGAAGAACACCGGCATCGGCAACACGGTCGCCATACGTTCGCGGAGCAGCCGGTTGGCCGAAACGCCGCCGCCGATCAGAACGGCCCTGGCGTTGTATTGTTGCGCGGCGCGCAGCGTTTTCTCCACCAGCCAGTCCACCACGGCCTCCTGGAAGCTGGCCGCGATGTCGAACACCGGCGCGCGCGGATTGGGCTTGCCATCCACTGCGCCGCCGAAGTCGCGCAGCACATACCAGGCGGCGGTCTTGGCGCCGCTGAACGAGAAATCGAACGGGCGATCCATGCGCGGCCGTGAAAACTTGAAGCGGCGTGGATTGCCCTGCAACGCTGCGCGCTCGATGGCCGGCCCGCCCGGATAGCCCAGCGCCAGCATACGCGCCACTTTGTCGAACGCTTCGCCGGCGGCGTCATCCACTGTGTGGCCGATCAACTCGTACTTGCCGTGCTCCTTCACCAGCACCAGTTCGGTGTGGCCGCCAGAGACGATCAGGCCCAGCAGGGGGAACTCCTGCGCGCTCTCGCCGGCCGGCGCATTGGCAGCCGGCCCTGTGCCTGCGAGCCAGTGCGCGTACAGGTGGCCTTCCAGATGGTTTACCCCGATCAGCGGCAGGTCATAGGCCAGGCACACACCCTTGGCCGCGTTGACGCCGACGACCAGCGAGCCGGGCAGCCCTGGCCCTTTGGTCACTGCCACGGCTGTGAGCGAGTCCCAGCCGGCGCCGGCCTCATGCATGGCCTGCCGGATGACCGGTGCAATGGCCTCGATGTGCGCGCGCGACGCCATCTCTGGGAACACACCTCCGTATTTCTGGTGCAGCGCGATCTGCGACGCGATCACGTTGGAGCGAATGTGTCGCCCGTCGTCGATCACTGCGGCGGCGGTTTCGTCGCATGAAGTTTCAATGGCCAGAATCCGCGTCGCGTTGGCTTTCACATCGCTCATGGCAGCGCTTATTGTATCGAGGCTGCGCCGGCTTATCAAAAAACCCTTCGGCGCGCTTCGCCAAAGGGCTATTAGAAAATGGGCCCGACAGGACTTGAACCTGTGACCTCTGCTATGTCAAAGCAGTGCTCTAACCAACTGAGCTACGTGCCCGTGTGCGGAAAGTGATTATAGCAGAGTTGACAGGGATCACCCGAATGGCCCCAACCGATCGCGCAGCACATCCGCGAGGGTGGGCGCGCCGATCACCTGTAACTCGTATCGCACCCGCTGGACGGGCTGTTCTATTGTCATCAGGCGTCGCAGGTCGATTGGCGTCGCCACAATCACCATCTCGGCGTTAGAGCGCCGAATGGTCTCTTGCAGTTCGGCCACTTGTTGCGCGCCATAGCCCATCGCCGGCAGCAGCCGGCCGGTGTGTGGATACTTCTCGAATGTCTGGCGGATTGAGCCGACGGCAAAGGGGCGCGGATCGATCAATTCTGCCGCGCCAAAACGCTGCGCGGCCACCACGCCGGCGCCATACGCCATCTCGCCGTGCGTCAGCGTGGGGCCGTCCTCCACCACCAGCACGCGCCGGCCTCGAATGGACTGCGGGTCGTCCACAAACAACGGTGAGGCCGCCTCGATCAACACAGCGCGCGGGTTCACCGACTGAACGTTCGCCCGCACGCGCAGGACATCGGCGTAGTTGGCCGTGTCCACTTTGTTGATGACCACGACATCGGCCATGCGCACGTTCGTCTCGCCGGGGTGGTAGGTCAGCTCGTGGCCCGGCCGATGTGGATCGACCACCACAATGTGGAGGTCCGGGACAAAGAAGGGGAAGTCGTTGTTGCCGCCGTCCCACACCACCACATCGGCCTCCTGCTCAGCCTGGCGCAGGATGGCCTCGTAGTCCACGCCGGCATACACGATGACCCCCCGATCCAGGTGTGGCTCGTATTCCTCACGCTCCTCGATCGTGCATTCCTGCGCATCGAGATCGGCGTAAGTTGCAAAACGCTGCGCGGCTTGCCGCGCCAGATCGCCATACGGCATGGGGTGGCGCACGGCAACCACGCGCTTACCCATTTGTTGCAACACCGCGCACACGTGGCGCGTGGTCTGGCTCTTGCCGCTGCCGGTGCGCCCGGCGCCAATCGACACGACCGGCTTGCTGCTCTTGAGTTGTGACGCCGCCGGCCCGATCAATCGAAAGTCCGCGCCGGCTGCCATCGCCTCCGACGCCTTGTGCATGACATGCTCGTGCGGCACGTCACTATAAGCAAACACTACCTGCTCAACGCGCAGTTCGCGGATCAGCCGGCTCAACTCGCGCTCTTCGTAGATGGGAATGCCATTGGGGTAGCGCGCGCCGGCCAGCGCCGGCGGATACAGGCGGCCTTCGATGTTGGGAATCTGCGCGGCTGTGAATGCGACTACTTCAACATCAGGGGCGTTGCGAAAGCAGACGTTGAAGTTGTGGAAATCGCGCCCGGCTGCGCCCATAATCAAAACGCGCGTCGGTGTCATGCTGTGCTCCTTGCGCCGGCCAGCATCGCGGCAGCCGGTGTAGAGCGATTGTATCTTTTCCGGGGACGGCAGGCGCGCTGGCGCACTGAATCGGGGGCCGGCTTCAAACCCGCTTCTAATCGATCACCGGCAGGCTGGCGGGGTCTCCAGAGAGATCGAGATACTCGGCAAACACCCAGCCGGTCCCGCCGGCGGTGTCGGGCAGGATGATTTGCCACCAGGCGCCGTCTGCGCTCTTGCCGCGCACCGGCACGCGCTGGCCGGGCTTCAGCTCCCCCACCTTGTCAAAGGACAACCCCGGGCCGGCGCGCACGTTGACGAATTCATTGCCGGCCTTCAGGCTGGCCTGCGGGCCGCTAATGGCTGTGGGCGGAGGCGCGGTCGTTGGCACAACGGCCGGCTCGATCGTCGGCGTCGGCGCGTCGGGGAGCGGCGGAGCCGGCTGTGCGTCTTCTGCCGGGGTTGGAAAAGCGTCGGCTCCTGCTGTCACTTCGACCTGCGCGCGCGCCGTGGGCGTGGTGATGACAATGTCGGCTGCGCTGCCCTGCGGCGATGGCGCCGGCCGCATCACCAGCGCCAGTGTCGCCCCCAGACAAAGCAGGATGACCGCTGCGATGACGCCCAGTGTCAGCCGGCCATTCCGGCCAGAGCGCCACAGGCGTGAAACCACACCCCGATTGCGTTCCATGATGGGCATCGGCGGGGGTTTGATCGGTTGTCTCATGTGCTCCCTGTCCCTCGCTCTCAGCCGGCTTCATTTGCCGTCAAATGGCAACCAGCGTTCCAGCATCTTACTACAGAGTGGCAGGCTACTGAACTAGCCGGCACTATGAGGCATTGATGACACACGCGCATGTCGCTGAGAGGGCGCGGCGCGCCAGCGCCAGTTGCGCCCCTGAATGCGCCCGCCGGCCTTGACGTGAGCTGACTCTGAATGCGGAATTGATGCGGTTCGCAGCGCGATAATGGCCAGTATGATCGAGCCATGGAAAGCGCGGGCCAGACGCCTCAAGACTGAAACCTATGCGCTCTATCTGGCCTACCGCGACCCCAGAACGCCCTGGCTCGCGCGCGTGTTTGCCGCAGGCGTCGTCGCGTATGCTTTCAGTCCGATTGATCTGATTCCAGATGTGATCCCCGTCCTGGGCTATCTGGACGATCTGGTGTTGATCCCGCTCGGTGTGGCCCTGGCCCTGCGCATGATTCCGGAGCGCGTGATGACCGACAGCCGCGCCAAAGCGCAGGAGGTCATGCGACAGGGCAAGCCGGTCAGCCGGGCCGCCGCTGTCGTGATTGTTCTGATCTGGCTGTTGCTGGCGGCCGCGGCTGTGGTGTTGATCGCGCGCGTGTTGGGCGGGTGACGCCGGATGCGCGTGTCGGGCCGGCTTCAGCCGCCGGCGTGTTCGTCCAGCCGGTGATCCAGCAGCGTCTCGAACAGCGGCACGCCCTGGTCGTCCCAGCCCATCATCCGGTAATAGGCGCGGATATTGGCGTGGAACTGTGCGCGGTCGAGCCTGACGCCCTGCCAGCGGCCGGCCTGCACGCCTTCCTCGAAGAAGCGCGCCGGCAATGTGTCGTCGGCGGCCGTCAACCCCTCGCGCAAGTTGTACAGCCGCATCAGGTGCAGCCGGCGCTCGCCAAAGCGCATGATCTCGTAGGACGATGTGACCCAGCCGGTGACCGCGCCCAGCATGGCAGCCATGTCTTCCAGCGTCAACACGCGCGTCGGCGCGATGGCGAAGATGCACAGATCGAGCGCGTCCGCCGCCGACCACAGTGTCGCCAGCGCCTTGAAGTTGCGCACCTTGTCCACACCCAGATAATCCATCGGGATGCGCTCCAGGATGCCCACCGTGCGCGAGCTGTTTAGCGTGTGCTCCCAGCCCACCTCAGTGTCGAAGTCCCAGTCGTGCTCGTTGATGTCGTAGCGCGGGCCGATGGGCGCGGTGGCGTAGCCCAGCGCCAGGTTGGTCTGTGTGCGCGGCTCGAAGCACACCATTTCCTGTCCCTTGACATGCAGCGCGCAGCGAGGCGCATCGCCGCCGATGCGTTCTGCGGCGCGCTTTGATCCCTCGGCCAGCGTGTCGCCAAAGCTGCGTCGCAACGCGATGTCGTGAATCATGGCCAGCATGGCCCCGGCGTCGCCAAAGCGCAAGGGAATATCGAGCAGGCCGCGCTCGACGCACTCCATCGCCATCGACAGCGTGAAGCCCAGCGAGGTCGGATCGAGGCCATATTCGTTGCACAGCACGTTGGCCTTGAACACGGCGTCGAGGTCGGCGATGCCGCAGTTGGGGCCAAGCGTGCCGGTGATTTCCTGATGGATGCCGCCGGCGCGCGGGTCGTAAGTTTTGTCGTCGCCGGTCGCAAAGAACTTGATGCAGTTGTTGGGACAGCCGGGGCAGTTGCCCTCTTTCAAATAGCGGCGCATGAAGCGGGCCGGCTCATAGTTGTCCGGCGCTTCGAATGAGCTGTCGCGGTAGTTGCGCGTGCAGAGCGAAGCGTCCAGGCCGTGCAGTTGCACCCAGGCCGAGAAGCCGGGCGGCTCCAGTTGCCAGCGCGTGAGCGCGTTCTCGCGCATCCTGGCTGCGTATTCGCGCGTCAGGCGCTGACAGGTGGCCGGGTCGGCCACGGGCGGGCGCTGGTTGCCGCGCAGCACCACGGCTTTGAGGTTCTTCGATCCCATGACGGCGCCGATACCCATGCGCGCCGCGTTGTAGGCGCGGTCGGTGACGACGCTGGCAAAGCGCACGCGATGCTCGCCGGCCGGCCCGATCACCGCAGTGTGGCTGTCCCCGCCGAACTGCGCTTCCAGCGCATCCACCGTCTGCGAAACCGGTTTGCCCCACAGCGCCCCGGCGTCGTGAAAACTCACCTGGCCGTTGTCGATCAACACCGTCGTTGGCGCGTCGGCTGCGCCGTGAAAGATCAGCGCGTCTGCGCCGCAGTCCTTGATCGCCATGCCAAACGGACCTTCGCAGCGCGTTTCACCGATCCCGTGGGTCAGCGGGCTTTTGGCAGCGGCGGTGAAGCGGGCCAGGCCGGCGTAGGGATGGCCGGCGACCACGCTGGAGGTGAGGATGAGCAGATTGGCCGGGTCGAAGGCGTCGATGCGCGGCGGGCACGCCTTCATCAGGTAATGCGCGGCGAGCAATCCCCCGCCGCCGTAGGTGCGCCAGAAGATCTCGCCGGGCTGCTCGGCCCAGGCGGCGCGTTGAGCCAGGTCGATATGCAGCACTGTGCCGTGATAGCCATATGACGTCATGGGGTTGCTCTCCAGAGTGTGTTTCTGCGGGGTGGTTATACACCGGAATTGTGCTACCCTTGTTGACATGGCCCCGCGCATTCTGATCGGCTTGACCGGCAACATCGCCACTGGCAAGAGCAACGTCGCGCGCGTGCTGCGCGGTTTGGGCGCGCAGGTGATCGACGCGGACGCGATTGCCCGCCAGGTGGTCGAGAAAGGCAAGCCGGCGCTGGCTGAAATCGCGCGCGTCTTCGGCCCGGCCGTGTTGACCGAGGCCGGCGAATTGAATCGCCGGGCGCTCGGCGCGATTGTGTTCAACGACCCAGCCCGCCTCAAACAACTCGAAGCCATCACCCACCCGGCAGTGCATGCCGAGATGGAGCGCCTGCTGGCTGCCATGCCGGCCGACGCGGTTGGCGTTATCGAAGTGATCAAGCTGTTCGAAGCCGGCTGGGCCGAGCGGTGCGACCAGGTCTGGGTGACCACCTGCTCGCCAGAGGAGCAGGTGCGCCGGCTGATGCATTCGCGCGGCCTGAGCGAAGCCGAAGCGCGCGCGCGGGCCGCCGCCCAGAATTCGCAGCAGGACAAGATCGCTCGCGCGGACGTGGTCATCGACACCTCCGGCCCGCTCGACGAGACCGAGGCGCAGGTGCGCCGCGCGTGGGACGCCCTGCTTCGCCCTGAGTCTGCCTGCTGCTAAAATCGCGGCATGGATTCATTGCCTCAGCCGGAACAGCCGGCGCCGCCGCCGTCCGCCGCAGGGGACACTTCAGACAACATCTCTCGCGACGATAGGGGCAATCCTGATCCTGGTTCCATATCGCCTGCTTCTGCCCCCGATGGCTTTCCATCAGGGAGCCTTGCACAAGAACTGCCGGCCCAACCGGGAGCGGCATTGACCCAGGCTCGCCTCGCGCTTGAACACCCTGCGCCGGAATTACAAGCGCCGACCCACGGGCTGGATTGGGCTATTCGTGCTGCAATCTGGGTGGCGCTTGTTGCGCTGTTTGCTCAACAGCTCGGCGAGCCGTTGAATGGCCCAGCGGCATTTCCGCTGCTCCTGTTGGCCGTGTTTGTCGGCGGTTTTCTGCTGGCAAGTGTTGCGCCGGTAGCCCGCGCGTTGCGCCATGCGGCGCAGGTCGAGCCGGTAGGATTGTCGCTTGCCCCGCTGATCGTCCTGGCGCCCTTCATCTTATACGCTCAGATGAACGGGGCGCTGGAGGCGACCGATTTGCTCACGTCTGGGATTTTGCTTTACTTGCCGTCGGCCATTGCTATCATCAACACGCCGCAGTTCCAGCGCGGCGATTTGCTGCTGGGCCTGATTACCGTTGCCGCGCCGCTGGTGTTGCCGCTCACTCGCAACGAGACCATCGACCCGTCCGACGCGGCGCTGCGCGCCGGCGCGTTTCTGATCCCGCTGGCGCTGCTGGCCCTGACTAGCCGCGAACAGAAACGCAATCTCAACTTCCTGTTTGTATGCGCGGTGTTGTCGATATGGTACGCAGTGGAATTCGAGGCGTTCCCGGATTTCCCGTTGTTCCTGATGGAAGGGGCCGGCTATTTTCAAGTGGCGTTGTTGCCGGTCTTCCTGTTCCTGCTGGCAGTTTCCGGCCAGTTACAGGGCATCGGGCTGTCGTTCCGGCCAACCCCGCGCGGGGTGAGCATCGTCGCCAGCAATCTGATCCTGCTGGCTGTGGTGAGCGTGCCGGTGGGGCTGTTCAGTGGTTTTCTGGTTCCGGCCTTTGCCGCCCCGGCGCCGCTCGAAGCGGGGATCAGTTTGTTGACCGGATTTGTGTTCGTCGCCCTGCCGGAAGAAATTCTGTTTCGCGGGACGATCTTCCGCTATCTCGAGCAAACGCTGCGGCTGCCCCAGGCCAGCGCGATTGTGGTGTCGTCGGTTATCTTCGGCCTGGCTCACCTCAACAACCCGCCTGAAATTGGCTGGTACTTTGTATTGGCAACGGTTGCTGGCATTTTCTACGCGCGCACTTATATCGTCACCCGCAATGTGGCGACATCGGCGGCGGTTCACGCGCTTGTGAACTGGCTGTGGGCGCTGGCATTCTCTGGCGCGCTCAGATAGGCGTCTTGCTGCGCGCCAGTCCTATGGGTTTGTCGCGGACACCGTGGCGATGGTGACGTGATCCTGCTCCGTCTCGGTCTTCAGGCGCGCGCCATCTGCGCGCCGGTACATGCCCGCAATAAGCCGGTATGTCCCCGTTGGAAGCTCGCGTCGCACCAGGATCGCGCGCTGATCGATGACTTCGCGGCCTGGTTGCCAGGTAAATCCGGGGGCCAGGCCATTGACCGCGTTGCCATCGTTTTGGGCGATGAGCGCGCCATCTGGCCCAATAAGATGCACGAAGATGCTCAGGTCGTCGGTGATCGCTTGCAGCGCAGACCACCGCAGCGTGACTGAGAGCGTATCCCCCCGCCGGGCAGTTGTCTGGTGCGGTTGGAAGCACAGACGAACGCGCCGGTCGAGCACGGCGCACATAGCTGGGCGTGCGTCGGGCAGCGCAGTCTGGCTATCGAAGAGCAGCGCAGTCAGGTTGCCGGCAACGAACCGATCAGCGTAGGCAGCGCGCTGCTTTAACCAGTGCACGGACAAGGTTTGATCGGCGTCGGGGTTGCGCATGAAGTTGAAGGACCAGATGCGTCGATGCTGGCGCGCAATCGGCCTCATCAATCGTTCTACGGTGTCCGGTGAGTAATTGTCCTCGTACCAGCGCAGGCGCGCGCCTGCTTCGGGCGCATAACTCGCCCACAATCCTTCGAGCCAGATGTAACTGCTCAGAGCCGCGTCGCCCGTTTTGACGAGCGGACGCATGTCGCGGATGAGCGGGCGGAAGTCGTTTGCTGTATCCACGGGGCTGGCGTAGTATGCGACGATGCCGGCACCGCTGATGAAGGCTGCGACGCCCGCAGTGCCAGCCAGCGCCGGCCAGTGCGCCGCGCGGCCTCGCTCAGTGAAGGCAAACGAACAGCCGGCCATCCATGCGATTGCGCATGGCAACGCATACAACAGGAAGCGCGGCGAGAAAAAGGTAATCCACTGTTGCAGGGCGAATGCTCCGACGACTGGCACGAGGAGCGAGGCGCCAAACCAAAACACGGCCAGATGTCCGCGCCGTCGCAGTTGCGCGCCGCCGGCCACGAACAGCGCGCCGGCTGCAATTGCCGCCCAGGGCGCAATCGTCGCCCCTGCGCGCCCGGCGCTCATTTCAGACAGGATGTTCCATACCAGGTCGGGCAAGCCGGGTCGCGCGAATGTCTCCGAGAGTGCCGTTGAGTCGCGCACAAGACTGGGCAAAGTAAGCGCGACCCAGATCGCAGCCGGCAGACAGGCCAGCGCCTGCGCGGCAATGCCAGCGAAGATGGATCGCCCCACGCCTGCGCGCGGAGCAGCCGGCCGGATCGTCAATCGCGCACCCAGCCACCACAGCCACTGCATGGCCAGCACGGGGGCTGCGTAGTAATGTGCGCCCAGCATCAAGCCGGCGCTGACGACGTAGACGGGCGCCGCCGGCCACAGGCCGGGTTGGCTGCTATGCTTGCTCATTCCCATCATCTGAAGCCATGACCACCAGGACACCAGCGCCAACGCCGCCACCATGCTATAGCCCTTGGCTTCCTGGGCGTAGTGCAACGCGTAGGGCGAGAAGGCCAGGATGGCCGTTGCCAGGGCGCTTGCCGGCGCAGGCAAGCGCATCTCGCGCAGCAAGCGATAGCACAATGCGACTGCCAGCGCGCTCCACATGACGGAGAATAGGCGGATGGAGAAGGGGGAAGGTCCGGCCACACTTATCCAGCCGGCCAGCGCCGCGCGATGCGCGGGCGGGTCCGTGTCATGTGTGGCGATGCTACTGAGTCTTGACAAGACAATGTCGTGTGTGTCAAAATAGGCCGCATGAGAATAAAAGGGTCAAATGCAGTTGCTGATGCACGACGCGCGCGCGGCCTGGCCTTGTTAAGCGAAGGAAAGACATGCGCTCAGGCAGCCTCTCAGGTTGGAGTGAG
>DAOTYS010000114.1:0-3448 GCA_034434575.1 Thermoflexales bacterium
CATCCGCGAAGGCCAGGAGGTGGCCCTGTGTGAAGGCGAGCGCCCCCTGGCGATCATGACCGTCACCGAGAAATACGGCTACGACAAGCAGGAAGAGGCCGGCCAGGTCTATCGCACCACCGACGAGGCGCACCCCGGCGTCGCCCGGCTCTACCGCCAGGGCGATACGCTGCTGGGCGGCAGCCTCTGGCTGTTTGATCGTCCCTCTGCCATGGACACTGAATTCCCCGACCTGCGCCTGACGCCTGCGCAGGCCCGCCAGGCGTTTGCCGAACGCGGTTGGCGGCGCGTCGTCGGCTTTCAGACCCGCAACCCCATCCATCGCGCCCACGAGTACATCCAGAAAGTGGCTATGGAGATCACGGACGGGTTGCTGCTGCATCCTCTGGTCGGCGAGACCAAGTCCGACGATATTCCGGCCGACGTGCGCATCGAGAGCTATCAGGCGTTGTTGCGCGAGTATTACCCGGCCAACCGGGTTGTGCTCAGCGTCTTTCCGGCTGCCATGCGCTACGCCGGGCCGCGCGAAGCCATTTTCCACGCCATCTGCCGCAAAAACTATGGCTGCACCCACTTCATCGTCGGGCGCGACCACGCCGGCGTCGGCAACTATTACGGCACCTATGACGCCCAGCGCATCTTCGACGAGTTCAAGCCGGAAGAGATCGGCCTGACGCCGCTGTTCTTCGAGCACACGTTCTACTGCCGCAAGTGCGGCGCTATCGTCAGCGCCAAGACCTGCCCGCACGGCAAGGAAGACTGGCTCATCCTGAGCGGCACACAGGTGCGCCAGATGCTTGAACGCGGCGAGTCATTGCCCGAAGAATTCACCCGGCCCGTCGTCGCCCAGGTGCTGATCAACGGCCTGCGCCGCAAACAACAGACTTCTGACTCCTGACTCCTGACCACTCCCTATGGAACACAAAGGCTTTACCATCTGGTTCACCGGCCTGTCCGGCGCCGGCAAATCCACGCTCGCCAACCTCATCGCCGAGGACCTGCGCGCCCGCGGCATGAAAGTCGAAATTCTGGACGGCGACGTCGTGCGCACCCATCTCAGCAAGGGGCTGGGCTTCTCGAAAGAGGATCGCGACACCAACATCCGCCGTATTGGCTGGGTGTGCGAGGTGCTCAGCCGCAACGGCGTCGTCGCCATCGCCGCGGCCATTTCCCCCTACCGCGAGATCCGCGACGAACTGCGCGGCAAGATCCAGAATTTTGTCGAGGTCTACGTCGAAGCGCCGATCGAGGTGCTGGCCGAGCGCGACGTGAAGGGCCTGTACAAGAAGGCGCTGGCCGGCGAGATCAAAAACTTCACCGGCGTGTCCGACCCTTACGAGCCGCCGCTCAACCCCGAGATCGTGTGCAACTCGGCCGCCGAAACGGTTGAGCAGAGCCGGGCGAAGATCCTGTCCCGGCTGGCCGAACTGGGCTATCTGGTCTGAAATTCACCCCGAAGAGAAGACCAACCACAAAGAACCAAATGTCACGAAGGCGACCCTTTTCAACTCGCGCTTTGTGTTGATTCTTTGTGGTTCACCCTTCTATCTCTGGCCGCCAAACAACTGGCTGGCCAGCGCATCCCCCTCCTGCGGCACATAGATCGCGCCAAACTGCGCCTCGTATTTCTCGATGTTCTCCTGCAACGCGCGCAACAGCAGCTTGGTGTGCATGGGCGTCATGACGATGCGCGCGCCGACCCTGGCTGTCGGCATGTTGGGCAGCACGCGCGCAAAGTCAAAGATGAACTCAGACGGCGAATGCTGGATCACCACCAGGTTGGAGTAAGTGGCGTCGAGCGCGGGCGGCAGTTCGATCTGCAACTGCGGCGGCTGCGGCTGAGGTTGAGGTTGAGATTGTTTCGGTTGTTGGGCCATGCGGCCATTCTATCAGGCGGGCGCTGCGCGAGTGAAAAGAGCAACGGCGGCAGATGGACTCTGCCGCCGTGTGACATCACGCTGCCCTTCGCCTGCGTCAGAAGGGAATATTCTCGTCGTGTCCGCCGGCGCCCTCGACACTCACCTCACCTTCCGTTGCGCCGGCGCCTTCGCTCTTGGGGCTGAGGAATCGGATGGTGTTGGCGACAACTTCAAAGCTGGCGCCGACCGTGCCATCCTGCCGGGTGTAGGTTTGCGGGCCGCCGGTCTTGGGGTCGGCGCGCAGCCGGCCTTCAACCAGCACCATCTTGCCTTTGCTCAGATACTGGTTCACCGTTTCCGCCTGCTTGCCAAACACAGATACACGCCACCAGGTGGTTTCCCGGACTTGCTGGCCATCCTTGCCGGTGTAGGCGCGATCTGTGGCCATGCTGAATGATGTGACCGGATCGCCATTCGGCATATAGCGCATTTCCGGGTCGCGTCCCAATCGTCCCACGAGAATCAAGTTCTGATACATGACGCCCTCCTAAAGCGTGTTACTGGAGCCGAATCTTACACCCAAATTAGTCGCCGATTGTTCGTCAGGGCTGCACGACTCTGCGCAGATAAATGCCGGCGCCCCAGCCGGTGGTCCCATCAGCGGGATCGCGCAATTGCCACCATGTGTAGCCATCAGCGTCAGTCGGCCCGCCAACCACTTCGTACACAGATCCTTCCGGCAGGCTGCGAATGCGTTCGGCAGAGCGATTCGGTTCGCGGCGGAAGTTCAGCCCATTTGGCCCGGTGTCAACCACCTTGACCTGCGCGCCGACGAAGATCGGGTCGTCCGAAACCGCCAGAACGGTGGGTGTGGGCGGCGGCGGGGTGTCGGTTGGGGGCGCGTAGGGCGTTGCCGTGGGCGGCGCGAAATCCGTCGCCGTCGGGGTGATGATCAGCAGGGTGGCCGTGGGGGCCAGCGCAAGCGTGTTCAGCGCGGGACGATTGTTGTTGATGAAAGCGGCGACGAGCAGGCAGGCGAACCCGACCAGCACGAGGCTCGCCAGGGCCGGGATCCAGGCCGGCGCTCGCTGGCGCGGGGACTGACGCGGTTCGCGGGGCAATCGGGCGAATGGCCGCAAGTCCTCCTCCCAGTGGATGGCATCGTGATCCACACCGCCGCGCCGGCTGGGCGTTTTTTGAACTGACATGCGCTCTAGTGTAGCAGGTTGGTGGGCCGCGCCGGGGCCGCGCTGCGTCTCTCGCCGCGCAAAAACTCAGCGGGCGGGAGTGGGTGTTGCCTGCGCGCGGGTGCTTTCAAAACGCACGTAGTAGATGTGCGTGGCTGCGCCGGCGTCATCGTAGCCGGCCACGATGAACAGCGCCGTGTGCCGGTCGCCATTGCTCCTGGCGAACGTGCACAACAGGCCGCCCAGACTGGCAGTCTGAGTGCAACCCGGCTGCTTTTCGGCATTCCAGCCGGCGTCGGCCATGCGCTCGGCCGTATAGAACGATTGCACCTCCGCTGGCGTGACAGCAGCGCGATGGATCACAAAATCAAAGCTGTTGAGTTTGAGGTTGCTGTCGCGCGC
>DAOTYS010000115.1:0-7781 GCA_034434575.1 Thermoflexales bacterium
ACCCGTGCGTCCGCTTACCGCGCGATTCCGGCGCATGTCCAGAAGACGCAAAATGGACACGATGTTGTGAGCCTTGCATCGATTTACCGTAAGACCGAAAACTGGTCACGATGTTCTGAGCCTTGACAACTACTGACTACAAACGACTATGGAAATCGAACAACAGACGCCCAACAAGTTTATCGTGCCGATTGGGCCGCAGCATCCGGCGCTGAAGGAGCCGGGGCACTTCGAGTTCACGGTGGACGGCGAAGTCGTCACCGATGCAACGATCCGGCTGGGCTACGTGCATCGCGGCGTCGAGCGCGGCACAGAGGATCGGACGTGGGTGCAGAACCTGTACCTGATCGAGCGCATCTGCGGCATCTGTTCGCACATCCACGCGACCGCCTATGCGCTGGGGGTGGAGAAGCTGGCCGGCGTCACCGCTCCGCCGCGCGCGCAAGCTATCCGCGAGCTTTTCTGCGAGCTGGAGCGCATCCACAGCCACCTGTTGTGGGTGGGCGTGGCCGCGCACGAGGCCGGCTTCGACGCGCTGTTCATGTACTCCTGGCGCGACCGCGAAACCGTCATGGACCTGCTGGAGGGACTGAGCGGCAATCGCGTGCACTATTCGTGCAACGTGCTGGGCGGCGTGAAGTTCGACATCGACGACGCGCAGCGCGACGCGATTCTGCGCGGGTTGGCGTTCCTGGAACAGCGCACTCACCACTACCTGGACGTGGTAACCAAAGACGCGGCGTTTCTGCGCCGCACGCGCGGCGTGGGCGTGATGAGCCGGGAACAGGCGATTGCGTATGGGGCTGTTGGCCCGGTGGCGCGCGCCTCCGGCCTGGAGCGGGATGTGCGCGTCGATGCGCCCTACCTGGCCTACGATCAATTCCCGGTCAAAACCGTGATTGACACCGCCGGCGATCTGGAGGCGCGCTTCGCAGTGCGCGTGCGCGAGCTGTTCGAGTCCTATCGCGTCATCCGCGAGATTCTGGACAGGCTGCCGCCCGGCGAACTGGCCGCCAAGATGCCGCGCAAGATGCCGGCCGGCGAAGCCATCAGCCGGGTCGAAGCGCCGCGCGGCGAGTTGTTCTACTTCATCAAAAGCAACGGCGGCGATAAGCCGGAGCGTGTCAAAGTGCGCACGCCCAGCATCTGCAACTTCGGCTCGGTGGGCCGGCTCACCATCGGCCACCAGCTTGCCGACGCGCCGATGATCCTGGCCGGCATCGATCCCTGCTTCTCGTGCAACGACCGGGCCGTGTACATCACCCGCAACGGCGACACCCGACGCTACTCATGGGACGACCTGCGCCGCTACGGAGTAGTCAGTACAGAGTAGTCAGTACAAAGTAGTCAGTACAAAGTGGTCAGTAGTCAGATTGTCAATGAACTGGCTACTGGCGACTGACTACTGAAAACCGACCATGACAGAACTTATGAGCATCATCGCCTTGTTGATCTTCCCCGGCGGACTGTTTGTGCTGGCATGCGGGCTGGCCTATGAGTGGGTGGATCGCAAATTGATCGCGCGCTTCCAGAACCGCGTCGGGCCACGCTGGTTTCAGCCGGTCGCCGATACCTTCAAACTGCTGGCCAAGGAAGAAGTGATTCCGGCCGGCGTCAACCCCGGCCTGTTCACCTGGCTGCCGGTCGTGGCGCTGGCCGGCGCGCTGACGGCCGCCCTGTATGTGCCGATGGCCGGTCTGGCGCCGGCATTCAGCTTCCCCGGCGACCTCATCGTGGCCCTGTACCTGCTCAGCCTGCTGACGCTGTGCACCGGCCTGGCCGGCGCAAACACCATGGACCGTTTCTCCATCGTCGGCGCGGTGCGCACATTGACCCAGTTGTTTTCCTACGAGGCGCCGTTCATGCTGGCCCTGCTCAGCCCGGCCATCGTGGCCGGCAGTTGGCAGATCAGCGAGATCATCGGCCAGAGCGGCGGCCAATGGGCGCTGATCACCCAGCCGGTCAGCTTCGTGGTTGCTCTGATCGGACTGATGGGCAAGCTGGAGCTGCCGCCCTTCGATGCGCCAGAAGCCGAGACCGAGATTGTGGCCGGCGCGCTGACTGAGTATAGCGGGCGCGGCTACGCCCTTTTTCGCCTGGGCCGGGGCGTTGAACTGGTCGTCGGGCTGACCCTCATCGCCGCGCTCTACATGGGCGGCCTTGCCAATCCGATCGACTTTCTGGCCAAGACGCTCGGGCTGCTGGTCATTCTGGCGCTCATCCAGACCCTGTTTGCCCGATTGCGCATCGATCAAACCGTCGGCCTGTGGTGGCGCTACGGGGCGCTGCTGGTTCTGGCGCAGATGGCGGTCATCATCGGCGCGCAGATGAGCGTGTAGCGCGCATATTGCGTATAAGGATGTGGACATGAAAATCGGCGGGATGTTGAGTGATTTGCTGCGCTCCTTGTTCAAGCGCCCGGTTACGGAGCTATATCCGTTCGTCAAGCGCAAGCCGCCGGAGCGATTGCGCGGCGAGTTGCAGTACGACCCAACCAACTGCTCCGGCTGCATGCTATGCGTAAAGGACTGCCCGGCCAACGCGCTCGAACTCATCGTCATCGACCGCAAGGCCAAGAAGTTCGTCATGCGTTATCACGCCGACCGCTGCACGTATTGCGCCCAGTGCGTGTCGAGTTGCCGGTTCAAATGCCTGAACATGTCCAACGAGCAGTACGAGCTGGCGGCGCTGACCAAAGCGCCGTTCACCGTGCACTATGGAAACGAATCGGACATCAAAGCCGTCCTGGAAGCAATCGCTCCGGCAGGCCCTGAGCCGGCTGGAAAAGCCTGAACGCGCCCTGCGCATCGCCGTCGTCGGCATCGGCAATGAACTGCGCGGCGATGATGCGGCCGGCCTGCTGGTCGCCCGCGCCCTGATCCAGCGGCAGACGCAAGACGCCAGACAAGCCACAGACAACCTGCCACGCCTTTTGGCGCTGGAGGCCGGGGCTGCCCCCGAAAACGTGACCGGCGCGCTGCGCCGCTTCGCCCCCGACCTCGTTGTGTTTGTTGATGCCGCCTTCCTCGACGCAGGCGCGCCTCCCGGCGTCATCTCCTGGCTCGACTGGCGCGAGACCGCCGGCCCGTCCGCGCGTGCTTTGTCCGCATCGACGCACACGTTGCCGCTGCATGTGATCGCGCAATATCTCGCGTCTGAACTGAGCTGTGAAGTCGCCTTGATCGGCATTCAGCCCAACCATCTGGCTTTCGACCGCGCCACATCACAGTCCGTGCGGCAAGCCGCGCAGGAAGTGGCGGCTGAGCTTTGGGCCGTTGTGGCCGAAGGGCAACCATGAATCAAACAACAATCGACCGCTATCTGGCATTTCTGGATGACGAGCGCAACGGCGCGGCGCTATACCGGGCGCTGGCCGACGCCGAACGCGATGAGCATCTGGCCGCGGTGTACCAGCGCATGGCCGCTGTCGAACAGCGCCATGCCGATGTGTGGATCAAAAAACTGACGGAAGCCGGCGTCGCCATCCCGCCTTTCAGGCCGTCGTTCCGCACGCGGGCGCTCAGCTTTCTGGCGCGGCGCTTCGGCGTGACGCTGGTGCTGCCCACCATCACCGAGCTGGAGCAGAAAGACAGCGGCAAGTATGGCCGGGAATCCGGCGCGGCCAGCCTGTCGGCTGATGAAGGCTCGCACGCCCGGCTGCTGCGCGCCATCACGCAGCCGGTGCGGGGCAAGATCAGCGGCGGGGCGCTGGCGCAGATCGAGGGGCGTCATCGCGCCGGTGGCGGCAATGCGCTGCGCGCGGCGGTTCTGGGCGCCAACGACGGTCTGGTGTCAAACCTCAGCCTGGTGATGGGTGTGGCCGGCGCGGCCGACCTGAACGAGCAAGCCATTCTGATCGCGGGGTTGGCCGGCTTGCTGGCCGGCGCCATCTCCATGGCCCTGGGCGAATGGCTGTCGGTGCAAAGCTCGCGCGAGTTGTATCAGCGGCAGATCGCCATCGAGCGCGCCGAAATCGCCACCGCGCCGGAAGAAGAGGTCGAGGAATTGACGCTGATCTACCAGGCGCGGGGGATCGACGAAACGCGCGCCCGTCAAATGGCCCAGCAGGTCATGAGCGATCCGGCCTCAGCCGTCGAGGCGCTGGCGCGCGAGGAACTCGGCATCGACCCGGAGGAACTGGGCGGCTCGGCCTGGGAAGCGGCCATCAACTCGTTCATCCTGTTTGCGATTGGCGCGATTTTCCCCGTGTCGGCCTTCCTGTTCCTGCAAGGCATGACTGCCGTGGTAGTCAGCATCGCCGTCAGCGCCGTGGGCCTGTTCATCATCGGCTCGGCCATTACCTTGTTCACAGGCCGCTCGATCTGGTTCTCCGGCCTGCGCCAGGTGCTGTTTGGCCTGATCGCCGCTGCCATTACGTTCAGCATTGGCCGGCTGGTCGGCGTCAACCTCGGCGGTTAGCTCCCCCACGCCAGTTGCACAGGATAAATCCTGAGCAACATCCCCCAATCGATTCTGAGCCGCACGCTCATGTGCGGCTCATTTCGTGACAAATTTCACTATCAAAATCTACCGGAGCGTCTGTTCCACCGACGCCCGCAGGGTTTTGAGAGTGCAGGTCTTCTAAAATGCCGGCTAGTGGTTGGCTGGCAGAGCAAACATCGAACAGAGCGTGTGCATAATTTTTTGCCAGCGTCATTTTGAGCATAAGTTATCGCAGATCAATCTGGGATAAGTTTGGGAAAAGCGAAAAATCCCAGCACCCGCAAGGGCAGAACGGGAAATGAAATGAGTGTGATGAAACCAAGTCGAGCGGTAGGAATAGCAGGTTATGGCGCATACGTGCCACGCTATCGCCTGCCGGCTCAGGAAGTAGCCGAGTTATGGACCGAGGGCAACATGCAGTTGCCCGTGCGCGAGAAGTCGGTGCCGGGCCTGGATGAGGATGTGGCCACCATGAGCATCGAGGCGGCGCGCAACGCGCTGGCGCGCAGCGGTGGATTGCTGCCCAGTCGGATCGGAGCCGTGTGGGTTGGGAGCGAATCGCATCCCTATGCCGTCAAGCCGACCAGCACCATCGTAGCTGAAGCCATCGGCGCGACACCGTACACGACAGCGGCTGACTGGCAGTTTGCGTGCAAGGCAGGCACCGAGGCGATCCAGGCCGCGATTGGACTGGTGGGCAGCGGCATGGCGGACTACGCCCTGGCCATAGGGATGGACGCCGCCCAGGGCCGGCCTGGCGACGCGCTGGAATACACCGCCGGCGCGGGCGGAGCGGCATTTGTCATCGGCCCGGCTGAAGCCTCCATCGCCGAGTTCGAGGGATCCGTTTCGTATGTGACCGACACGCCGGACTTCTGGCGCCGGCAATACGAGAAGTACCCCGAACACGCCGGGCGTTTCACCGGCGAGCCGGCGTACTTCCACCACATCTCCTCGTCCGTGTCGCGGCTGCTGGCCGAAATGAATTTGAAGCCGGGTGATTTCACCTACGCTATCTTTCATCAGCCCAATGCCAAGTTTCCGATGAAAGTCGGCGAGGAGTTGGGCTTCACCCGCGAGCAGATCAAGCCGGGCCTGTTGGTGAACGAGATTGGCAACACGTATGCCGGCTCATCGCTGATCGGATTGACGGCTGTGCTGGACATCGCGAAGCCGGGCGACCGCATTTTGCTGGCCTCGTTCGGCAGCGGCGCCGGCAGCGACGCCTTCAGCCTGCGCGTCCGGCAAACGCGCGAAGGCGTTCATGCGCCAACCACCCGCGACTACATCAACCGCCGGGCGCAGATCGACTACGCCATGTACGCCCGGCTGAAAGGCAACTACAAACTGAACTAATCCCAGAACCCGGAGTTCGGATCAGCGGTTGACAGCGCAATCCAAACTCCAAAATCCCAAATCCAAAATATGAGAGACGTTTCCATCATCGGCATCGGCCAGGTCAAGGTCGGTGAACACTGGGACAAGAGCCTGCGCGAGTTAGGCTACTACGCGCTGCGCGCCGCGATGCAAGACGCGCGCATCGAACGCATCGACGCGCTGTTCGTGGGCAACATGCTGTCGGGAGAGCTGACCGGCCAGGAGCACCTGGGCGCCATCATTGCAGACTTCGCCGGCCTGAAAGGCGTCGAAGCCGTGAAGGTCGAGGCAGCCTGTGGCAGCGGCGCAGCCGCCTTGCGCATGGGACACATCGCCGTGGCCGGCGGCATGGCCGACGTGGTGGCCTGCATCGGCGTGGAGAAAATGACCGACAAGCAAAACGCCTCGGTCACATCGGCGCTGGCCATGGCCGCCGACAACGACTACGAGGCGCTGCATGGTCTGTCATTTGTCAGCATCAACGCGCTGCTGATGCGGCGTTACATGCACGAGCATGGTTACAAGAAGGAAGACTTCGCGCCGTTCGCCATCAACGCGCACGCCAACGCAGTCAACAACCCCTACGCCATGTTCCAGGCGCCGGTGACGCAGAAACAGTTCGCCGAAGCCAAGATGATCGCCGACCCGATCAACCTGCTGGATTCATCGCCAATCGCGGACGGGGCGGCGTGCGTCATCCTCGCGCCAACCAGCATTGCCAAGGAGTTCACCGACAGGCCGGTGCGCATCCGCGCCTCAGCCATTGCCACGGACACGGTGGCCGTGCACGACCGGCGCGACCCGCTCTTCCTGGAAGGCGGCGCTATCAGCGCGCAGAAAGCGTATGCGATGGCCGGCGTCGGACCGCACGATATCGACCTGTTTGAACTGCACGACGCCTTCACGATCATGTCGGCGTTGTCGCTGGAGGCCGCCGGCTTCGCCCCGCGCGGCAAGGGCGTGGCGCTGGCCCTCGACGGTGAGATCGGCCTGGGCGGGCGCATTCCCATTACCACGATGGGCGGGCTGAAGGCGCGCGGCCATCCGGTCGGCGCGACCGGCATGTATCAGATCGTCGAGGTCGCCACGCAACTGCGCGGCGAGGCCGGGGCCAACCAGATCCAGGATGCCCGGCTGGGCATGGCCCAAAACATCGGCGGCAGCGGCGCGACGGTGGTCACGACCATTCTCGAAGGCCCGTAACCACCTTATCAACCTTATCAACCTGACCAACCTTACATGTGAGGCACACAAATGGAAGTAGCACGATTCTGGCGAACGACCGGACAGCGATATCAACTGGTGGGCGAAATTTGTCCGAGCTGCGGCGAGAAGATTTTCCCGCCGCGCGATGTCTGCCCGGCCTGTGACAAGGAAGCCAAAACGCCGTACACCTTCAGCGGCAAGGGCGAGGTGTATTCGTACAGCACGATCTACTCCGCCCCGGAAGGCTTTGAGAAATACGCGCCCTACACAGTGGCGCTGGTGCGGCTGGCCGAAGGCCCGCTGGTCACCGCGCAGTTGACTGACGTGGACGCGCGGGATGTCAAGGTGGGGATGCCGGTGGAGATGGTGACGCGCGTGCTGCGCGAGGACGGCGAGCGCGGCATGGTCGTGTATGGCTACAAATTCCGGCCACAGCAACTGCAGACAGCCAGTTAGCCCGCGATCAAACATCCGACATACCCGCTCGCGCTCCCCTGCCTCACCGCACGAGGCCGGGGAGCGCATTTTTATTGGCTACGCCCTTGCCCAGTCGTTATACAACTCACCCGCATTCTCTCAGAACCTGTCTTGCAATATGACAAAACAAGGTATAACTGGAAGTAACTGCCTACCATTTCTACGGGAAGTGCGGTAAATTATCGCTGTGGCTGAGCAACTGCCGGAAGTAGAAATCCTGCTCAAGCGACTGAGTTCTCTTGAGGCGCAGATTGTCCGTCTGCAGGCGGAAGTGGCCG
>DAOTYS010000116.1:0-3857 GCA_034434575.1 Thermoflexales bacterium
GGCAAGCGCATTGGTGATCGCGGCGGCCATTTTGCTCGTCGGGCTGGGGGTGCGGGTGCCGCTGGTGGATGCCCCGCCCATTGCGTGGCTGGTCGCTCTGACGCCGGTGTGGCTGGCAGTCGTTGGGGCCGGCCTGGCAAACCGAGACGCCAATGCTCAGGCGGCCTCTCAAGTCTTCCGTGAGCAGTTCAACCTGAGCGCGCTGAGCGATTCCCATCTGAAGATGATGGTGGCTCAGGCTATCGCGTACCGCGAGCGGATCGACGGCGCGATGGGCAAGACGGCTGATTCTGCGTTGCGCCTTCGACTGCAAGATGTGGCTGATCAGGTGCAAGAGTGGGTGAGCCGCATCTACGCGCTGGCGCGGCGGCTGGACGCTTATCGCAGCGATACATTCCTTGCCAACGATCGCAAAGCCGCCGAGCAATCGATCCGCCAGCTGCGCGAACGTCTGGCTCGTGAAACCGATCCGGCCATCCAGTCCGAGATTCGCGACACCATTGCGCGCCGACAGGCTCAGGTGGCGTCGCTGGACAAGCTGGCCGACACAATGGACCGGGCCGAGCTTCAAATTGAGAACACGCTCACCGCGTTGGGCACCGTGTACTCGCAGATGTTGCTGATCGACGCGCGCGATGTCAACAGCGCCAGGACGCAGCGTCTGCGCGACAGTATTGTTGATCAGGTCAACTCACTGCAAGACGTGCTTGCGTCGATCGAAGAAGTGTACAGCGACCAGCAGGTCGCGGCGCAGTCGAGCGCCAGGTCCTGAGTCCCCGGCTCTGTGCGCTGAGATCTGGGTCCGACGCCCGGCGCCAGGAGCGAAGCCATGGACATTGGTCAGGCTATCTTCAACACAATCGCCAATCCCGACGTCGCCTACATCCTGTTGATCCTGGGGTTGCTTTCGCTGGTGGTGGCAGCCGGCGCGCCCGGAACCGGATTTGCCGAGATCGCAGCCGGCCTGTGTCTGGCGCTGGCCTTCATCGGCCTGACCCGCCTTCCAGTGAACTGGGCTGGTCTGGCGCTCATTCTCGGCGGGTTCGGCCTGCTCATCCTGGATCTGAAGTTGCAGACATGGGCTGTGGCAGTGGGCGGCGCTGTGGCGTTAGCGATTGGCTCAGTGTTTCTGTTTCGTGTCACAGAGCAGGCAGCGCGCGTATCGCTGTGGTTGATCGCCGCATCGACGGTGGGTTCGCTGGCGTTTTTCGGTTTTGCTGTGAGCCGGGTGCTTTGGGCGATGCGCCAGCCGCCGCGGGTCAATCCCCAGACAGTCATCGGCGCCATCGGGATGATCCGCACGCCCCTGGTGGCGGCCAATCGCATGATTGGCACTGCCCAGATCGACGGCGAGTTGTGGTCGGTGACCTCGGCCGGCCCGATTGCGGCCGGCGCAACGGTGGTTGTGGAAGGGATCGAAGGGCTGACGTTGAGAGTCAGACAAGTGGACGCCGGCGATGAAAACGCCCCGTCGGGTGTTGCGCCGGCGTAATGGCGGCATGAGGCGCCGCCGAAAGGAGTACAAAACATGGAAGGTTTCTTTAGTTTGATCGTGCTTGGGTTCCTGGCGCTGGTTGTGTTGTTCGTGGCGCTGGGAGTTTTTGGCTCGATCATTCGCATCGTGCGCGACTACGAGCGGCTGGTCATCTTCCGGCTGGGACGCTGCATCGGCGAGAAAGGCCCCGGTCTGGTGATCCTGCTGCCTTTCATCGACACTGCGGTGAAGGTGGACTTGCGCGAGCAGTTCATGGAAGTGCCGCAGCAAACGGCCATCACCAAAGACAACGCGCCGATCAGCGTGGACTTCCTGATCTACTGGAAGGTGGTGGACCCCCAGCGCAGCGTGTTGCAGGTGGGCAACTTCGCGGCGGCGTCGCAGGGCATTGCGACGACGACGCTGCGCGCTGTCATCGGCGACATCACCCTCGATGATGTCCTTGCGCAGCGCGAGCGCATCAACACCGTGCTGCGCACCAAGCTGGATGAAGTGACCGAACGCTGGGGCGTCAAAGTGACGGCGGTTGAAATCCGCGAGATTGTGCCGCCGCGCGACGTGCAGGAGGCGATGAACCGCCAGTTGAGCGCCGAGCGCACGCGCCGGGCGCTGATCATCGAGGCCGATGGCAAGCGTGAATCGGCCATTGCCATCGCCCAGGGTGAGAAGCAGGCTGCCATTCTCAAGGCCGAAGGTCAGAAGCAGTCGTCGATTCTGGAAGCAGAAGGCCAAAAAATGGCGCAGGCGCTGCGCGCCGAAGGCTTCCGCACGGCGTTGGAGGAAATCTATGCGGCGGCCAGGGGCGTGGATACCAACACGATGACGCTTCAATATTTTGACGCGCTAAAGGCATTGGGCGCCAGCCCCTCGACCAAGTACATTTTCCCGCTCGAGTTCATGTCGCTGTTGAAGGGCGGAACCTTGAGCGTCAGCGCCAGTGCGCCGTCTGGCGCGCCAAACGACGAGAAGAAAGCCTAGTGTATGCGCGCGAGCAGAGCCGAACGGCTTTTCAGGCCGCTCGGCTCTGCCTTCGGATCAGCGCAGAACGCGCCGACGATGAACGCCGCAATTGCGGATCAGCCGTTCCGGATTGACACAGCGCGCCTGTTTGATCTGCCGGCCATACGCCGGCTGGAGCGGGTGTGCTTCTCCAAAGACGCCTATGACCTGCTGACGTTGCTCGGCATAATGTTGAACCCGGCAATGCTGCGGCTCAAGGCTGTGGCGCGGGGCGCGCTGATCGGTTTTGTCGCCGGCGAGCGCCGGCCCGGCGCCAGCCATGGCTGGATCATCACGATCGGCGTCCTGCCCGAGTATTGGGGGCAGGGAATTGGCCGGGCGTTGTTGCTTGCAGCCGAACAGGAAATGAAGGTGGCGCGCGTCAAGCTCACGGTTCGGCGCAGCAACACCCGCGCGATCGGCTTGTATACGCGGTGCGGCTATCGCTGGGTGACGACCAGCCGGGGCTACTACTATGACGGAGAAGACGGCCTGATCATGGAGAAGGAAGTGTGGTAGACTCAGTCTCCGCAGATGTGGCGCTGGCGCGCCAACAGACGTGGTGCCCTTAGCTCAATTGGCAGAGCGCTTGACTGTGGCTCAAGAGGTTACGGGTTCGAGACCCGTAGGGCACCTGGAAATTCCCTCTCTCACACATGTCTCCTCACCTTCGGCGCTGGTTGGCGCGCTGGCGCGACTGGTTGCCGCTGTTCCTGATTGTGGTCGCCGGCGCCGCGTTGCGTCTATTCCGCATCGGCGACCTTCCCCCCGGCCTGTACCGCGACGAAGCGTTCTACGGTCTGGACGCTCTGGGTGTATTGCGGGGAGAGTTTGCGCTGTATTTCGCCGCCAACAACGGGCGCGAGGGCATGTTCATGTACCTGCTGGCGCCGGCCATCGCTTGGCTGGGGCGAACGCCTGAGGCGCTGCGTCTGGTCTCTGCGCTCGTTGGCGTCGCCACGTTGATTGCCATCTACGCTGTCGGGCGCGCGCTGTTCTCGCGCCGCATCGGCGTCCTCAGCGCCGCCATCCTCGCCGTGACCTTCTGGCATCTTGCCATCAGCCGGGTGGCCTTTCGCGCCATTCTGCTGCCCTTCTGGCTGTGCGTCGCCAGCGCGTTGTTCTTTGCCCTGCTGCGCAATCCGCGCGCCGGCCGGTCCTGGCTGGCGTTGATGGCAGGCGCAGCCTTCGGGCTGACCTTCTACACCTACACCTCCGGCCAACTTATCGCCGTCCTGTTCATCTGCTTTCTGGCGCTTGCTATGATTGCGCCCTCGATGCGCGGCGCGCTGCGTCTGCCGCGCGCGGCGTGGCTGGGCTTGCTGGCCGGCGCAGCGTTGGCGCTGGCGCCGCTTGCGCTATG
>DAOTYS010000117.1:0-4378 GCA_034434575.1 Thermoflexales bacterium
GGCGCACTGCAGGCCTATTCGGCGCAGCGCGACTTCCTGGCCATCGAGGGCACATCGCGCCTGTCGCCCTACCTGCGCTTCGGCGCAGTCTCGCCACGCCAGTGTTTCACCGTTGCCATATCCACCTTGCAGCGCGACTTCCCGGCCAAACATAGCTTCTCGCCGGCCGCCAGCGACATTAAAAAAGAGGGGGCCGACGCCTGGATCAGCGAGTTGATCTGGCGCGAGTTCTACGCGCAAATCCTGTATCACTTCCCCCACGCCGATCGAGCGAGTTACCGGCGTGAATACGAGCAGTTGGAATGGGGCAGCGGCGATGCGGCTCTAGACGCGGACCGCTTCGCCGCATGGTGTGACGGCCGCACCGGCTATCCTATCGTGGACGCAGCCATGCGGCAGTTGAACCAGACCGGCTGGATGCACAACCGCGCGCGGATGATCGTCGCTTCTTTTTTGACGAAGGATTTGCTGCTGGATTGGCGGCTGGGCGAGCGGTACTTCATGCAACGCCTGGTGGATGGTGATCCGGCCTCGAACAACGGCGGGTGGCAATGGGCAGCCGGCACCGGCACTGACGCGCAGCCCTACTTCCGCGTCTTCAATCCGCGTCTGCAAAGCGAGCGATTCGACCCCGATGGCGCGTACATCCGCCGGTGGCTGCCCGAACTGGCTCACGTGTCGCTGGAATATCTGCATGCGCCGCACACTATGCCGCCGCTTGTTCAGGCGCAGGCCGGGTGCATCATTGACCAGGACTATCCGCCGCCCATCGTCGATCACGCCGCGCAGAAAGAAGAGTCCATCCGCCGCTTCAGCCGCATTGCCAGGAAGGGCGGTGGGTAAGGTTGATAAGGTGGGTAAGGTTCACGAGCCGTTGACTCCTGACTCCTGGCTTCTGACTCCTGACTCCTGACTCCTGTATTCTGTGCTCTCAGTCATGTCCTACTCCTCCATTCGCTGGCTCTACTGGTTGACCTTTGCGGTCTGCATCGCGCTCATCGTGGCGCTGAATCTGCCGTGGCCCGGCCTGCCGCCGGCCAACCCCGGCGCGCTGCTCAACGACGCATGGTTCCTGTGGGGCTTCAACTACTTCGGTTTGCTGATCATGCCGATGGCCGCGTTGATGATCGACGACGGCCGGCGACGCGGAATGAAGTGGCCGCTGTACGTGATCCCCTATTTCGCCATTGGCATCATCCCGCTGAGTGTGTTTCTGGCGCGCCGGCCCGCTATCGAAACCCAACAGCGCCCCACCCCGCGCCTGCTGGAACAACGCTGGGTGTGGGTATTGCTGGCCCTGGGCGTTGTCGTCATCTCGATCATCTTTCTGCCGCGTGGATCGGCGGCCCAGCTCACTGAGACGATGCTGCAGAACCCCGGCTTGTTGTTCATGTGGCTGGACATTGCGCTGAATCATCTGGCGGCGCTGCCGCTGGCGCAGGCTGATATGCAGCGGCGCGGCGCTGAGCGTCAAACACTCTGGCTGGCCGCCATCGCGCTCAGCGGGCCGATCGGTTTGTGCCTGTGGATGGCGCTACGGCCGCCGGCAAGTCGAGTATCATGATCCACCTGCGTTATGTGTGTTGCGTGTTGCATATTGCGTACTACGTATCGCTCTTCTGACTACTGACTTCTGACTACTGACGACTGATTTTGGAGGAATGATCCATGGAACCAAGACTGCCAACTGCTTTGGATGACTTTCTGTTCGATTTGCGCGGTTACCTGATTTTGAAAAACGCCGTGGCGCCAGAACTGGTGGATCGGCTCAACCGGGCCATCGACGCCATCCCGCCGCTCGAATACGGCGAATGGTATGGCAATGCGCAGCGGCGCGATTACACAAAAGACACCGGGTTCGAGTTGCACAACTGCGTCGAGCTGGGTGGGCCGTTTGAAGAGCTGATCGATCACCCAGGCTGGATCAACCTGGTGCGCCACTATTGCGGTGAGGAGCGCTCCTACGTCGAGGGTCTATTCATTGATGAGTGCATCCTGTCCGTGCGGCGCAGCGGCGGACATCATCCGGTGCACTCCGGCGGCTATCAGGGCGCCCTGCGCGGGGCGTATCACTACGCTAACGGTGTTTTTCGCTGCGGGCAGTGCAACATCATTCTCGCACTGACGGACATCGGGCCGGGAGACGGCGCCACAATGGTCATTCCCGGCAGCCACAAGTCTAACTTCCCCCACCCTCTGGCCGGCGACTACGCGCGCGGAGATCGCATGGACGCTCTCGAAGGCGCTATAGAAGTGCACTTGAACAAAGGCGACGCTCTGTTGTTTGTGGATGGGATCATGCACGGCGGCAGCAGTCGCACAAATCCGGGGGAGCGCCGGGTGGTGATCTTTCGCTATGGACCGAGCTGGGGCGCTACACGCTTTGGCTACGAATACTCACAGGCATTGCTCGACCGGTTGACGCCGGCGCGGCGAGAAATCTTGCAGCCCATCAGGCCGCTCCGCCCGCCGATGAAGCCCTGATCTGCAACGCAGCGCCGGGGCCGGGATGCGCTGGATGCAAGTAGACAGTCACCCTCTTACTGGCGTCGAGACTGCGCTTTGATCTCAACACCGGTATTGTGCGAGTCGCCGGCGTAAGGGAAAAGACTGAGCATAACAAACAGCGACGTAAAAACCAGCAACACAGCAATGATGATAAATACGGACATGACCTCTTGACTCCCGGCTCCGGCAAACGCTGTGCTCAGCACAGACCGATGCGAACGCGCCTTTGATGCATTAGTCGTAACACACACGAATCGTTGCACGTCTCCAGATATTCATCTCATAATCCGGACATAAAAATGTTCCAAAAAGACTGGCTGGCGCGTCAGCTAGAGGCGCTGGCGACACTCTCGGCGCAGATTCTGTTGTTGCGGCAGAAGGGAGATAACAAGACCGCGCAGGACTTGATCGATGCGGCCTATGGCGAGATGCTTGGCCTTGATCCACGTTTGGTGGGGCTGCTGCCGACGGATTTTCTGATCAACAAGGTGCGGACGGGTGACCGGATCGACGGACACCGCGCGTTGGTTTTGGCCGCGCTATTGCGCGAGCACGCCGGCCTCGCTCAGGCCAGCAGCGATTCAGCCTCGCCGGACGACAGCGGCAAACAGGCTCTATTGCAGAGATCGCTGTCTGTATTTCTGGCGTGCGCAGAGGACGGCACATTGCCGCCGGAGCATGGGCAGTGGTACGACCCTCATCAGGCGCTCGACGCGCTCACACCCGATGCGCTCGCCCCTGAGCTGAAATACAGGCTGTTTCACTACTTTGAGGACGCCGGCCAGTACGCCGAAGCCGAAAACGTGTTGTTCGATCTGATCGAATCAAGCCCCGCGCCACAGGCGATCATCGCCGAAGGCGTCTCGTTTTACGAATGGTTGCTGGGACAGGACGACGCAGATCTGATCGCCGGCAATCTGCCGCGCGATGAAGTCGATGAAAGCCTGGCGCGCCTGCTGGCCATGCAGAGCCAGACCGCTGCCTGATTCCCGGCGCGCCCCCGCCGAAGGCAGCCGGCGCCATGTAGAATTGCCGGCACACACCATGAACACATTCAACCGGGCCTTCACGCTCGCCGGTTTGATTCTGCTGACCATTTTCGGCGCGGCCACTCTCGTTGCGCCGGCCATGATGTTGAACTTCATCGATGGCGCCGCGGCGTTCTTCCACACCTCGGTCTTCGGCGGCATGACCGACTTTGCCCGCGTCCTTGTCCGCATCCTGGCGGCTGTGATCTTCGTCGCCATCTTGCTGGCGCTTGTGTGGCTGGAGATTCGCGGCCCGGCGTCGCGCATAATCGAATTGACTGGCCCCACCGGCGAGCGCATCCGACTCAACGCCCGCCACCTCGAAGAACATATTTGCCAATGTGTCGATGCGCTCACGGATGTGTTGCGCGTCAAGACGCGCGTCACGGCCCGCAACAGGGGTGTTGTAGCCTGGCTGAATGTGGAAACGACTGCCAATATAGACCTGGTTAAAAAGCGCGAGGAAGTGACCGCGCTTGTGCAGCACATCATCCAGGAACAATACGGCGTCAGGCTGTTCAACAAACCACAGGTGACTGTCAAAGCCGCCAGGCCGGTCAGCAACGCGCCCAGCGCGATGACAATAACGATCTCCCCAACCGCTAGACCGGCGAAAAGCGACACCGGCAACGCGACGATCTCCAACAACAGCTCTGCATGAACGTGAACGAATCTCTTTCCTTAAACTCCGAAGGCCCACAGGCCATTTCACTGCCGGCGCTGGTGGAGAGCATTCTCTATGCTGCCGCAGAGCCGGCGTCGATCAGCAGTCTGGCCTCGGCGCTTGAGGTCAGCATCGCAGAGATTGAATCCGCCCTGGCCGATCTTGCCGGCCAGTGCGC
>DAOTYS010000118.1:0-11744 GCA_034434575.1 Thermoflexales bacterium
ATGCTGGCATGAACGACCTCGTAACGCGGGTCGGCCCAGGCATAGCGCGGCGGCGGATAGCGCCGGCTGAACGTGCCCTCGTCGGTGGTCACACGAATCCAATAATCCGGCGCAACTTCGATGACGCCTTTTCTGCCTTCCACCACCACGAGGGTCTGTGGAAAGCATTCGATCTCGGCGCGGGTGGAGTAGCTGATCTCGCACGCGCAGATCATCGAACCGATGCGAAGCTGCACAGAGGCGACATCCTCGCCGGCGATGTCGTCGCGGGTGCGCAGGCGCTGGCAATACAGGCTGCGCGGCTCGCCAAACAGAAAACGGACCAGGTCGAGCAAATGGCTGCCCACATCGGTGAGCGCAAAATGCTCAAGTGTTTTCAGAAACGGCTGATTGTCGAAGATGTCGGGGAGGCCATGCACAAAGCGCAGACGCGCGCGGAATGGCTCGCCGACGCGGCCCTCATCCAGCAGGCGCTTCAACGCGCGCATGGGCGTTTGCCAGCGGAAGTTTTCGTGGATCATGAAAGGCACGCCAGCGGCGCGACAGGCGGCCACCATGCGCTCGCAGGTGGGGTAGTCGTCGGCCATGGGCTTCTGACAGATCACCGGCGTCTTGTGCTGCGCCGCCAGCAGCACCAGCGGGGCGTGGGCCGGGACCTCTGTGATGATATCCACAAAGTCCAGTTGCTCGTTGCGCAGCAAGTCCTCGGCATTGGCGTACACGCGCGGCACGCCAAAACGATGGGCAAGTTGCTCGGCCTTGGACACGGTGCGGTTATACACGGCGACGAGCTCCACGCCACCCACCTCGAACCAGGCGGGAATCTGGAAGCCGGCCCAGAAGCCGGTGCCCAGCACGGCGAATTTCAAGGCTGTCATTGCGGGTCTCCTGCTTGTTTGGGTGAATGCATGGGCGAGTATAAGCCGGGCAGCCGAATTGGGGCAGGCAGCTTTTATCGCCGGCTCAGAATCCGCTCATGCAGACATGATTGAATGCCGGGCGGAGATGCAACAAGCCATGAGTGAATCAATCCACAATGTGTCAGTGACCACTGCCGGCGGCGCGCAGAAGCCGCTGAGCGACTATCAGGGCCGCGTGCTGTTGATCGTGAACGTGGCGTCGAAGTGCGGCTACACGCCTCAGTATGCCGGCCTGGAGGCGCTCTATCGCAAGCACAAAGACCAGGGGTTTGAGGTGCTGGGATTCCCGTGCAACCAGTTCGGGGCGCAGGAACCCGGCTCGATGGAGGAGATCCTGGACTTCTGTTCGGCAAACTACGATGTGACGTTCCCCATTTTCTCGAAGATCGAGGTGAACGGGCCGAACCGTTCGCCCTTGTACGCTGTGCTGACGCAGGCCGAGCCGGCCGGCGATATCTCGTGGAATTTCGAGAAGTTCGTGATCGGCAAGGACGGGCGCGTGGTCGGGCGCTTCAAGTCCAAAGTGGCGCCGGATGCGCCGGAGCTGCTGGCGGCGATTGAGCGGGCGCTTTCAGCCTAGCCTCTCCCCCCACAACGCACAAACGGCCTGCCGACATGGGCAGGCCGTTTTCAATGTGCGCCGGCCGCCGCCCTGTGTCCGGCCTTCGCCTCGGCGGCTTCCTTCAGCAACTGCTCGGCGCCGTGCCGGCCCGTCTTGCCAGACGTGCCGAGCATCTGGGCCAGTTCCTCCAGGCGCTCCTCGCGCTTCAGCTGGCGCACATGCGTCACCGTGCGCGGCGCGCCGGCCCCGTCGTCATGCAGCGCCTTTTCCACCTTGAAGTGCGCGTCGGCAAAGCTGGCCAGTTGCGGCAGGTGGGTAATGCACAGCACCTGATGCGAGCCGGTCAGGCCCCACAGTTTTTGGCCCACAATCGTGCCCACGCGCCCGCCGATGCCCTGGTCGATCTCGTCGAAGATCAGCGTCGGCGTGCGATCGGCGCGGGTCAGCACGGCTTTCAGCGCCAGCATCAGCCGGGCCGTCTCGCCGCCCGAAGCGATTTTTGCCAGCGGCTTCAACCCCTCGCCCACGTTGGGCGCGATCATGAATTCGACCCGGTCGATGCCGGTGGCGTCGTAGCGGATTTTGGATTTTGGATTTGGGATTTTGGATTCAGACGCATCTGGCAGCAGACTACCCAGATCGTCCGGTGGGGCGATGCCATCGTCGCTCGGCTCGTGGGTGATGCTGACGGCGAAACGGGCGCCGGCCATGCGCAAGTCCTGCAACTCCGTTTCCACGCCGCGCGCCAGCTCGATCGCCGCCGCGCGCCGCCCGGCAGACAGCGCGCCGGCCAGCGCGGCATACTCGCCCATCAGGCCGTCCAGTTGCGCTTCAAGGTGTTCGATCCGTTCGGCGCTGTTTTCGATCTGCGCCAGTTCGGCCTCGGCCTGATCGGCGAAGGCAAGCATGGCCTCGATCGTGTCGCCATATTTGCGCTTCAGCTTCTTGATGAGTTCCAGCCGGCTCTCGACCTGCTCCAGCCGGCGCGGGTTGAATTCGATGGCCTCGCGGTAGTCGCGCAGACTGCGCGCCACCTCTTCCACGATCGCGGCAGCCTCGGCCATTTGCCGGCCGTACTCCTCGAACTGCTTGTCGAAGCGCGCCAGGTGCTCGATGGCGCGCGCAGCCTGCGCTAGTTGATCGAGGGCCGCCGGCTGGCTGCGCGTGGATTCGTAGAGCAGGCTATAGGCTTCCTCGGCATAGGCGGCCAGCGCCTCGGCATTGGCAAGCCGCACATGCTCCTCCTGCAGGCTGGCTTCCTCGCTCGGCTTCAGCTTGGCCGAGCGAATTTCCTCAAGCTGGAACTTGAGCATATCGACGCGCCGGGCGCGCTCGCGGGCGTTGTGGGTGAGCTGGTCGATCTCGCGGCGCACGGCGCGCGCCTCATGATATTTGGCGGCCACTTGCTGGCGCAGCTCCCACAGGCCGGCGTAGCGATCCAGCAGGTTGATGTGCTCTTTGACGCGCAAGAGCGAGACATGCTCCGACTGGCCATGCACATCCACCAGCAACTCGCCCAGGTCGCGCAGCACGCTCTGGCTGACCGACCGGCCATTCACGCGGCACAGGCTGCGGCCATTGGCCCGCACCTCGCGGCCCAGAATCAGTTGCCCCGGCTCGTCCGATTCCAGGCCCTGTTCGGCCAGCAGCGCCTCCACCAGTTGGCGGGAGCCGTTGTCGAGGGTAAACACGCCCTCGATCAGCGCGCGCTCGGCGCCGGCGCGCACCATGTTGGCCTCGGCGCGGTCGCCGAGCAACAGGGCAATCGAGTCAACAATGATGCTCTTGCCCGCGCCGGTCTCGCCGGTGAGCACGTTCAGGCCGGCGCCCAGCTCCACATCGAGGGCGTCGATAATTGCGAAATCGCGCACGCGAAGCTCAGTCAACATCGGGATGGCTCCTCGCTCAGGTTTCGCCGGTTTCAGATGTTATAGAACAAATATTCTACACGATTGGGGCATTGGCGAGCACCGGCGGTGTGTTCACAACCGGGAGCAAGATGCGGATTTGGCTTGCCGGCGCCACAGCCCAGATACAAAGATCGCTGGAAAGAAGTCCTTAAACAGACTCTGCGTCCCCGGCGTCTCTGCGGTGAGTTTCCCGGACAGGGTATGAAGTTGCCCCAACCTGTGAACGCACCCCGGACTGATTTAGAATCGCTGCGCCAGAGGCCGGCGCAACCGGCCGCTGAATTTCTGCGAGGTGACGGGACATGAAACTGAATATGGGGAAACGCGAGTTGGAACTGGACGGCAAGTATCTTGGGCGCTTGCGCGAGGCCAATGACCTGATGGGCAATCCAGAAGCGTTGCGCGCGCGCATGCAGGAAGACGGCTATCTCCTCATTCGCCGGCTGCACGACCCGGACAAGGTCAGAGCCGTGCGGCGGGTGTTGATCGACAACCTGGCCGCCAACGGCCAGATTGACGCCAATCATCCGCTGGACGAAGCATGGATCGCCCCCGGCGCGCGCGGCTCTTTTCTGGGCGGCGCCAAAGCAGTCACCCACAGCCCGGAGTTCCTGGCTGTTGTCGAAGCGCCGGAACTGATGCAGTTCTTCAGCGACTTCCTGGGCGGGCCTTCCCTCACCTACAACTACAAGTGGTTGCGCGCCGTGGGGGCCGGCGACTTCACCGGCGCCCACTACGATGTCGTGTACATGGGCCGGGGCACGCGCAATCTCTACACCGTATGGACGCCGCTCGGCGATGTGCCCTTCAACAAAGGCCCGCTGGCAATCCTCGAAGGCTCGCAGCACTTCGAGCGCATTAAAGCGACTTACGGTCAGATGGATGTTGACCGCGACCACGTCACTGGCTGGTTCTCCGATGATCCGCTGGAATTGATCGAACAGTACGGGGGCCGCTGGCTGACCACTGAGTTCGAGATGGGCGACGCGCTGATCTTCGGCATGTACACCATGCACGGCTCGCTGAACAACAACACCAACACGTTCCGCCTGAGTTGCGACACGCGCTATCAGCGCGCCGACGAGCCGGTCGATGAGCGATGGATTGGCGAGAACCCCATCGCCCACTACGCCTGGACGCAGGGGCCGACTATCCCGATGGAAGAAGCGCGCAAACGCTGGGGCGTGTGAGCCGGCCGCACCGTCTCCTCTTCTTCCCCTCTCCCGCGCGGAGAGGGGGAAAGCTTATGCCACAATCTGCCGGATCGTGGGCGTCTTCAGGTGGATGGCAACGACGGCCAGCAAACACACGCCGCCGCCAAACAACACCGCCACCGGCGCGCCAAATTGCTGCGCCAGCGCGCCGACGAACAGGCTGCCGAACGGCGCGACGCCTTGCAGCGCCCACAGGTATGTGCTGATGACTCTTCCCCGCAGTTCATTGGGCACGAGCAACTGGACGAGTGTGTTGGTCATCGCCAGTTGCGTCACCGATCCCCAGCCGATGATGACCATCAGGGGCAGCGCAACGGGCAATGAGCGCGAGAACGCAATCAGCGCCAGCGCAGCGCTGAAAGCGAACTGGCCGGCAGTCATCAGCGCGCCTTTGCGCTTCATCGCGCTGAACGTCGCCAGGATCACGGCGGCAGCCAGCGCGCCAATGCCCTGCGCCGTCATCAGGGCGCTGTTGCGCGCCGCCACAATCGACTCGGTGTCGCCGGGTTGTTGGAAAATGTCGCGCGCAAACACCGGCATTTGTTGGATGGCCGTGAAGCCAAAGAAGCCGGGAACGGCCGCCATGACAATGAGCAGCGCCACCACGACCGAGTTGCGAATATAACGCTGGCCCTCGCGGAATTCCTGCATCGCGCCGGCGCGGGCTGCCGGCGCCCTCGATTCTGGTCGGGTGCGCACAAACAGCAGCCCGATGATGACAAACAGAAAGCTCACGCCGTTGGCAAAGAAGGCCCATCCTTCGCCCCGCTCGCCAAGCAGCACCAGAAAGGGCGCTGTCAGCGACGGCCCGATCACGCGCGCCAGGTTGAACACCGCCGAGTTCAACGCAATCGCGTTCGGCAGCGCCGACCGGCCCACCAGTTCGATCATCATCGCCTGCCGCGCTGTGATCTCGACTGAGTTGGCCACGCCGGCCACAAACGACAGCGCCACAATGTGCCAGACCGTGATCGCGCCGGTCAGCGCCAGCACCGCCAGCGTGAACGCCTGGGCCATCAACACCGTCTGCATCACGATGACCGTCTTGCGCTTGTCCAGCCGTTCGACCAGCACGCCGCTGGGCAGCATGAGCAACAGCGACGGCAGCGACGCGGCAAAACCGATCACACCGAGATAGACCGGCTGGCCGGTGATGCGGTAGGCCAGATAAGGCTGCACGGTGTTTTGCATCCACGTGCCGATCAGCGACACAAACTGGCCGATCCAGAAGATGCGATAGTCGCGCGATGCCAGCGCAGGAAAACGGGCGGAGAGCGTGGCCGTGAACATGGCTGTGATGGGTGTTGCGTATTGGGTATTGCGTATTGCGTCCGACTCCTGACTCCTGACCACTGACGACTGACCACTGACTACTGACGACTGACTACTGACTCCTGACTCCTGACTCCTGCCCCCGCTCGATCTCAGCGATGAAGCGCGTGGAACGCAGGCCGCGTTCAAGCACGTAGCTCAAATACTGTCGCATGGCGCGCTCGGCCTGATGGAGCGCCTGATCCGAAAAGTCATCGGCCATCGCCATCACCTGGTCGAGTGTGCCGGTCTGTAATGCGCGCAGCAACGCCAGCGCGCCGGGCGCGAGTCGCACTAACTCTCTGGCGCCGGCTGCCGCTTTGGCGCACAACACGCCACCGTCAGCCAGCGAGAAGGTCGTATCAGGCAGGCTGCGCAAGCTGCCAGCGTCGGCCGGGCTTCCGGCAAGCTGATCGACCTCCAGAATGGCGTCGGTGCGCGCACAATGGAACAATTGCGGCCGATACCCGGCAATCGTCAGCAGCCGCATTTCGAAGTAGCGCGCAGCCAGGGCCGGCTGCGGCGTTTCGCAGATCCACATCAGGCCATTGGCCAGCAGATCGTAGAGGGCCGGGTCTTCATTGCCTTCCTGGGTGAACTGATCGATCAACTCGCCCACATAGTGCGCGTACCCGCCGCGCAGCAAGTCCTCACGCAGCGGGCGATGGGCTTCAATCACTTCAGCCTGGCTGACGATGTCGAACGTTCGCCCGCGCGCCAGCAACAGCCGGACACGGGCAAACAACTCGATATGCCCGGCCTTGCGACTGGTGATCTTGCGCGCGCCCTTGGCGATCACGCGCACTTTCCCCAGTTGCGGGGTCATCAGCGTGAGCAGCCGGTCAGCCTCGCCATAGTCGGCCCGCCGCAAAATGACGGCCTCAGTGACATACACGCGCGCGCGTGACATTCCGTTTGATCCGGTCAACAGGTCAGGCGCGCCAAGAGCGCGCGCACCCGTTCACTTCTGGCACGCCGCGCAGAAATGCGCGCTGCGCTGGCCCACCACCATGCGACTGACCGGCCGGCCGCAGTTGACGCACGGCAGGCCGGCGCGGCCATACACTTTGAAATGATCCTGATAGTTCCCGCCGGGATACACCCAGTCGAAGCTGGCCCCATTGGCGGCAATGCCATCGAGCAACACCTGGCGGATGGCCGCATGAAGCCGATCCGCCTCGCCGGCGCTCAGCGCGCTGGCCAACCGCGTGGGATGCAGCCGCGCCAGAAACAACGACTCGTCGGCGTAGATGTTGCCCACGCCGGCGATGAAACGCTGGTCGAGCAAAATCGGCTTGAGCGCGCCGCGCTTCGCCAGCAGCCGCGACGCGAATTCCTGCGCGCCGATACTGAGCGCATCCGGCCCCAGTTTGCCGGTCACTTGCGACGGCTGATCGGTCAGATACACGCGCCCGAACTTGCGCGCGTCGTCAAAGCGCAATGCCCAGCCGTCGTCGAGCAACCACACCACGCGCGCGTGGGGGGTGAATGCGTCAGCCTCCGGCGTCACATCGAGCCGGCCGCTCATCCTGAGATGCACCAGCATGAACAGCGGATGATCCGGGCTTGCGGATGTCGAAGCAGCAACGCCCCCGCTGCCACCCAGCTCCAGAATCAGATATTTGCCATGCCGGCTGACAGCGGCGACGCGACGGCCGGCCACCCGCTGCGCAAACTCTGCCGCAGACAAGCCGCTGACCTCGCGCGGCCACAGCACGCGCGCCTGGCGAATCACACGACCCGCCAGCGGCGGTCTCTCCGCCCCGCCGCCCTCGCGCAGGATACGGGCAATGGTCTCGACTTCGGGAAGTTCAGGCATCTTCCACCCTCAACCCTCAACCCTCAACCCCATATGCACCAGCGTTCGGATGGGCTGGAAGCCGACTGCTTGCAGCGCGCCGTGGGTGGCCTCATGCGGGCGCGCCTGGGCGCAATACAACGGCCTGGACACATAGCCCTCAAAGCGGCTCATGCCGGCGACGAGCAGGGCGATCCCATCCTCCACACTGCCGCGCGCATCGAGCATCAATTCGACGTGGTGTTCCGGCGAGTCAAAGTTCACCCGCGTCCGAATGGCGCCCATTATCTGGGCGCTGCCAGTCTGCGCGCTGCCAGTCTGCGCGCTGCCAGGATCAGGACTGCGATTCGGCGCCTCAGCCACCAGCCACTGCTCGCGCCAGCCGTTGAAAAAGTTCGACAACCACCAGCGCCAGTCCAACCGATACACACGGGCGTCGAATGGCTCGGCGTAGGTCAGATCGTCGGGAATATTGAGGCGTGCGAACGCCCAGACAACATCCCGATCAGCGCGCCGCGCGCGACGCGCCGACAGCGCGCGCGGCGCAACCGGCAATGCCTGCGCGCGAACCGAAGGCCGCCGATAGTGCGTCACGGCGCCCAGGGCGCGAAAGCCGGCTCTCTCGTACACCCGCAGCGCCGGCCAGTTTCCCTCCACAACCTGCAAGGCCACAAAGCGCCCCCCGCGCGCGCGGGCAAACGCGATAGCTGATCCGATCAGCGCCGTGCTGACGCCCCGGTTGCGCCAGGCGGGATGCGTCGCCACATTGCCAATCACCCACGTGTCGCGCCGGGCGGGATTGCGCTGGAGCGACACATTGCCCACAATCTGACCTTGCTCAATCCACACAAACCCGGACATGCCGTCTCCAGTCAGCGCATCCAGCGGGCTGTAATGGCGCAGCATGTGAATCATGCGCTGGCCGCCGCTGTCGCCGCCAATCTCATCCTTGAAGGCCAGTTCCAACAGATTGGCCACCGCCGGCCCATCACGCCAGGGATCGAGCGGTCTCACGTGAGGATCGATCGCAGTGGCAGGCGCTTTGCTCAACCCTGCTACCATAGGTCAGGCTATTCTACTCAGGTACAATCCGCGCGTGTCTATCAACTCCATCAGCGCGCTCGCCCGGCGCCTGCGCGCCAACATCCAGACGGTGATTGTCGGCAAGGATGATGTGATCGACCTGGCGCTGATCGCGCTGTTGTGCGAAGGCCACGCGCTCTTCGAGGACGTTCCCGGCATAGGCAAGACCACGCTGGCCAAAGCCATCGCGCGCAGCCTGAACTGCTCGTTCAAGCGCATCCAGTTCACGCCCGATCTGCTGCCGAGCGACGTGACAGGCATCTCGTTCTTCAACCAGCGGCAACAGGAATTCGAGTTTCGCGCCGGCCCCATCTTTTCCAACGTGGTGCTGGCCGACGAGATCAACCGCGCCACGCCGCGCACCCAATCGGCTCTGCTCGAAGCAATGCAGGAACGCCAGGTGACGGTGGATGGCCAGACCATGCCGCTGCCCCGCCCGTTCCTGGTGCTGGCCACCCAGAACCCGATCGAACTGGAAGGGACGTTCCCCTTGCCCGAGGCGCAGGTGGATCGCTTTTTGCTGCGCATCAGCATGGGCTATCCGACCGAGGACGAAGAGCATCTCATCCTGACCCGCTTCGAGCGCAGCGACCCGCTGGAGACGCTCGGCCCCGTCGTGGAGATCGACGATCTCGCGGCCATGCAGGCGGTGTGCCGGGCCGTGCGCGTCGAACGGAGCGTAGCGGACTATCTGGTGACGCTGTGCCGCGCGACGCGCAATGCGCCAGGCGCTCAACTGGGCGTCAGCCCGCGCGGCACCATGGCGCTATATCGCGCGGCCCAGGCGCGCGCTGCCATCCACGGGCGCGACTATGTGCTGCCCGACGATGTGAAAACCCTGGCTCAGCCAGTGCTGGCGCATCGCATCGTCGTGGACGGCCAGAGCCGGCTGCGCGGCCGCAAAGCCGAGGACATTCTGCGCGACGTGATCGAGCGCGTGCCCGTGCCCGTCGATCGCATCTGACTCCTGACTTCTATCTCCTGTCTCCCGACTCCTGACTCCTGACCTCTCACTGGCATGTTTGACGAACGCTGGGTGACGCTGTTTGTTTTCATCGGCATCGTGGGGGTGCTGATGCGGTCGCCAACACTGGCCGGCCTGGGCGTGATCGGCCTGTCCATCGCCATTGCCACCAAACTGCTCGAGCGCCGGGTGTTGCGGGGTGTGGAGTACGAGCGCCGGCTGAGCGAGACCCGCCTGTTCGTGGACGAAACGATGACGGTCAGCAGCCACGTCACCAACCACGGGCGATTGCCGGTCATCTCGCTGATGATCGACGACAGCGCGCCCAGGACATTCAAAGCAGCTCACCCGCCAGACGCGCGCCATGCGCCAATCAGCGGGCCGGACGAGAACGCCTCCGACTCACTGCTGTCCCGCCAACTGGGCGAAAGCGAGGACAGCGAAGCGCGCGTGAGCCTCGCCCAGTTGCTGGCGCTCAAGCCGGGCGAACACACCAGCCGCGCCACGCGCCTGCGGGCCACCCGGCGCGGCTATTACCCATTTGGCCCGGCGCACCTGCGCGCCTTCGACATGATGGGGCTGTCGCTGGCAGAGCGCGTCGATCATTTGCGCGACACGCTGATCGTCTATCCGCGCGTGTATCCGCTGGACAGGCTGGGCATTCCCACGCGCGATCCTTTCGGCGCCATGCCGGCCATGCGCCGGCTCATCGAAGACCCCGCGCTGGTGATGGGATCGCGCGACTATCAGCACGGCGACTCGTTCAGACAAATTCACTGGAAGTCCACCGCCCACACGGGCAGATTGCAGACGCGCGTGTGTGAACACACCAGCGATCCCACGGCGATGATCCTGCTGAACGTCACCACGCTGGAGCACGACTGGCACGGCACTGACGTCGAGCGATTCGAGTGGGCGCTGTCGGTGGCCGGCAGCGTAGCGTGCTGGGCCGACGAATGGGGCTGCATGGTCGGGTTGTCGTCAAACGGCTGCGCGCCGAACATGCCCGGCGCTATCCGCATCCCTCCGCGCCGCGCGCCCAACCAGCTCGCGCGCATCATGGAGGGGCTGGCGGTGCTCACCTCCTTCACGGCGATGCACTTCAACCTGTTCCTGTTGAGCGAGCAGCGCCATGTGCCGTTTGGCGCCACAACCATCGTGGTCACGCCCATCGTCACGCCGGAGATCGAGGCGTCACTGCTTCGGCTGCATGCGCTCGGCAAGCGCCTCATCCTGATCAGCGCCGATCGCGCTGCGCCCGGCCTGAGCGCCCTGCCCTTCACGGCCTATCACGTTCCCCCGCCATCAGACACCGCCTTCCGCAGGGAGGTCGAAATCTCGCTGATGGGCAGGGCGACGGCAAACGCATGAACTCCCGGCAAATCGCCCTGCTGTTGTTGAGCGGCCTGGCCGAAGCCTCACTGATCCTGCCGCTCATCCTGATTCTGCCCACCCCGCTGCGCCTGTTCGATCACGCGGCGGCGCTGGCTGTGACATGGTGCGTCATTTGTCTGGTGGCCGGCACACGGCGCTTTCTGGGGCAGATCGAGGCGCGCTGGAACACCCAGCGCATCGTGATGGGCGCATGGCTGGCGGCGCTGCTCATCGCATTCCTGGCCGGCCTGCAACTGGCCGGCCAACCGGCCGGCCAGTTGGCCGGCATCGACATCGCCCCGATCGACGCCGCGCTGGTCGTCGAGCTGGTCGGTGTCCTGGCGCTGTGGTGGCGCGGCCTGTCACTGGGCGGCTCTGACTTGCAGCCTGAAGACAGCCGGCTGCGTTTGCAGATCGGCCTGGCGCTGTTTGTGCTGTTTGCGACGGCGTCAATGTTCGACCGGAGCAGCAATCTGTTTGCGTTCATTGTGCCATTCCTGGCCGGCGCAGCGTTGTCGATGCCGCTCAGCCACCTGGAGCGGGTGGATCAGAGCAAGCTGGGCCGGCGCGTGCGCATGGACGGCGTGTGGTGGCGCAGCATCGCGCTG
>DAOTYS010000119.1:0-2867 GCA_034434575.1 Thermoflexales bacterium
GTGGTCACGGTGCGCATGTCCTGGGACCGACCGCTCCCCGGCGATCCGCTGCCCACCACGCCTCCCGCCGACATCACCGTCCGGCTTGTGCCCCTGGCCGACGCATCCGGCCGACATGAGGGACTGCTGTATGGCCCGGCAACAAATGGCTACTATCGCCTCGTCGCCCACGTCGAACATCCCAAAGCCGGCACGGCACGCGTGGAAGAGTTGATCGCAGTCGAGACTCCACACTACTGAGCCGGCAGCGCCAGGGTCGCGCACAACCCCATGTGATCCGACGGATACAAGGTAGGGTCATCCGGCGCCGGCGCGTTCAGCACCAGCTCGCAAGACAACACGCTGAAATTGCCGTCCACGAAGATATAGTCGAGCGTGCCGCGCCAGGGTTCCGGTTGGCGATAGGCGATCAGGTTGCCAATTGCGCTCAGGCCCTTACGCACGGCGTTGAACCGATACACCAGGGGCGTAGGGCAGGTGTAGTCCGGCTCGTGACCATGCTTGGTTTCGTAGGCCGAGGAAAAGGACTCCTTCATCATCTGAATTGTGCGCATCTCCGGCGTAGCGTTGAAGTCGCCACATGCGACAGTGGGATAGCTGGCCGCCGCCAGCCGCAACCAGTTCAAGACGCGCTGCACCTGCCGGGTGCGCTTGATGTGGTCGTAGACGTGAAACATGAAGTGTCCGTTGACGACGACGACGGATCGTTCGCCAACGCGCAGGCGCAGCGCTTGAGCCACGCGCGATTGCGCCATCAGGTTGAGCGTCCGACACTCCTCCACCGGCAGCCGGCTGAGCGTGGCAATGGCCTCGTGCCTGGCCAACGCGCCGGTTTTGGGCGAGGTATGCACCGTATAGCCCCCCAGTTGATCGGCCAGCCACTGCGCATTGTTGTGCGGCAGGCTCACCTCCTGTAGGGCAATCACGTCGGGCTGCAATTCGGCCATCTCGCGCACAATGAGCTTGCGGCGGTCATGCCAGCGAGACGGCTTATTGAGCAAATTGAACGTGACCAGCTTGAACGTCATCATCTGCCCTTGCATACGCCCTCAGCCGACGCGGACAATCCGGGCTGCCAGGTCGCGATTGAACGCCGGCGCACGCACGACGAGGCGACCGGCTGATGCAAAGGCATCGGCTGCCAACAACACCTCACCCGACACCGTGTCGAACCAATGTACGCGATGGCGCCCATCATCCAGGTCTTCCAACGTCAACGTGATCCCCTCCAGTCGGCGCGGCTCGAAGCGAAAGGTGTGTTCCTTGGCCTGGCCGGTGGCGAGCTGAACGCCATACTGATAGGCGCCTTCGTCCATCCTGTAAGCGCGATTGCGCAACCACACCAACACGCGATCCGGCGCGCGCAGCCCCAGCGCCACGGCATCGCCTTCCGGGGCAACAGCGACAGGCGTGGCATCGAAGCGCGCCAGGTCTTCGCCATGCAAAAAGCGCGAGATGCCCCGGTAATGCGCCCACAGATTGGCCGGCTCAACCAGCGTATCCCACCACCAATACATGGCCGTGCTAGCAAAACCATTGAAGGCAGCCGCCCACAGGCCGTTGTGGAACTGGATGCCCTCGCGCGCCAGCGCGTTCGGCTGCTCGTAGGTGAACGTCGCGGCGAACTCGCCCAGGATCAGCGGCTTGATGGCGATGTCGTCCAGATGCCGGAACAGCGCTCGCCCCCCGGCAACCGGCTTGAACCATTGCGCGTCCTCGCCGATGTACTCGTGGCGTTGCACCACATCTATCTCCGGCATGTTCCAGATGCGCGGATCGCCGGGCACGGAGTAGCTGATGGTAGCCAGGTGGCGATAGGGATCGTGCGCGCGCAGGACAGCCGTCATCTCCTCGATCCACGGCTTGAGCAACGCCGTCTCCACCAGTTCGGTATAGTTCACTTCGTTCCACCATTCCCCGGCCAGCAGGTGAGTGGCGTATCCCCAGCGCGCTGCGATGTAGCGCAGGCGCTGCCTGAACAGCGCGCGCGCGGCCGGGTCGGTGGCGAAGTCGCGCGGCCGGGCGCATGGCCCCCCATTGGCAGCGTTATATGGGTTCTCATGCCAGAGCGGATATACGTTCAGGCTGAACTGGCTGTAGTCCAGCAGGACGAGCTGAATGTAGATGCCGCGCGCCTCGGCCATCTCGAATACCCGATCCAGGTAATAGGCGCGCTCCATGCGCGCCGTGTAATCACCCAGCGGAGTATCGCGCCACTCCAGGCTAAACGACTGGGGGGCCATCCAGATGCGCGCCGCGTTTGCGCCGTGCGCGCGCAGGGCGTCGAACCAGCGCCGGTAGTCCTCGATCGGGTCGTCCCGCCACCAGGCCAGGTTGAGGCCGATGGCGAAGAACGGCGTGCCGTCGTCGAACGCCAGATAACGCGGATTGCGCGAGTCCACGCGCAGGAAGCCATGTGCGCCCGGCCCGGCAGGCAGCACCCGAAAGGTGGCCGCATCGCCTTCGGAAGCCAGGGGGACGCGCATCACGGGTTGGGCGCGCCACTCGCCTTCCTGCGTCGGCGTGAAGCGCGCCTTCCAGCCGCTCTGGCCAGCATGGCTGTAGAAGAAAGCCGGCACTTCAATCGCTTCGCCTGCGGGGGACGTGAAGCGCACCGCCAAGTCAATCTGGTTCGGGTCAAAGGGGTTGCGAGCTTGCGTCGTGGTCTCTAGGTCAAGCTCGAGCTTGCTCCACTTCGGCAGCTCGCCGCTGGAGATCTGGCGGATGCAAAGCACAGAACAATCGGCCGTCAGCTCAACGGGCTGAGGGACGAAGGGAGTAGGAGTGTTTGTCCGAACCGGCGGGGGGGCGACCGCGCAGCCAGCAATGAGTAGCGCGCCCAGCGACGCGGCGAGCAGCCGAGGCAT
>DAOTYS010000120.1:0-4210 GCA_034434575.1 Thermoflexales bacterium
CGTCTTTCAAGGCCGGGCGGAAGCCGCGCGGCGCTCCGTCGCGCACCAGCAGCGAAATCAGCGGCTGGCGGCCATGATTGGCAGCCGTGCAGGTGACAGTCACCGTCTCCCCCACAAACAGGCGCGACTCGCTGAAGCGGCGCGCATAAGCAACGCCGCGCAGGGCAAGCCGGCGCAGACCGTGGCTGAGCAACGCCAGCGTTGCGCTCAGCAACACCACGCCGATCAGCGCCGGCGATCGGGTCAGCGCGCCGATGACGCCAAAGACGATCAGCAGGCTGACCCAGCGTTCGTCAAAAACCGTTGTCATGTTGTGAAAGCGCCGCCTGCGCACATTGTCGCACCAGGATCGACTCGTGCGCGCTCAGCCGGGCCAGCAATGCGCGCGTCTGCGGATGGTCGATCACAGTCAGCGCATGGATCACCTCGCGCAACACGTAGAAACTGCTCTCTGTCTCGATCAGCTTTGCAAAGGCCGGCACGGCGGCTCTGCTCTTGAGTTTGGCGAGCGACTGCGTCGCGACAATGCGGCTATCCTCAATCGGGTTGCCCAGCGCCAGAATGAGTTTGTCCTCGAAGGGCAGTTGCTCGTAAGCCTGCAGGTCGAATTCACAGCGCGGGCATGCGGTTGCGCGCGCATCCACCTCCAGCCAGCAGCGCGGGCAGAAGTAAGTCAGCTTGCTCATCAGGCCCCGTCCCGACGCATCATGCTGACCCCTGCCGGCCGGCAACGCCCATCAGCTTTTCCAACAGCGCAATCAGGCGATCCAGCGGGGGGTTCAACCCCGCAGAGGCCGCCGGGTCCACCTCTCCATATCGCGCGAGCTTGTCGGCGCGTGAATCGATCAGATCGCTCCACAGGACGGTCATCTGACCCACCATCTCGGCAAGCGGGTTCTGGCGCTGAGAAGACAGGTCGAGCGCAGCGGCCAGATAAACAATCTCGTCCAGAGCTTCGTTGACCAGTTGCTCGATCTGCCGGCGCTGCGCTTCGCCGACGACCGCGACGCGCGCATACAGCCGCCCATGCTCGTCGGCGTCCAGATCGGTCAGCAGCCGGCGCAGGGCAATCTCTGTCTCTCGCAGCGCAATGGTGATCGCGTTGCGCTGGGCCGGGTTCAGATCAACGCGGATCAAGGCCGAACACTCCTTTATAGCCGGACAGGCTGCGAATGGCGCGCGGCACACTGTCTCTTTCCGCGCCCATTGGCTCGTTCATTCGGCGATAGTCATTCCTGTCGATGAACGTCTGCAAGTCAGCGCTCAGGGCGCGCCATTTCTGCGCCTGCACACGGAGCAGGGTCTCGACAGCGGCCATATCGTGAATGACGCGCAGCGCCATGCGCGTATGCGGCAGGCATAGCCCTTCGGAATGCTCGAAAGCGTCGCCCAGGCGCGCGTCGGTCAGGTATTCCCCCAGCGTGAGCAAATAGCGCCGCTCGGCCTGACTTTGCAACTCGCACACCACGCACGGCGCCTGGGGCGCCAGCGCGTCGATCAAAGCCGAGGCGTCCGGTTGCGCTTTGCCGCCCAGGATGCGGCCCAGCCCCGACAGATGAACAGCGCTGACCTGCGCGCCGTCGAGGATGCTCAGAGTCTCCTGAGCGGCAGCCCGATACAAGATGGCCGCGCCCAACGCGCTGCCGTGGTAGCGCAACAATTGCCAGGCGTGTTCGGCGCAGAATCCGCGCCGGCTGCGCGCGTAGCGTTGCGTGTCTGCCTCATTGACGCGCTCATAAAGCAAGCCGTCGAGAAAGCGATCTGCGTCGCGCAGCAGCAGATTGCAGATCGCGCAGCCGGTCCTGGGGAACATTTCGATCAGGCTGTAATAGTCGAGCGGCAATGTGTTCTCCGCCATTCATCCTCCGCCATTGGCGACCGCCCGCAGCATGTCGTGACGATCCACGATGCCTTTCAAGTGGTTGTCGTGATCCACCACCACCAGCCGTTTGACCCGCCGCTGGATCATGGTCTGAATCACATCGATCGGCCGGTCGTCGTCGAACACGGTGTACACGGTTGGCGACATCACATCCCCGGCGGTGATCTCGTCCAGCAAATCGTGCTCGGCAGCGGCGTCTCCGCTGAGCCAGCGTCGCACCGTGTCCCGAAACGCCTCATCCGGCATGCCGCTCACCCAGTCAAGCACGTCTTTGTCGATGATGATGCCGACGACGCGCTGGTCTTCGTCCACCACCACTACGCGCCGCAGCGGGTCCGACACCAGCCGTTCGAGCACGGTCGCAAACGTGTCGTCGGGATTGACGGTCGCCACATTGGCGCGCATCCAGCCGCGCACACGGGCGCGATCCGTCGGCTCGATGGCGGTCAGGAGAGGGGTTTCGATGCGCAGGTGGGCTTCCTCAGCGATGCAGCGCAGAATGTCCGAGCGCGCAATGACGCCGACCAGCGCGCCAGCGCGGTTGACCACCGGCAGGCGCTTCAGACGCTGGCGCGTCATCACCTGCGCGGCTTCGTCCAGCGAAGCGGTCTCCTCGACCGACTGCGGATCGGGCGTCATGACATCGCGCGCCGTCATGCTGTGCGACACGCTGAGCAAATGCTCTGGATCGTCGGTCAGAGCCAGCCCGCCGCGCCGCAACAGATCGCCGGCAGTGATGATGCCGGCCACGCGCGGGAATGTGGCGCTGGCTGCGTCGGCGCCATTCAGCACGATGACCGACTTGACCTGGCGTTGCTTGAGCAGCGCCAGCACTTCGCCGAGGGGCGTGTCGGGCGAGGCCGTCGCCGGAGCGCGGGTCATGATGTCGCGCACGGCAAAGCGGCGGGGCGCCTGGAAGATGAACTTGGGGGTGTCCAGGCGCTGCGTCGTGTAGATGCTGCGGTGGCCTGAAAAGACGTAGCTGACCACGGCGCCGATCAGCATGTACTCGACGCCGGCGCCGCCGAACAACTCGGCGCCCATCAGCGTCGAGGCCAGCGGCGTGTTCGACGCGCCGGCGAAGACAGCCACAAACCCCACCGCCGCCAGCAGCAGCGGCGGCGCGTCCAACAGGGGCGCCAACACATAGCCCAGCGTGGCGCCGATGATGAAAAGCGGCGTAATCTCGCCGCCTTTGAAGCCTGATCCGACCGTCAAGGCGGTGAAGATCAGCTTGAACAGGAAAGCGAACGGAGCGATCGCTGCGCCACTCCAGACCGCCGCCAACAGCGGCTCGCTAAGGCCGAGGTATTCCTGCGTTCCCATGAGCAGCGCCAGCGCGACAATGACACTGCCGCCCAGCGCCGGCTTGAGCCAGGCGCGCGACCCGGCCAGCCGGTTCAGGGCCTGGCTAACGGCATGAGTCAGTTCGATGAACAACAGACTGCAAACCCCGAACGCCACGCCGGCCAGGGCAACCCGAATCGCCAGCAGCGGTTCGAGCGGCATGCCGGGCAAAAGGGGATATGTTTTGGCGTACACGCCCAGCGCAGACACAATCTCGTAGCCGACCACAGACGCGACCAGGCACGGCACAATCCCTTCGTAACGCACGCGGCCCACGCTCTGCACTTCCATGCCGAACACAGCGCCGGAGATGGGCGCGCCGATCACTGCGCCGAATCCGCCGCTGAGGCCGGCCATCAACAGAATGCGCCGCTCCTCTTTGCTCAGTCGCAACAAGCGGGCGACCCAGTCCGCCAGCGCGCCGCCCATTTGCACCGCTGTGCCGACGCTGGCGATGGAGCCGCCAAACACAAGCGTGACCACCGGCGCCAGAAAGCTCAGCGGGATCATCTGGAACGGCACAGGCCGGCGATTGAGATGCACTTCCTCGATCAACAGGTTGTTGCCGCGTTCTGCCGCGCCGCCCAGGCGCGCGTAAGCCCAGTAAATGGCAATGCCGGCGAGTGGCAGCAGAAAAAGCAGGTCGGGATTGCGCGCGTGCACGCCCGACGCCCAGCGCAGGGTGACGAGGAAGATGGCGGCAGCCGGCCCCGCCAGCAAGCCGGCCGCCGCGCCGAGCAGCGCCCAGCGCGCAAACGTGGCCACAATGACCCCATACTGGCGGGGATTGAGATGCGCCAAACCGATACTGATCCAATTCAGGCGCTCGCGCCAATCCATATCGCTCCAGTGAAAATGCGCCCACAAACCCAGTTATGCCACCGGGTGCGGCATTTTCATCCGCTGTGGTGAACCACCGGTTCATGGGCAACTCCAGTGAAAATAAGTCAGGCGGCGACCGCCATCAGTGGGGCGAGCGTC
>DAOTYS010000121.1:0-11228 GCA_034434575.1 Thermoflexales bacterium
TGTCGCTCAGGATCAGCAGCGCGTAGCCCTCGTCGATGCACCAGCGCGCGTCGGCGCACAGCTTGTCCAGCGCCTGCTCCAGCCCCTTCTCGCCCTCTGAAACATTGAAGGTGGTGTCGAGCGTGATCGCCCGGAAGCCTGGCAGCTTGGACGAACGAATGCGCTCAAAGTCGGCGTTCGTCAGCACCGGCGAGCGCAGCTTGAGCCGGCGGGCGTGCTCGGGCTTCTCCTCCAGGATATTGCCCTCCGGCCCCAGGAACGTGGTGAGGGACATGACCAGCCTTTCGCGGATCGGGTCGATCGGCGGGTTGGTGACCTGAGCGAAGAGTTGCTTGAAGTAGCTGAAAACGAGTTGGGGCTGATCCGACAACACGGCCAGCGGCGTGTCGTTGCCCATCGAGCCGATCGGCTCGCTGGCCGTGGCAGCCATGGGCATGATGATCGAATTGAGGTCCTCACGGGTGTAGCCAAAGGCAATCTGCCGGGTGAGCAATGTCGCCTCGTCGTAGGTGGTGGCGCCGGCGCCGATGCCAAAGCCCTGGAACTCGATGCGGTTGGCCGCCACCCAGCGCCGGTAGTGCTGTTGACGGGTAATGTCGGCTTTCACCTCGTCGTTGTTCAGCACGCGCTGCTTGGCGATATCGACAATCATCATCTTGCCGGGGCGCAATCGCCCGCGCGCCACGATGTCCGGCGGGTCAATCTCAATCGCGCCTGTTTCGGAGCCGAGGATGAGCAGGTCGTTGCGGGTGATCGAGTAGCGCAGCGGGCGCAGGCCGTTGCGGTCGAGGATGCCGCCGGCCTGCACGCCGTCCGTGAACAAAATAGCCGCCGGCCCGTCCCACGGCTCCATGAAGTTGGCGTGATACTCGTAAAAGCCGCGCCGGTCGTGACCCATGTAGTACTTCTCGCCCCACGCTTCGGGAATCATCATCAGGATGGCATGAGGCAGGCTCCGGCCGGACATGTAGAGCAACTCCAGCATCTGGTCGAAGTTGGCCGAGTCGCTCATCCCCTCCACAATGACCGGCATCAGCTTGCGCATGTCGCCGTTGAACGAGCGGGCGACCAGTTGCGAGCGGCGCGCCATGAACTTGTTGATGTTGCCGCGCAAGGTGTTGATCTCGCCATTGTGGCAAATGGCGCGGAATGGCTGCGCCAGCGGCCAGCTCGGAAACGTGTTTGTGCTGAACCGGGCGTGAACGATGGCGATCGCAGAGGTCAGGTCCTCGCTGCGCAGATCCTCATAGAAACGTTCGAGTTGCTGGGAGCGCATCATGCCCTTGTAGGTGATGGTGCGGCTGCCCAGACTGGGGACGTAAAAATACCGGGCCACATCGCCGCCCTCCGCCAGCGCGGCGTTTTCGGCTGCGCGGCGCGCCACATACAACTGGCGCTCGAAATCGAGGTAGTCCAGGTTGGGATTGGCCACAAAGACCTGCATCACCTCTGGACAGGCGTTGCGGGCTGTCGCCCCAACAGCCATCGGATCGGTGGGAACATGGCGCCAGCCCAGCACTTTCAAGTCCTCGTCGCGCAGCGCCTTCTCGAAGATTTCCATGCACCGGCCGGGGTTGCCGCGCGGCGTGTACAACATGCCCACGGCGTACTGGCCTTTGGCCGGCAGCAACAATCCCTGATCTGCGCAACGCGCGCGCAGGAATTCGTGCGGCGTCTGCATGAGGATGCCCGACCCATCGCCGGTCTCCGGGTCAGCGCCCACGGCGCCGCGATGACTCAGGTTGATGAGCATGTCGAGGCCCATGCGCACGATCTGGCGGGACCGCTCGCCCTTGATGTGCGTCACCAGCCCGACGCCGCAAGCGTCATGCTCATACGCCGGATCGTACAGTCCCTCGGCTTCGGGATACCAATCGTTCTTCATTCTGTCATCCTGTTTTCTGGGGAACGCGGCTTGATGAGGCCGACGCGCAAAGGATCGCTGAGGCTCCTGTTCGGCGCATCAAGCCGGGTCAGGTTGAGCGGCGCGGCTCACAAGCAGGATGGGTTCTACGGCGGCCAGTCAGCCTGGGGAAGCGATCAGTCGCGCCCGCCATTGCCATCTGCTATTAAGGGGCGAGTTGTACCACAGTTCGCAACACGCGCAAGTGACACTTCGCGCAGCGCGCAGATGACGATAGGCGCTTCACCCGGCCAACCAGCGCGCAGCGGTCGCCGGCTGATGCTGGCATGGGGCCCGGCGCCGGCTCAGACGGATTGCGCGTCCTGCTCAACCGCAGGCCCCGCGCACAACACATCGCGCCGCTTGATGACGCGATCAACACGATGCGCCAATGCGTCGTAGGGCGGCGTGTTCAACACCTTCAACGGCGCCGGCAGCGCCGGCTGCGCCAGCGCGATCATGTCTTCGCGGGGGAAGCGCGTAGCGTCCCAGGCCAACGCCATCGCCCCACCCGGCGTCAACAGCGACGCCCACAGCGGCAGCGCCTGGCGCAACAGCGTCTCCAGTTCACCGTGGTGCTGAATGCCATAGGGCAGGTCTGCCACGATCAGATGCGGCATTTTGAACCCGGCCAGCAACTCGGCAGATAGCAGCGTGTCGCCCAGCGCCAGCATGCACCGGCGCGGATCGGCTTTGCCCAGCTCGAACCACCAGCGCCGGCCCACTCTTTTCAGGCGTTCTTCTTTGACGTTGCAGGCAATGCCTTCCTCGCGCGCGTACTGCTGAATGAACGCCGCGGTGGTTTGCACATCCTGCGCGCGCTTCTCCACCCCGGCGACATGCGCGCCCAACACGAGCGCGGAAAACAAGGTGGTGCCGCCGCCGGCCAGCGGGTCGAACACACGCAATTCGCGCCAGGATTCGGCGGCAAAGGCGCTGCTATGGCGCGCGATATTCAACATGAAGCGCGTGAACAGCTCGTTGGTTTTGCCGCGATAGCGTCGCGCCATCACCATGTCTGGCGGAAAGGCCGGCGTGAAGCCGGTGTCGATCGGCCTGAGCCAGGGGCCGTCGCGCTCGTCGAGGCGATCGCGCAACTCGAAGAAGGCCGAGGTCATCGCCAGCGCGCCAAGCTCCTGCATCTGCCGCGCATCCGGCATCGCCGTCAACTCGAGTTGCAGGTAGTCCTGCCCCCCCAGTCGCGCCGGCGAGATGCCGGCCACCAGCGAACCAATCGCGCTCAGCCGCAGTTCATGCGGCGCCAGCGCGTCGGCAAGGGCTGCATACTGCGTGCTGCGCTGCGGCGCAATCTGAGCAACAAGGACCGGCATGGCGGCTTATGCGCTGGCGGCGCCGATCAGTCGCAAGCCCACGTGGTCGCGCAGTTCCGGCACGGTCACCGTCACAGCGTCCCCATTCACCGTGAATCGCAGGGGCATGTCGCCGGGCATGGCGATGACGTGCGTCGGCAAGCGCGGCGGGCGAATAGTCAGCGTGAGGTCGCGGTACACCGGCGCGTCATCGAAGAACACTTCATCGGGCGCGCCGAAGCAGGTTCCCGGCGTCAGATTGACCAGATGCGCGTACACATCCGATTCGCGCCGGTTGACCACCACTTCGACGCCTGGCGCGCCTGTCAATTCGACCAGCGGCGCGTCGCCGATGCCGGCGCGCGCAACAGCGGCCACGGCGTCTCGCAGGAGCGGCCAGTGCGTCTCAGCGTAATCTGTCAGCGCCTCGCCGGCGATCGCCAACACGACGCCCTCGCCGACTGTCAACGCCGCAGCCCAGGGTCTGTGATCCGACCGGCAAATCGCCAGCGGCTGCCATTCGCCCTCCAGCGCAACGCGGCGATGACCAACCTCGAATGGCGCTTGCGACCGGCGCGCGTCACACCACAACACTTGCTCGCGTTCGGGAGCAGGAATCATCTGTGTCAGGGGCTTCACGGTGGCGTCTCGCCCCAACAGCGCATCCAACCAGGGCTGCGCTTCAGGAGCAGGCGGCGCGGCAATCAGCAGCACGCTGCCGCCGTCGGTCACAAACTGGTGCAACCACTGGGCCGTGTCCGGTTCAAGCAGGCCGGTTTCAGGCAAGATCACCATCTGGTACTGCGCCAATCGCGTGAGCAGGGCGTCTTCGCGCGTCACATCACACGGGATGTGCGCTTCCTGGAGGATTTGATGCATCGCTCGCACCGCTTTGTCCTGGCGTCGGGGGTCGAGCGCATGATCGTGCCGGCTTGCCACGATGGCGACCTCGGCCAGGCTGTCGTTGCCGATGCACCAGGACTGCCGGTCGCGCACAAAGCCGGCCACCGCGCGACCCACCTCGGCCTTCTCAGGCAACAGGCTGCCGTCGGGCTGCGGATCGTGCCACAGGTTGACGCGGCAACCATGCGCCATCACTGCGCCGGCTTCCAGGCGGAGCTGCGTCAGGGGACGCGGACGGCGCAGCAGACTGGGCTGCCAGCGCACAATGCCCTGCTCATAAATCATCACGTCGGCCGGCTTGCCGGCTGTGTTGAGGTAAGTCGCCTCAAACGAAGTCCGGTGCAGATTTGGCGTGTTCAACACGTCCCAACTGAGCCAATCCACCTCGTGGGCCGGCGGCCTCAAATCCTTGAAGTAGTACAGCGAATTGCAGGCCAACAGAATATGAGGATCATGCTGTCGAATCGCGCGGCCAATCCGACTGACGGCCTGGTCGAGCGATCGCTCATAGAAGGGCTGAAGGTCGAGCCAGTCGCGCTGAGAAGGTTGCATGGGCAAGGGCCGGCCATGCTCCTGCTCGAACTTGCGCCGGCAATGCGCGCAATAGCACAGGTTGTCGCGATTGGGCAACCACACGCCATCCAGCCAGAAGTGGGCCGGATGATAGCGTTCCATCACTTCCAATAACAAGGGGATGAAGAATTCCTCTGTCCAGGGACTGTTGGGGCAATAGTCCTGCGTAGAAACGACGCCAGCGCGACTGACACAGCGCCACTGCGGATGCGGTTCCGGCGAGCCACAGGCAAAAGACGCCGCGTAGCATCCAAAGGCGATTCCCTCTTCCGCGCACACTTCCGACCACACTTTCAACGGGTCTCCCGTCAGGCCGGGCACAACCGGCGCAATGGCCGACGGATAGTTCACATACCCCACGCAGCCGATGGTGTGGTATTGCGTCACATCCGGCTTGACTGCCTGAAGATAGCGCCGAATCTCGTCGGCATTCACGCCGGCGCCATAGCGCTGCGTTGCATCGACCGGGTGATGATCCCAGTGCACGCACAGAGCGGTGTAGATGGATGGGCGAGTCATGGGAGTAGCCAGCAGTCTGTAGTCAGTAGTGGGAGTCAGGAGTCAGAAAGCAGGTCGGCGATGTGAACCGGCTGGCCGGTGGCGATAGAGCGATTTGCTGCGACGCCGATCAGCACCGACATGGCGCCGGCCCACGAATCGGCCATGTGGCCAAGCGGGTCGGGAATTGCGCGGCCGCTGAACAACCGCGCCTGCAATCTTTCATCTCCACCACCGTGCGCGCCAATGTCTTTGCAGATCTCGTGCGTCACGTTGTCGCCTTTGCGGTTGTGCACGGTGATGCGCTGGCTGGCCTCGCCGGCGCGATGCCCGCTGTGATACTCCTCGACCTCTATGCGCCCGCCCGACCCGTTCAGCGCCGCGCGCCAGCCCTCGTAGGGCGCGTGGGCATTCAGCGAGTAGCTCATCAGCGCGCCACCCTTGTACTTCACTGACGCGGCCATGGTGTCCTCGATGTCGATCTCATCGGCAAACACACACCGGTCGCGGAAATAACCGTCCTCGCCTTCAGCATCGAAATAAAACGCCTTCATAAACGGGTCCGCGCGATAGTCCACATAAAACTCGCACGCGCCGGCGTGCTCGCACGCGCTGCACCGCTCGCCGCGCTCGGATCGCGTCGGGCCATACACCCGGCGCGCGCCAAAGGCAGACACCGTTTGCGGCTCGTCCTCGAGCCACCAGTTGATCAGGTCGAAGTGGTGTGTAGCCTTGTGCACCAGCAGACCGCCGGAGTTTTCCTTGCGCCGATGCCAGCGCCGGAAATAGTCTGCGCCATGGCGCGTGTCCAGAATCCACTCGAAATCGACGCTGAACACATGGCCGATGGCGCCATCGCGCAGCAGCTCTTTCACCCGCGTCACGTACGGGCCAAAGCGATAGTTGAACGTGACGATGATCCTGCGGCCAGTCCGCTTTTCAGCGGTCAGAATGGCGCGCACATTCGCGTCATTCACCGTCATCGGCTTTTCGGTGATGGCGTCGCAGCCGGCTTCCAGCGCGCGGATGATGTACTCGTGGTGGAAGCGGTCGACCGTCGTCACAATGACGCAGTCCGGTCGGGCCTCGCGCAGCATGTCGTCGAAGCGGACAAACACCGGCGCATCGCCGCACGCGCGGCTGATGTAGCGCGACCGCGCCGGGTTGACATCGTAGATTCCGACCAACCGGGCTGTGTCGCTGAACTTTTCATGAATCGGCCGGGCAAACATGCCCAGGGCGCGGCTGCTGGCGCCGGCCAGCGCGTAACGCTTCATTCACACTCCTCCTCACATGAGCTTCCCTGCATAGTGTAGGCGCAATCGCTCAGCGCGGCAATCGCGCGCACGGAATGTCCGATCCCTCGCCACCCGGCATTGTGATAAAACTGCGCGCATGAAACCTGTGCTCAATCCTCCCAAACGCGCGCGCTATCGCATCGAAGGTGTCGTGGGCGACCGCTTGCAGGCCAACATCCGCCAGTGGCTGCTCGTCGCGCCAGACGCAAACCCGGCCATGCTGGAGATCTTCCGCGATCGCGACCGCCTTCCCCGCCGCGACCTGGTGCCATGGGCGGGCGAGTTCGCAGGCAAATACCTGACCTCGGCCGTCCTGGCCTTGCGCCTGACTCAGGACGATCGCTTGCGAGGCTATCTCGCTAAATTCGTGGCGGCGCTCATCGACACACAAGCCCCCGATGGCTATCTTGGCCCCTTCCCGCGCAGCGCCCGGCTGATGGAGCCTGGCTTGTGGGACATTTGGGGACACTACCACTGCATGTTGGGGTTGTGCCTGTGGCACACCGAAACAGGCGATTCGCTGGCGCTGGAAGCCTGTCTGCGGGCGGCGGATATGCTGTGCAACGAGTTCCTGAACGGAGACAAGCGCGTCGTTCAAGCCGGCTCCGAGGAAATGAACGAGTCGGTCATTCACATTCTGTGCCTGCTCTACCAGCGCACCGGCGGCGAGCGATATTTGCAGCTTGCGCGCGAGATCGAACAAGACTGGCAGACGCCTCCATCGGGCGACTACATTCGCACGGCGCTGGCCGGCATACCCTTCTATCAGTGCCCGAAACCGCGCTGGGAAGGACTGCACGGCATCCAGGCCATCGCCGAGTTGCACTACATCACCGGCAAGGCGCGCTACCGAGAGGCTTTCGAGCATATCTGGTGGAGCATCGCCGAGGGCGACCGGCACAACACGGGCGGCTTTTCATCCGGCGAGCAGGCCACCGGCAACCCCTACGATCCGCGCGCGATTGAGACCTGCTGCACCATCGCCTGGATGGCCATCTCAGTCGATATGCTCAGACTGACCGGCAATCCTCGCGTGGCCGATGAGCTGGAGCTATCGCTCTTCAACGCTGTGCTCGGCGCGCAGAACAACGCCGGCCGCTGGTGGACTTACAACACGCCGATGGACGGCGAGCGCAAAGCGTCGGCGCACGATATTGTGTTTCAGGCGCGCGCCGGCTCGCCGGAGTTGAACTGCTGTTCGGTGAACGGCCCGCGCGGCCTGGGGATGCTGGCCGACTGGGCCATCATGGAGACGAGCAACGGCCTGGCGTTGAACTACTACGGCCCGTGCGAAATCACAGCCCAAGTTCCCGGCGCAGACTGCCAGCTCACCCTGCGCCAGGAAACCACCTACCCGCGACAGGGGCATGTGACAATCAGCGTCGCGCCATCGGCGAGCGTCGAGTTCAGCCTGCGCCTGCGCATTCCCGGCTGGTCAGCCCGCACACGCGTCTCGCTGAACGGCGAAGCGCTCGACACGCCGGCGCCAGGCAGCTACCTGGAACTCAATCGCCGCTGGCAGACCGGCGACACGATCGAAATCGATTTTGATTTCTCGATGTGGCACTGGGCGGGCGAACGCGACTGCGCCGGCAAAGTCTCACTGTACCGGGGGCCGGTCCTGCTGGCCTATGACCCGCGCTTCGACCAGTACGCGGTGGACGAATTGCCGGCTCTCGCGCTCAACAATCTTCAATCTCAGCCAATCGACTGGAACATTGAACCGCTCCCCATCGTGCTGGAGGCGGTTTCCACGATAGATGGGCGCGCGGCGCGCCTGTGCGACTTCGCCACAGCCGGCGCGGCCGGGACGCGATACATCACGTGGTTGCCGGCAGAGCACACACCCGCTGCGCCATTCAGCCGCGACAATCCGTTGCGCGCCGCGCGATAGATGAGCGCAGGGACGGGACCAGCAACACAGGCCGAATTGATTCGAGACGCCGCCGAAACGTCCTGGAGTTCCGGAGCCTATGGCAGTTTCAAATGAACAGGTAAGCTGGACGCGCGACGCGCTCGACCGGCTGTTCGACCTGGCTTTTCTGCGGCGCCACGGCAACGCCCCATGCGTAGCCGGGCGCTTCGCGGATGAGCGCGACGTGCAGGGCGCGTTGCTTCAAGTGATCCAGCAACTGAAGCCGCCGCTGAATGTGCCCGCCCATTCGCCGGCCTGGCGCATTTACAACACGCTCAATCTGCGCTATGTGCAGGGCTTGTCGCAGTCCGAGGCCGCCGCGCAGCTGAACATCGGCTCGCGCCAGATGCGGCGCGAGCAACAGCGGGCCACCCAGGCTGTGGCTGTTCTGCTGTTCGAGGCGTCGCCGGCGAGTGAGCAGCCGCCGGCTGAAGCGGAACAGGACATCACTCAAGCCGCGTCCGACGCGCGTTCGGACTTTTCGCACCTCGATGACCTGCTGCGCGCGGCGATCCGCCTGTTCGACGAATTGCTGGAACGCCAGCGTGTGCGCTTGGCGATTGCCGCGCCGTCCTCCATGCCGGCGGTGCGCGCGAACAGCATGGTGCTGCGGCAACTGCTGGTGAGCAGTCTGAACTGGCTGATCCGCGATGTGAAAGACGATGAAGTCAGAATCGACGCCGCCATCGGGCCGCGCCAGATCGCCATCCGCTTGATGAAGCCGGATCAGGGTGAAGCTGGCACAGCCGTCGCAAGCGATGAAGCCATTCAGACCGTGCGCCAACTGGCCGGCCTGTTGCGCGCGCCCGTCGAGATTTCGACCGGGTCCGGGTGGCTGTCTGTCCAGGTCAGCCTGCCCACCGATGACGCCCGTTGCGTTCTGATGATCGACGACAACCCGCACGCCGTCCAACTTGTGCAACGATACCTGCAACAGAGCAGCGACTTCTATCTGGTGTCTGTCACAGACCCGCGCGAAGCGCTCCGGCTGGCGGTGTCGGCGCGGCCGGCCTGCATCCTGCTTGACGTGATGATGCCGGAACGCGACGGCTGGGAGCTGCTGACCCTGTTCAGAGCGCACCCCGAGGTTGCCAACATCCCGATCGTGGTGAGCTCGGTGCTGCGCGAAGGGAATCTGGCCCGCGCGCTAGGCGCAACAGCGGTGCTCACCAAACCGTTCACCGCAGCGCAACTGATCGACCTGCTGCGGTCTGTCGCGCAGCCCCGGCGCGAATGAGGGTGTGCTGCCCACGCCGCGCGAGACATGGCGCGTGCGCGTTCAGGCGTTCAGGGTTGAGGGTTTGGCAGCAGTGAAATGTGGTATACTGCCCATCCGCGATGCGGGATGGAGCAGTGGCAGCTCGTCGGGCTCATAACCCGGAGGTCGTAGGTTCGAATCCTACTCCCGCTACTAAAAAAGAACCGCCGGCTTTTGCGCCGGCGGTTCTTTTTTGCGCTCAGGCCATTCACGCCTCGAACAGATTGGCGGCCAACGCAGACAGGTACACCTTCGGCGGATCGATTATCTGGTCGCAGTTCATCACCGGCTCCACGCGGATGCGCTCGAACCACGCTGGCCCAACCGCGCCCTGGCCTTGCGCCAGGCGGTACACCTCTGCCGGATAGCTGAGCTTGTAGCGAATGAACGCTTCCTCGCCGGTGGTCTGGACACTCGATCCGCAGCGGAAGATAACGCCCTCGTTCACCAGCCAGTCCAGCGCCTCATAGAAGACCGGCAATCGCTCCACATCGACCACGCGCGCGCCAGCCTGAAGTATGGCGGCAAAGACCTCACTGACCACCCGGTCATGGTTGATGGTGACCTCAAACTGGGTGGTGAACAGTTGCCGGGCCGCCATGCGAATGACAGCCGCCGACAGGCGCTTGCGCGCGCCGTAGATGCTTTGCAGTTGCACGGCGGACATGAACAGCAACAACATCTGGCGCGGCAAACTCTCGCTGGCCTGCACCAGCTCATCCAGCGCCTCTTCGTTTTGAAAGACATCACGCGCGAAAGCGGGATAGCCGGCCTTCTCTTCGACCTCGTTCTGGTAGCGCGACAGCGGAAAGTCGCGCCCGATGCTGGCGCTGAGATTGAGAATCAACATGCGAATCAGCCGGTTGCGCATCCAGTGGGGCTGAAACGAAGCCAGATGATCCAGATAGATCGGCGTGACGCGCGTGGTGCTGCTGTCAAAAGCCAGACGGGTTGCGCCCGGCACCGTGGCAAACTTGAGCGTGACCCGGCTTTCGGGGGTGAAGGTGTTGGCCAGCTGCTCGAACAAATAGGGCTGCGTGTCCGAGCCGATGGACGGCCCGCTCCACTCGTCGATGAACAGCACCAGATTTTTAACCTGCATCGCGTCGAGCAGTGGATCGAGCGCGTCGAGCAACTTGTGACCGAAGTGGCGATAGAGATCGACCAGCCGCTTTTCAAAAACCAGGCTGGGCAGCATACGCGTCTGGCGGAAGGATTGCGGCAACTGCGCCGGGCCGGCGGCGCGGCGCGGCATGGCCGAAGCCGCCATGCGCGGCGCATTCTGCGCCAGGGCCTTCAGTTTGGGCGCCGGGGCGTACAAGCCGCGCTGCGCCTTCAGGATCTGCTGAAACATGGGGTGGCTGTACATGTCGTCGCCCAGCCGCTCGACGACAGTGCGATAGCGATCCAGACGCCACCTGCCCCACAGCCGACGGAACCACTGCGGACGCTCTTCCAGATAGTCCTGCAATCCCCAGAAACGCCGGTCGCGCCGGTTGCCCGGCCGCGAAGACACGGTCAGGATCAGTTGCAGAATCTGGCGAAAGAGCATGTAGCCGCGCACCACCGG
>DAOTYS010000122.1:0-2148 GCA_034434575.1 Thermoflexales bacterium
TCAACCGCTTCGTGTCGCTCCCGTTGCGCGAGTTCCCGCTGTTCCGCCCTTCGGCCGCGTAGCGTTCATACCCCAGGTGATGGGTCATCTCCGCCTGCAGCGCCTGCTCCACGATCCGCTTCGTCAGTCGTTTCAGCAGCCCTTCCTCACCCAGGATATCCGCGGGTGTCTTGTAGTTCGTCTTCATCCACGCGGCCATCGCCGCCGTCAGCGCTTCGTCCTCCGGGGCTGTTGTCACTTCCGCGGCCGTCGCTGCGGCCGCAACTCCTGTCTGTTCTGCTTTCCGCTTTTTCATGGCTCCTCATTGTACGGAGCCGTTTACACGGTTTTTCTGACACTCTCGGAGGCCAGAGCGGGCCTTCGCCGGGTTTGTCGGTGAAGTTGATGTCATGGTCGTCGCGCTTCAGGATCACCGGGCCGTCCAGATAGGTCGAGTTGTAATAGCGCGCCTCCCATGCGGTGTAGCCGGCCCACCACGACAGCTTGACCCGCGCCGCGCCGGCTGCATCGAAGTAGTCTACGCGAAGCGTGTGTTCGCCGGGGCCGCGCACGGTGAATCCATACGCGGCGCGCCAGCGTCCCTGACGCCATTCGTTGATGATGAGCTGCCCGTCGAGGTAGACGCGCGCGCCGTCATCCACCCACAACTCAAAGATGTAGTTGTCGAGCGTGTCGAGCGTGATTGTGCGCGTGAAGGTTGCCGACCATTGATCGGCCGGCATGCCGTCCCCCGCTGACGCCCTGCCCCAGTTCAGGCACAACCACTGGTGGCGCGCATCGCAGCGGGTCTCTTCCATGCGCGTCAACACCGGCGGCCCGCCCAGGTCTCGATTGGCGTAGTACTCCGCAAACCACTCGCCGATCGGCTCAGGCGTCGATGTGGGTGGGGGCGGGAGAGGCGTTTCGGTGGGCGCCGGCGTGGCCGGCTCGCCACCGCCGGCAGACACCGCCACCGGCACAGCCACGCCGGCAAAGGCGGTGAATCCCGTGACGCTGCCTTGCGCGATGACGTGCGCCATCCCTCCGTTACCCTTTGGCATGTGTCTCATCGGCAGCCCGGCGGTCAGGACCAAGGCTCCGCGCGCATCGGCTGTTGTCTCGCCCAACAAGACGAACTGCTCAAAGCCGGCGGAAGGCATTGCGGCGAGGTATACCCGAACGCGCTCGCCCGGCGCGAATTGCTCGCCTTGAATGATGAGGGCATCGCGGGTGAAAGACACTGACAGAACGGGTGTGGGCGCAGATCGAGGCGCCGGCTGCGCCGGGCTGTCGGGCGCGGCCATTGGATTCAGGCCGGCAAGGCCTACTGGCGCGCCGCATGCCCCGCACAAGACCAACACGGCGATAGCCGGCAGAAGCGCGCAACGGCGCAGGCCGCTCGACAAGATCGAGCGACGACAAAGCGCGACTCCCCACTCACGCGACAAAGCAGCACCCCCAGGCGCTTGATGAAACACGGCCCGTCCCCTGTCACGCAGGCGACGTGAGCACAGTATAGATCAATTGCGCGCGCGGCGTTTATAATTCACGACGCCTGCGGCGTTCGTCCAGAGCGCCGAATAACCAACGCAATCGAGGAGGTGCGGCTGAAAGCCTGGCGCTGCCATCATGTTCTTTCGGCGGGTTGATTCGCCCAAATCCACCTGCGTTTTCGAATAGTCTCAGACTTGTTGAGGAGATGGAGAGATGACACATTCCAGGATGAATCGACGACATTTTCTACGGCTGTCTGCGTTGATCGGCGGCAGCGCAGCCCTGGCGGCCTGCGCGGTGCGGCCGGTTGAGGAAGCCCCCTCACAGGCCGGCCAACCCCAACCCACCAGCGCGCCGGCGCCGGCCGGCGGCAAAGTGCAGGTGCTGCATCGCCAGGAATATTTCAAGGACCTGGAGAATCAGTACAAAGCCCAGACCGAGGAATACATTCGCAGCCTCGGCTACGAGCCGGACGTTTCCACCGTCAACCCCGAAGTGTTCGGCGATTTCATGGCCAAGATGCAGGCGGCTGTGGCGGCCGGCAATCCGCCCGACCTGGCCTATCACTACAACAGCCCGTCGCAAATGCGCGACCTGGATCTGGTTGGCGATCACACCGACATTGTCAACACGCTGACGGAAAAGTACGGCGACCCCGTTCCGGTGACGGTGTTC
>DAOTYS010000123.1:0-13730 GCA_034434575.1 Thermoflexales bacterium
CATCTCGCGTATTTGCTCCTGTTTCCCGAAGCGCTTCACCAGGTCTATCGCCGACAGGCCGAGTGGAACCGCGCGTTCGCCCACAACTGCCTCGATCTGGGCGTGGATATGGCGCACGTGTCCGACGACTGGGGCGCGCAGACCGGCCTGATGTTCAGCCCAAAGGTGTGGTGGACGATGATCTATCCCTATCACAAGATCACGGTCGATGCCGTCAAAGCGCGCGGCGCGTTCGTCAGTTTGCACAGCGACGGCAACATCACGCCTGTGCTCGACGGCATCGCGCAACTCGGCTACGACGTGGTGCATCCCTACCAGGAGTCGGCCGGCATGGATCTGGGCCTGTATAAACGGAAATACCGTCAGTCGTTCACCATGATGGGCGGACTGGACGTTCAGACCACCATCGGCTTTGGCAGGCTGGATTTTCTGCGCGCAGAGATTGAGCGTGTGATGCGCCTGTTTGCCGACGGCAGCGGCCTGTATTGCACATCGCACTTCGTGCAGGACCATTGCTCCATCGAGGAGCTGGTGTTCGCGCTGGACGCGATGTACGAACTCAGCCGGGCCGTGTGCCGTTGACAGCCTGCCCTCCCGCAGGAGGGTAACATCGGCCGATGACCGCCAGCCAGACGCGAGAACAGCGCATCCTTATCATCAGATCAGATATGGCAACCCGCATCCCCACACCAGCTTCAATCGAGATGGACCGATCTGCCGAGCTATCCGCTCCGGATCCGCTTTTCAATCGCAGAATCATGAGACGGCGGTTTCTCGGTCTGCTGGCCTGCGGCGTCACCAGCGCGGTCGCAGCATGTCGTCGCGCGCCGCCGGCCCCGCGCCCATTGCCTGCGACCGGGTCAACCGCCAGCCCGCACTGGCTGCCGCGCTGGCGCGGCTTCAACCTGCTGGAAAAGTTCACCCTTCAGGACAATCAGCGTTACCGGGAATGGGATTTTGATTTCATGGCCGAATTCGGCTTCGATTTTGCGCGTCTGCCATGCGACTATCGCATCTGGACCGCAGCGCCGGGCAACTACCTTGAACAGCCGCTTCGGGAGATCGATCAGGCGATCGCCTGGGCGCGACAACGCGGCATTCATGTCAGTTTGAATCTGCATCGCGCCCCCGGTTACTGTGTCACTCCGCCCGTCGAACCGCTATCCCTGTGGGCCGACGACGCCGGGGGGGATGAGGCGCGCCGGCAATTTGCCGATCAATGGCGCATGTTTGCCGAGCGGTACAAAGGCATCCCTTCCTCCGCTTTGTCATTCAACCTGCTCAACGAGCCGCCCAACATTCCCCCGCAAACCTATCTGCGCGCTGTGACAGCAGCCGTGCGCGCCATCCGAGAAGCAGACGCCAGCCGGTTAATCATCGCAGACGGCTTGAACTATGCGACGCAACCAGCCCCGGAGTTGAACGCGCTGATGGTCGCGCAGAGCATGCATCACTATCAGCCCTTGTTTGTGACTCACTATCGGGCCGAGTGGGTCAATGGATCGACAACCTGGCCGGCGCCGGAGTGGCCCATAGTGGCCGCCATCAATCAGTATCTTTACGGAAACAATTACCCGCATCTGCGCAGCGCGCTCGTTTTACAAGGGGACTTCTGGGGAGCGGATACGGTGCAATTGCGCATTGAAGAAGCGCCAACGCCGGCTCGCCTCATCATCCGCGCGAATGACACTGTCGTCTTCGATCAGACGGTGGCGCAGCCGGAAGTGATCACAGCCGGGTTGAGCAGGATGACGCGGGAAATTCGCTTTGAAGTGGCCGAAGGCGACTGGCTGCGCTTCTCCGAGATTCGCATCCATCCGCTGCCGATTGTGGATGAAGGGGTGATGGTGTTGAAGCCCGACAGCCTGGATCGCGGCATACGGCAGACGTTGCTCAAGGTGGGCATGCTGGGCCGTTTGACAACGGCCCACGGCCTGGAGCGATACGACCAGAGCCGATTGTGGCGCGACTATGGCGCGCGCTGGAAAGCGTTCGCTGACTCAGGCATCGGGGTTCACGTGGGTGAGTGGGGAGTGTATCGTTTCACGCCACATGCGGTGACACTGGCTTTTATGCGCGACTCGCTCGATCTGTTTCGGCAAGCGGGGCTGGGCTGGGCGCTTTGGAACTTGAGAGGCAGCTTCGGCATCCTCGACAGCGACCGCGCAGACGTGTCCTACGAGCGGCACCGGGGCCGCCGGCTGGATCGCCAAATGCTGGAACTGTTGCGGACAGGCTGATCCACGCGCATCTTAGCGCGATGGGCTGATCAACTGCAGGTTGACCGCCTGCAGGTTGCCGTCGCGCCCATCGGCCCGCGCCTCGCCTTTGGCCAGATCAAACTCAAAGATCAAATTACGGCTGGGTAATTCCATCGGGTCAACCACAGGCGGCAGCCACGAGTCGTGAAAGAAAGCGCTTCCGTAGGGCGAATCGGGCTGGCGCGGGTCAAGGCGCCACAACTCCGGCCCGATGGTTTTCATGAAACGCAGGAAGCCGTAGCCTTTATCGACGTGGCTGTAGCACACCCCGCGCACGCGCGAACCCACCTCGCCCCAGGCCGGCCCGCCACGGCCGGTGGACAGCGGCAGAAGGTTGGGCACCAGATAGCCGGACACAAACAGATCCGCCTCGCGGCGCAGGTCGCTCGACACATTCTCGAAGGCCACCACCTCCACCCGGCAGCCCCGGTTTTGCAGGGCGCGCACCACCTGCACAAAATCGCCGTCGCCGGTCGCCAGCAACACCCGGTCGATGCTTTCCGATTGGAGCAGCGCATCAACAGCCAGGTCGAGGTCGGCATTGGCCTTGCCGAAGCGATTGCCCTGCTCGTCGGTGTACCAGCGCACGGTCTTCTCAATCACTTTGTAGCCAAAATCGCGCAGCAACGAATAGAAGCCCTGCTGACCATCTTTGTAATCCTCGTCATTCGAAGCGCGCTCAGCGTCGTAACTGACGTAAGCGTTCAGCCGGATCGGCTCGGCGCCGCCGCGACAGGCAAAATCGCGCAGCACGTCATAGCGCATGCCATACCCACCGTTGCGCGCCAGGTTGGCGACATCCACGTATACGCCCACTCGCAATCCTTGTTTTGTGTTGGCCATGGCCGGAGATGAGAGGTCAGATGTCAGACAACAGATTACAGACAACAGATTACAGACAACAGATTACAGATTACAGATTACAGACTGCAGATTGCGGATTGTAGATGACAGATTGCAGATTGCAGATTGCAGATTGCAGACGACAGATCGGAGACGGGAGCGGTCAATCGTGGTTTTTGGCGCGCCGGCTGAGCAGGTCGGCAATACGGGTCTGATCGAGGCTGTCTTTAGTGTCCACGTCGCAACCGGCGTCCAAGCCGGCCTCCGCCGGGGCCTGGCGTTGCCGACGCCCCTCGCGCTGCGCGACCTGCAGCGCAGTGTCGCTCTGAGGCAGAGTAATGCCGCCGGCGTTGCCGGCCCGTTGCTGATAGTGCTTGCGCGCGGCGTCCAGTTGGGCCTGAGTGTCCTGGATTTCGATGCGCAGCTTTTCGGTTGCTGCCGCGCAGTCGCGGTAGGCGCGCTCGGCGGCGATTGCTTTGGCCTGCGCGCGCCGGAGTTGTTCGAGCCGGGCGCGCGCGGTCTCGTCCTGTTGGCCGGACACAGCCGCATCCACTTCGGCGTCGAGCGCGCCGGCGCGGGCCACGGCATCCCGCCACTCCCGATCAGCGCGCTGTTCGCGGGCGACGGCTTCGGCCAGCAGCGCATTCAAGCGTTTCAGCCGTTCCTCGGCCAGCGCCAGCAGATGCGCCGCACGGTCTTCTGGAGTGGCCGGGGGCAGGCCGGCGCGGGCCAGCGTGCGCGCAGTCTGGCCGGCAATGGCGCGCATGGCGAGGGAAACGCGCTCGAAGAGATTCACAAGCGTATTGTACTGCGCGGGTTTGCTACGATCACTCGCCGGGATGCCTGTCCGCTGACAGAGGTCTGACAGGCGGCGCAACCAGCGCCTTAAAATCTGCGCCAGGCTCAAAAATCTGTGCTATTGTTGCTTTGCGACACAAGTAGCCAGTCGTCAGCAGCCGATCCGACGCCTGGCTACTGCCGTCTATGATGTTGGGGAGCGCGGGTTGCGGATGACGTATTTCGTAGTGCGTGTCGCGTATTGCGTGTCGCGTACTGCGTATTGCGCACCTGTGATCCGCGCTCTGTCATCTGACTACTGGCTGTTGACTACTGACTACTCTGTCTATCCATGTCGTTCGTACACCTGCACGTTCACTCGGAATATTCGATGCTCGACGGCCTGGGACGGGTCAAGAAGCTCGCGCGGCGCGCCAAAGAGTTGGGCATGCCGGCGCTGGCGCTCACCGACCACGGCGTGCTATACGGCGCCATCGAGTTCTATGACGCCTGTCTGGAGCAGGGCATCAAGCCGATCATCGGCATGGAAGCCTACCTGACCCGGCGCGGGCGGCGCATGCAGGACCGTGACAACACGCATGACCGCAGCCCGTATCACCTGCTGCTGCTGGCGATGAACAATGCCGGCTACCGTAACCTGATGCGGCTGGCCAGCCTGGCGCAACTGGAGGGGTTCTACTACAAACCACGCATCGATCATCTGGCGCTGGCTGAACAGGCCGAAGGAATCATCTGCACCTCCGGCTGCCCCTCCAGCGAGATTCCGCGCCTGATCCAGCAGGGGCAGATCGACGAGGCCCGCCGGGCCGCGCTGTGGTACCGCGACCTGTTCAAGGATCGCTTCTACTTTGAACTGCAAAGGCACGATCTGGCCGAGCTGGAGCAGGTCAACGCAGTGCTGATCGAGTGGGCGCGGGAAATGAGCGTGCCCCTGATCTGCACCAACGATGTGCACTACGTCAGAAAAGAGGACGCCCCGGCGCAAGACCTGATGTTGTGTGTGCAAACCAACACGCTCTACAAAGACGCCAAACGCATGCGGATGAACAACGACTCGTATTACCTCAAGAGCGCCGAGGAGATGCGGGCCTTGTTCGAGGACATCGCCCCTGAGTCGCTGGCGACCACGGTGGAGATCGCCGAACGCTGCGATGTGACGCTGAAGACCAAACAGTTCCACCTGCCCAGGTTCCCGCTGCCGCCCAGATTTGCCTCCGACGCTGACTATCTGCGCCACCTGTGCGAGCGCGGGTTTGAGGAGCGCTACGGCATCCCGGCCAAAGACGATAGCGCGGCGACGACAAGTGATCGCGCGAACGAGACGCCGGTCGATATGAGCCGGCGCTCATCGCTGGCGCTGTCCACCGCCGACAATCCGAACATGACGCCGTCGGCGCTGCGGCGCGCCTGAACTACGAACTGAGCGTCATCATCGAGATGGGGTTCGCCACCTACTTTTTGATCGTGTGGGATTTGATCCGCTTCTGCCGCGAGGCCGGCATCTGGTGGAATGTGCGCGGCAGCGCCGCCGGCTCAATGGTGTCCTACGTGCTGGGCCTGACCCAGATCGAGCCGGTGAGCAACGACCTGCTGTTCGAGCGCTTCCTGAACCCCGGCCGCGTGTCGATGCCCGACATCGACATGGACTTTCCCGACGACCAGCGCCACATGCTGGTGGACTACACTATCGAGAAGTACGGCAAGGATCAGGTCGCGCAGATCATCACCTTCGGCACGATGCAGGCGCGCGCGGCGATCAAGGACGTGGCGCGCGTGCTCGACCTGCCGCCCAGCGAAGCGACCCGCCTGACCTCGCTCGTGCCGGCCATCCCCGGCAAGCCCGTCTCATTGACCGAGGCGCTGGAGCAAGTGCCCGAGCTGAAAGCGCTGTACGACAGCGAACCCCACCTGAAAGAACTGTACGACAAAGCGATCACCGTGGAAGGCACGGTGCGCAACGCCGGCACGCACGCCGCCGGCGTCGTCATCGCCGACAAACCGCTCATCGAGTATGTGCCCCTGCACCGGCTGACCGGCGCGCCGCTCACCGAGCAGCTCAAGTCCGTCACCCAGTTCGAGATGGGGCATCTCGAATCCATCGGCCTGCTCAAGATGGACTACCTGGGCCTGTCGATGCTGACCATCATGCGCAAGGCGTGCGAGCTGATCCAGAAGCGGCACGGCAAAACCTACACCCTGGCCAACATCCCCATTCACGAGCCGGTGATCTACGAGACCCTCTCAAAGGGTGATGTGGTCGGCGTCTTCCAGGTCGAAGGCGCGGGAATGCGCAACCTGATGATGCAGATGAAGCCCAACCGCTTCGAGAACATCGTCGCTGCGCTGGCGCTGTACCGCCCCGGCCCGCTGGAGCAGATTCCCACCTACATCCGGCGCATGCACGGCGAAGAGACGGTGGAGTTCCGGCACCCCGACCTGGCGCCGGCGCTCCAGGAAACGTTTGGCATCTGCATCACCGGCGACGCCATCCTGTTTGACCCGCTGACAGGCCGGCGTTGCCGCATGGATGAAGCCAATAGCGTCGCCGATCTCCATCTGCAAGGCATCACTGACGACCTGGCGCCTGCCATCGGGCGCGTCACGCACTGGGTGCACAACGGCAGGAAACCGGTTTTCCGGGTGACGCTGCGCAACGGCGCCAGCATCAAGATGACGGCGAATCACCGTGTCCTCACCGAGGATGGTTGGAGGCCGTTAAGCGCGCTCAAGCCGGGCGATTTCATCGCCACACCGAGACACTTGCTCGGCCCTGATCGAGACTGCGACCGCGATCGCTTGCGCGTATTGGCTTACCTGATCGCTGACGGCGATCTGGGCAATCTTGCCGCAGTGAATTTCGTCTCGAAAGATCCCGCGCTCCTGAGCGAATACAGGCGCTGCCTGCGCGCTTTCCCCAACGTGCGCGAGACAATGACCCGCCAGGCGCGCGAAGTCTGGCGCGTAGGAGCGGCTAAAGCTCAGGCGCCTGTCTATCACGAGCCGAACTCCCTGCTGGCATGGCTGCGTGAACTAAACCTCAAACACGCACCCGGAACAGAGCCAGGCGGCTGCCGAAGTGATGAAAAGTTCGTTCCGGACTTCGTGTTCGAATTGGGCGAAGACGCGATCGCGTTTTTCCTGGCTTCGCTGTGGGACTGCGATGGGCATGTAGGCCGCAAGATGTGCCACTATCGCACGATTTCCGCGCGGCTGGCGCGCGACATACAAACCCTGCTGTTGCGCGTAGGCGTGCGATCAGTCATCTACTCAGACGCCTACCACGCCCCCAGCAAGGGCGCGCGCGTCGCTTACCAGGTTGCTGTCTATGACACGGAAGCGCTGATGAAGCGGCTTGCGCCTTATATGCTCTCAGAAAAGAAGTCAGTCCATTGCGCCGGCCGCGACGGTCATACCATCCGCCGGGCTGACTTCGTTGCAGAAGTAGACGACAGGCTGCCCCTGTCGCGCAGAGCCATCGAGCGCGATTTTGGGTTCAGCGCGCAACATTTCTACCCGCGCGCTTTGGAACGCCGCCGCATCAGCGCCAGCGTGGTCGCGCCATTGGCGCAGGAGGCGCCTCTGCCGGAAACGCTCAAAAAGCTGAACGTGGTCTGGGAAGAGATCATCGGCATCGAGCCGGCGGGGATCGAAGATGTCTACGATCTAACCGTAGAGGGCTTTCACAACTTCGTCGCCAACAACATCATTGTTCACAATTGCGTGTACCAGGAGCAGATCATGCGCGTGGCGCGCGACATCGCCGGCTATTCAGTCGGCGAAGCCGACACCATCCGCAAGGCCGTCGCCAAGAAGAACGCCGAGGCGCTGATGAAGCACAAGACCAAGTTCCGCGAAGGGGCCGTGAGCAAAGGCTACAGCGCGGAACTGGCCGACGCCATCTTCGGAGACATCGAGTTCTTTGCCCGCTACGGCTTCCCCAAAGCGCACGCCGCCGACTACGCCCAGATCACCTGCCAGACGGCCTGGCTGAAATCCAGATACCGGCTGGAATACATGACGGCGCTGATGACGTGCGAAGCCGGCAACACCGCCAAGATCGGCCTGCTCATCACCGACGCCAAAGCGCACGGCATTGAGGTGCTGCCGCCCAGCGTCAACAAGAGCTTCGGCGAGTTCACCATCGAGGACAGCCCGGCCCCCATGCGCGCCGCAGCCAGCCCCGCGAGCGCGGGGCGAATCCGCTTCGGCCTGAACGCCATCAAGAATGTGGGCGAAGGGCCGGTGCAGGCGATCGTGGCGGCGCGCGAGCGCGGCGGGCCGTTCAGGTCGCTCAACGATTTCTGCAACCGCGTGGATTCAACCGCCATCAACAAGCGCGTGATCGAGGCGCTGATCAAAGTGGGCGCGTTCGACGAGTTTGGGCCGCGCCACCAGTTGCTGGCCGTGATGGATCAGGTCGTCGCAGCGGCGGCGCAGACGCGCAGGGCCGCCGAGCGCGGGCAGTTCATGCTGTTTGGCGGCGACGCGCTGGCCGATGACGACATGATCGCGCTGCCCAGGGACGCCCGCGAAATCCCGCGCAAGGAGCTGCTGGCGTGGGAGAAGGAACTGTGCGGCACCTACGTGTCGGAGCATCCGTTGGCCGCGTCGATGGCGGCGCTGCGCGACTTCATCACGCGCACCAGTGTGGAGTTGAGCGAGGCCGATCACGGCCAGACGGTGGTGGTGGCCGGCGTCATCACCAGCGTGCGCCCGCACGTCACCAAGGCCGGCAAGAGCATGGCCTTTGCCGAGATGGAAGACCTGTTTGGCCGCATCGAACTCACCATCTTCCCGCGCACGTGGGCCGAGCAGCGCGACAAAATCGCGCCGGACAAAGTGCTGGTGATCTGGGGCAAGGCCGAGGTGCGCGAAGGCAGCGCCCCTAAACTGCTGGTGGACAAAGTGAGCGACGAGTTGACGCGCGCCACGGCTGCCCATGAAGGCCCGGCGGCAGACGCGCCGGCTCTGACATACGAAGCCCTGACCGGCGACGTTCGCGTCGGTGAAACTGCCGAGCCTTACGATCTGTCGAACGACTATTACCCGCCTCCGCCGGAGTGGGACGACATCCCTTACCAGGCGCCGCCGCCTGACAGTGGGCCGGACGCAACGGTGACCCAGCCCCAGCCACAAGCTGCCAGCGACGATCGCGCAGCGCGCGCGCCCGCGCCAAGTGCGCCCAGCCCGACCACGCCGCCTCTAACCACAACGGTCATCGCAAATGCGAACGGCAAGCACGACGGGCCGGCGTCGAATGGCGGCAACACGCCGGCTGCCGGGGCTGTCCCCTTCACCCCCAAAGAGCATTTGATCGTCACGATCCGCCGCAGCGGCGACGCGCGCCAGGACGTTGCCCGGCTGGAGGCAGTGCATCAGACGCTGCTGGCGTACCCGGGGCCGCACACATTTGCGATTCACCTGCGCCAGGCCGGCAAAGATAAAGATATTGTGCTGGACTTCCCCAACGACCGCACGCGCGACTGCCCGGAATTGCGCGCACGCCTGGCGGCGCTGCTGGGGGCCGGCTGCGTCGCCTAGCCCGATGCAACGGCCTGTGATGCCGGGCAGACCCGCGCGCCGCGCGTCAGGTAGCGCGCCTGGTCCTGCGGCGCACCATCAATGATCAGATCGTCAAACTTCAACGGCAGGCCGGCGGCCAACCAGAATGAGGGCCGATCCTGAAGGTGGAAATGCAGGTGCGGCTCGGTCGAGTGACCGCTGTTGCCGCATCGGCCGATGATCTGGCCGCGCTGCACACGCTGGCCGGCGCGGACGACGATGCTGCCGGAGATCAGATGCGCCATGAAACTATACTCGCCCTCAGCGTGTTTGATGACGACGAAGTTGCCGCGAAAGTCGGGCGATAGAAAGTCAATCCAGCCGCTGCCAGGGCGGGGCGCATCTCGCACGCCGTCGCGCACCTTGATGATCTCGCCGTCGGCGGGCGCAATCACGTCCCGGCCATAGCAAAAGTAGTCCGTCAGCGCGCGACCGTCGCCGGAATGCCGGCGCAGCGCAGCGTCGGCGATGACGAAATCATAGGCGTAGCGCTGCGTCAGGACATCCCAGGAATGCGAATCAGCCGGCGTCACTCCGCCGTTGTAGACCAGCCACTCGCCGCGAAAGGGAAGGGTGTAACGCGCTTGTTGGACATAGTCTGTGTCGGGCAGGGCGCGCCGGCTGATGATAACCTGGCCGACAATCTGAGCGATCACCTGGGCCATCTGCAAGGGATTGATCAGGATCAGCGCCTGTGAAAGCGCGAGACGCGCTGCAAAACGCAACGGGCCGCCGCGCCGCGCCGGCTCATTCAAGGGCAGGTCGGGAAGGGATGGCTCTGCGGCGTCACGCGCAGCGCGCTGTCTGGGTTGAAGGGCGCGCGCCAGCAGACCGAGCGGGAACAGTAGAAACAGCAGTCGCAGGCTTTCAAGGCCAGGGATGAGATAGCCGAGCACGCCCAACAGGCTGATCGCAATCAACCAGTCAGTGATAAGCGAGAACAAGTGACGGCGCTGGTTGCGCATGGCGCGACTGTAGGGCCGGCGGCTGAGTCCCGCATGAGAGCGCTCACCAGTCAGCTCCCCTCGTCTATAATTGCCCCCGGCCCAAAGACAAGAAGTAAGGAGAAGAGACACCGAGCGCGTTGACCTTTCCAGCCACAGCGCCTAGTTTGCGCCGCGTGCTGGTCCTGAACGCAACCTATGAGCCGCTCAGCGTGGTATCACAACCGAGGGCGGTCCACCTGATTCTGGCCGACAAGGCCGAGGTCATCGAAACCGATGACGCGCTCATTCGAAGCGCGAGCATGAGCTTTCCGGCGCCGCTGGTGATCCGGCTGCGCTACTACGTCCGCATCCCGTACAACCTGCCCATGCCCCTCTCCCGGCGCGCCATCTTTTTGCGCGATAACTACACGTGCCAGTATTGCGGCATCCAACCCGGCAAAGACCAGCTCACCATCGACCACATCCTGCCCCGCTCGCGCGGCGGTCGCACCGAATGGGAAAACGTGGTCACCGCCTGCGGCGCGTGCAACCGCCGCAAGGGCAGCCGCACGCCCGAAGAAGCGCACATGAAACTGGCCCGTCCCGTCTCGCGCCCGCGCTTCTGGGCTATAGCCTTGATGATGGGGCCGGGCAATGAGGTGTGGCGCAAGTATCTCTACAACGAGAACGGCGACGGGACTAACCATGCCAGCCACCCTTGACCCGCTGAGACGCATACTGGCCGGAGCGCCACCGCGCCGCTGGATCATGCTGCTGGCCGGCCTGACCTGCTTCGGCTGTGGCGTCGCCCTGATGGTCAAAGCCGGCCTGGGCCTCAGTCCGTGGGAGTCTTTGCATCAGGGCATCTCCTTCCGCACCGGCATCTCCATCGGCGCCGTCAGCATTCTTCTCGGCGCGCCTATCTTGCTCTTGTGGCTGCCGCTCGGCGAGCGCCCCGGCATCGGCACAGTCCTCAACGTCGCACTGATCGGCCTGGTCACCGACATCAGTCTGAGCATCCTGCCCGGCGTCACTCACTTCATCGCGCAGTTGGTCGAGATGACGCTGGGCATCGCCGTCATCGGCCTGGGCAGCGCGCTCTACCTGGGCACGCGGCTGGGCGCCGGCCCGCGCGATGGCTTGATGATGGGACTGGCCCGCAAGACCGGCTGGAGCATCCGTCTGACCCGCACCGCCATTGAGATCACCGTGCTGCTGTTTGCCTGGGCGCTGGGCGGCACGATCGGTCTCGGCACACTGGCCTTTGCGCTGGGCATCGGGCCGGCGGTGCAACTGGCCTTCAAGCTGCTGCGCCTCGATCCGGCAGTGCGGCCTGTTGCCAGGCCCACAGCGGCCATCGAGCCGGCCCGCCTTCCCGCAGAATGATGAAACTCACGCTCCCCAGACTCGTGTTTGCGTTTCTGTGCGCCGGCGCGCTCGCGTTCGGCGCGTGGTTCGCACTGCCCGACACCCGCCGGCGCCTGGTCGAAGTCACCGGTGAGGAGGCGGCGCTGCCCCAACTGCGCGCGCTGTGGAATCTGGGGCTGGAGATGGCGCGTCCGCCGCTGCAGCTCGCGCCCGACGCGCCGATCGCGCACATCCAGGGCCTCAGTCCGTTTGGCGTCAACACTTTTCTGGAGCAGGAAGTGGAAGAGGTCAAGCGCGCGCGGGCGCTGGAGATGATTCGCGAGGCCGGCTTCGCCTGGGTGCGCCAGGAGTTTCCCTGGGCCGACATCGAGATACACGGCAAAGGCGATTTCGAGGACCGCCGCCACGAGCCGGCCCGCAGCGCATGGGACAAGTACGACAACATCGTCGATCTGGTCGAGCAGCACGGCTTGCAACTCATCGTTCGCCTCAGCTCGCCGCCGGAATGGGCGCACGCCGGCTATGCCGACCTGGGCCGCTTTGGGCCGCCGGCCGACTTCAACGACTTCGCCGATTACACGGCCGCCGTCGTGTCGCGCTACAAAGGCCGCATCCGCTACTACCAGATCTGGAACGAGCCGAACATCTATCCCGAATGGGGCGAGCAGGCCGTCAACCCGGAAGACTATGCGCGCTTGCTGTGTCTGGCGTATGAGCGGGCCAAACAGATCGACCCCGATGTGGTCATTCTGGCCGCGGCGCTTGCGCCAACCGTCGCCCAGGATGGCCGCGACCTGAGCGACCTGATCTACTTCCAGCGCATGTACAACGCCGGCGCCGGGCGCTGCTTCGACATCGCCTCCGCACAAGGCTACGGCTTGTTCTCGGGACCCTATGACCGCCGGCTCAGCCCGTTGACCACGAATATCGCCCGGCACACGCTTATGCGCGACATCATGGTGCGCAATGGTGACGCGCGGAAACCGATCTGGCTGGCCGAGGTCAACTGGAATGCCGTGCCCAACCTGCCGGGCGAGATCGACGGCGTGGGCCGCTATGGCATGGTGAGCGAAGAACAGCAGGCGCGCTACGTGCCGCTGGCCTACGAGCGCGCCCGGCAGGAATGGCCGTGGGTGGGCGTCATGTCCGTATGGTTCTTCAAGCGCCCCTCCGACGCCGAGCGCAACCAATCGTGGTATTACTTCCGCATGGTCGAGCCGGACTTCACGCCCACGTCCCTGTACGACGCCATGAAGTCGTATATCCATGGGCGATCGCCTTGACCATACCCGACACACTCCGATGAAACTGACGACCTCAACCCTCTTGATCCGTGTGGCCGCGCTGGCTGCGCTGGCCCTGGCTTGCGCCGGCGCTCCTCGCGCGCCGTCGATGGGCGGCCTGGCATACGACCCATTCTACGAAGGGCGCAGCCAATGGGAGATTGCAGTCACGCCCGAAGGGGGCAATGCCCCGACAGTTCCCACACAAGCGCCCGCGCCGGCCATCCCATCTGCGCCTGAGTCCACGCCCAAGCCCGCTGCTGATGCCGAGCCGCCGGCCGCGCCAACCCCACCCGCAGGCAAAGAGACGCCGGCCACCGACAATACGCCTGAAGCAGTCCCGCAACCCTCCGGCCCCGGCTATGCCGACCTCGTCGCCCAGGCGCTGTCCCTCAGCGACGATCAACGCCCCGCGTTTTACGCCTCGCTGGCCGGCCTGCCTGTCAACAACTGGCAGGGCCAACTGCTGGGCATCGAGTCTGGCGTGGAGCGCGCCATCCTGGTGGTGAATCTCGCGCCGACAGCCGACGGGCAGGCAGACGAGCCAGATGCGCGACTGGATGTGGCGATCGATGCGGCGACGCAGTTCAGTCCGGGAGAGACCGTGCAATTTTCCGGCACGATCCTCAGCGCGCGCAGCGAGCCGGGCACGGACCTGCTGGTGGAAATCGCAAACACCGTGGTGGAGA
>DAOTYS010000124.1:0-7550 GCA_034434575.1 Thermoflexales bacterium
CCCGGTCATGCCACCACTTGCGGCATTTTCATCCGCTGTGGTGAACCGCCGGTTCATGGGCAACTCCTTGTTTAAGAATGTTAAAGAAAGCGCGCGGGATCAGGTTTGTCATTGGGGCTGACTATATTCCCGTTGGGCGGCTTGCGCAAAGTCACTCCGGCAATCCGCCGGGCTGGACGCGCGCAACTCGCAGGGCCGGCTGGCCTTTTGGCCTTTGGGCGCGCTCCCGTTGAGCAATGCCAACAAGGCCGGCTTGTTGCGGTGGAAGGGGCGAGGATGGTGAACCAGCCATATCCAGGTTGCGCTGAAAGAATGGCCAGCCGGAATCCGCATGAGACAGTGATTCGGCTTGCTTGGGCTGATGCCGGTCGGCCAAATTCGGCGAGGGCTTTCGTCCGTCTAGTCCATTTTGGGCGGCTGTCGAGATGGGCTATACTCCATTTCACCATCCCTTTCCCAATGATTGCATGGAGAGTGTGACGAATGAACAGACTCTTGTGGGTCCTTCAAGGATTGCTTGGCGTCTACTTCTTCTTCACCGGCATCATCCATTTCATCGTTCCGCCCGGCCTGCCCGCCCCGATGGCCTGGATGTATGAACTCTCCCCCGGTCTCCACTACTTTAGCGGCGCCGCCGAAATCCTGGCGAGCCTGGGTCTCATCCTGCCCGGCCTCACCCGCATCCAGACTCGCCTGACGCCTCTGGCTGCGCTCGGGCTGGCGCTCGTCATGGTGGGGGCAGCTGTCTGGCACGCCACTCGAAGCGGTGAGGTCGCAAATATCTTCATGAATATAGTCCTGATGAGTCTGGCGGGTTTTGTGGCGTATGGCCGCTGGAAGCTCAGCCCACTCAAGGATAAGGTCGCTTCGTAGCCGAGCGGCGCGCGACCGGATGTTTCTCTCAGATGCGCGACTGGGCGCTCAAGGCCAGTGAGGATGAGTTGAAAATCGGCGTGGCGGGATATCTTCCCGCAGATTGGCGCAGGATCGATGCGGCGGCGACGCGGCGCGTGCGCGAAGCCGGCTTTAGCGGCGCGCACATCTTTGTGGATCGGCCCTTGCAGGCGGAGTTAAGCGAGTTCGAGCGTGTCAAGGCGGCGTATGACGAAGCCGGCCTGGTTGTGGCGCAGACGAACGGCTGGTACGAATGCCTGATTAACCCCGACGAAGCGACGCGCGCCGAGGGGATCAAGGGCCTGTCTCAACTGGTTCGCATAGGCAGAACTTTGGATTCGCGCTTCACCTATGTGAGGCCAGGCAGCATCAACCCCAACGGGCATTGGTGGCCGCACCCGGAGAATCATGCGCCGCAGACATTCGACCGGCTCGTGAACAGCCTGAAACAGGTGTGCCGGGTGGCGGAAGCGGAGGGCGTTCTGTTGGGCGTCGAAGGCCATGTGGTGTCCACGCTCGACACGCCGCAGCGCGTGCGCGATCTGCTCGACGCCGTGGGATCGCCGGCGCTCAAGTTCAACATGGATCCGGTGAACTTTGTGGGCACAGTGCGCGACGTTCACGACACAACGCGCATCGTCAATGCGCTGTTCGACACGCTGGGCAGGGACATGGTCGCATTGCATGCCAAGGACTGCGCCATTCAGGATGCTCATGTCGTTCACATCGTGGAGGTCATTCCATGCACCGGCAGCATGAACTATGAACTGCTCATGCGCCGGTGGGTGGAATGCTGCCCGGACGGTTACTTTCTGATCGAACACTTGCCCGATGACAAAGTGCTGGTTGCGCTGGAGGCCATCCGGCGCAAAGCCGACGCGCTGGGCATTCGGCTCGAATAGGCGCGCGTAGCGCGCGTGTTCGATGCGCCTGCCACCCCCTGAAGTTGTCGAACCGTCAGTCGTCCTGCCGGCTGGCTCGATGTTACACTGTTTGAAAACCTACAGGAGAGGAATGACAAGATGGCGTTAAAAATCGGTGTCGTGGGCCTGCGCGGCATTGGCAACCAGCACGCAGATTGCCACTCCAAAGACCCCCTCGCGAAGCTGGTCGCGGTGTGCGACGTGGTCAAAGAGCGCGCCGACAAAGCGGCTGCGCGGTTTGGCGTCAAGGCCTATTACAGTCTCAAGGACATGCTGGCCAATGAGGATCTGGACATCGTGGATGTGACCACCGGCGGCCACGAGAACGGCAGCTGGCACTACGAGCCGGCTATGGAGGCCATGGCTGCCGGCAAGCACGTGCTGGTCGAGAAGCCCATCTCCAACGATATCCACGAGGCGCGCGAGATGGTGCGCTTCGCCGCCGAGCAGGATGTTTACCTGGGATGCAATCTCAACCACTACTTCACGCCCACCGCTGAGAAGGCTCGCCAGTACATAGACGAGGGCAAGGTGGGCGAGCCAGTGTACGTGCTGCACAAGGTCGGCTTCAACGGCGGCGAGGAACTCTACTCGCCCAATGCGTCCACGCGCTTCAAGGGCTTCCCCTACGCTCACTTGAAGGCGTTCCTGGCGCACCCGTTCGCTGTGACGCGCTACTTTTGCGGCGACATCACGCACATCCAGGCGTTTGTGGACCGGCCCAGCTTCCGCCGGCGCGCCGGCGACGCTATGCTGTCGATCGCCGGCGTGAACCTGCGCTTCGAAAACGGCGCGGTGGGTTATCTGCTCAGCCAGCGCGGCGATGCGGCCTATGGTCTGGGCGGCTGGTGGAGCTTCGAGATGGCCGGCACGCGCGGCACGTTCTGCATCGAGAACTGCATCGAGAAGTTCACCTTCTGGCCGGCCCCCACGCCGGCCAACCCGGCCGCCATGGGGCAGGTGAAGCCCAGTGAGGAGTACAACAGCGGCATCGCCGACTTCGGCCAGACGTTTCCCCGCCGGCTGCACGCCTTCCTCGAGGATGTGACCAACGGCGTGCCGAAGGAAATGATCCGCGCCTCCGGCCGCGACGCGCTGGCGACGCTGGAATACACCTTTGCCGTGATCGAGTCGTATGAAAGCGGCGGCGAGATGGTGCGCCCGGCCCCGCTGCCCACGCTCAAGGGCGACCCGAAGACCGAGCTGGATTGAGGCCTGTCGCAGGTTGTAGGGCAAGCCAGCGGCTTGCCCTACATTGCTCTCCCTTGCTTCCCTGCCTCACCGTATGACCGATTTGGGCGTCGCCTCGATGCGTTTGACCACGGTCTTCTCGCGGTCCAGCATCTCACCGACCTGCGGGCTGATCTCGTTCTTCCAGGTGTCTGTGTCGTAGACCGCCTTGTAGAGCGCTTCGCGCTGCGCCTCGCTGTCGAAGCGCCGCAGCCACACATACAGCGTCTCATCTTCCTGGCCGACAAAACTGCCGGCGACAACCATGCCCTTCGACACCTGATACGGGATGATGACTTCCTCCATGAAACGCACCCAGCGTTCGCGCTGGCCGGGTTTGGTGTGGTATTCGCGCAGTTCAAAGAACATGACAGACTCCTGGATTGTGTAGGATGACGCGATCGCATCACGATGACGCCGGCATCGCCGCCTCATTGTACAGGTGGTCCGACGTCTTGATCGGTGTGGCGCATCTGGGTTGACTCAAGGGGCGCATGGGTTATTCGGGAATATCCACGATGATCGAGCAGACTGCCTTTCGCGAGGAAGCGCTGGACCTGCGGCGCGAGATTGTCAGCGCCAGCGTGATTCCTTTGCTGATCCTCTTGGGCTGGTTGGGGACGATCCTGGCTCTATTTGCTTCGATGCGAACGATTGCCTGGGCGCAGATCGGGCTGCCCCTGGGTTTGCTGGTGTTGGGCCTGTTGTGCTGGCTGGTGCGGGATTTGGGCGACCGGCGCTGGGCGCTGTGGCTGTGCGGATGGGGGAGCTGGGCGCTGGCGTTAGCCGACCTGGCAGCCGGCGTGACGCCTTTTGCAATCATGTGGGCCGGCATTGCCTGCGCCGTGTTGCTGTTTGTTATCGGCGAGCGCGCCGGCGTCGCGGGCACGCTGGCGATGTGCGCGCTGATTGCCTGGTTGGAGGGTGTCCAGGCAGCGAGCGACGCGCCCGGCGTTCTGACGCTTCAGGCGCTCGCGCCCGTCCTGACACTCGTCGCGCTGAGCTTCGTGGTGTCGCGGGTGCTCTTCCGCACGCTCGAATGGATGAGCGCCGGCTACCTCACGGCCCGCCAACAGACCGAAGAACTGCGCGCTCAAAGCGCCGAACTGGCGTTGGCGCTGCGCTCGCTCGATCAAACCAGCTTTGCGCTGGCGCGCGCCAATGAGCAACTGGCGCTCATGGTGGATTACGCCGAGCGCGCCCGCCGGTCGCAGCAGGAATTCGCCGCCCACATCAGCCATGAACTGCGCGCGCCATTGAACGTCATCATCGGCTTCAGCGAAATCGTGCTCGAATCGCTCGAGGCGACGGATCCGCGCGGCGTTTCAACCATCACCGAAGACCTGCGCCTCGATCTCGAAGCGATCCATCGCAACGCCCATCAGTTGCTGCGCCTGGTCAACGACATTCTGGACCTCAGTCAGATAGACGCGAGCTACATGACGATCTCCCCGGCGCCGGTGAATATTGCCGACGTGGCGCGGGGGGCTGTTGAAACCATTCGGCCTCTGGCGCAAGCGCGCGGCCTGTGGTTGGTGGTGGATGCGCCGGCCGATCTGCCGGAAATCCAGGCCGACCCCCTGCGCATCCAGCAGGTGATCCTGAATCTGGTCAACAATGCCCTGCGATTCACAGAACGCGGGGGCGTCACGGTGCAGGTGCGCGCGCAGGCGCGCGCGCGCAGCCCGGAAGCGCCCTCGTTTCCGTCACCGGCGTCTGATGCTTCCTCTGTCTCGGACGGCGAAGGAAGCGCTTCGGAGATCATCATCAGCGTGACGGACACCGGCATCGGCATTGCGCCGGCTGATCAGGCGCGCATCTTTGAGCCGTTTGTTCAACTGGAAAGCGGCGTATCTGACCGACGCGGCACCGGCCTGGGACTGACCATCAGCAAGCGCTTTGTCGAAATGCACGGCGGGCGGATGGGGGTGCGCAGCGAGGTCGGGGCCGGGAGCACGTTCTACTTCTCATTGCCGGTCCAGGCGCCCACATTGCGCGTATCGCCGCTGTCCAGCACGCCGCGCATTGCGCAGCGCCGCGAGGTGGGGAATCTGCTTGTCGTCGAGCCGACCCCGCTGTTGTCTCGCTTGTTGAGCCGCTACCTGCAGGGCATTGCAGTCGCGTCGGCGCGCACGCTTGAGGAGGCGGCGCGAGCGGCGCAGGCCGGTCGTATCGAAGCTGTGATTGTGAACGAGGCGAGCGGTGACGGTGTGAATGTGAATCTGGAGACGATCGTTCCCGCCGGGCTGGACGATCTGCCTGTGGCGCGGTGTCATCTGCCGGGCGTTCTGACGGGACTGCCCGGCCTGGCGTCGATGCCGGCCCGGCGCTTGCTGGTCAAGCCGGTGACGCCGCAGCAACTGGCAGAGACTCTGTCCGAAATGCTGGGCGCGCCGCTGGCCTCTGGCCGGCCGCCGCGCGTGCTGGTGGTCGAAGATGACGAGGACGCCTTGCGGATGATGGCTGAGGCGTTGCGCTCGGCGCGCAAAGACATCGTCGTCGAGCAGGCGCGCTCAGCGCGAGAGGCGCTTGACTGGCTGGGGCTGAGCGGCGACGATCACGATTCCGATCACAGCGCGAACACGCCTCCAGACAAGTCTTTTGACGCCATGTTCCTCGATCTGAGATTGGGCGACGCAGATGGTGTGGATGTGTTGCGATCGATCGAACAGACGATGCCCGGCGCGCTGCCGGTGTGTGTGGTGACGGGGCAGGAACAGCACGCCGGCAATCTGTCCATGCCATATCTGGCCTTAAGCCGGCGCAATGGTCTGTCAGTCCAGGAAGCTGCGCAGACGATTGCGGCGTTTCTCGACGCTGTGCTGCCCGGCGTCACGGTTTCGGCGCGCTGGCCGGCGCAGTGAGTGCGCGCAGCATCTCATTCAGTTGCGCCGCCTTGAACGGCCGGGGCAGGATGGCGGCGGCGCCCATGGCCCGCGCCAGCTCTGGCTCAGGCAGCACCGAGCTGATGACAATCGGGATCGAGGCTGTTTCAGGATAGGTCTTCAGCAGCCGCAGGATTTCCCAGCCGTCGTGATCCGGCATCATCAGGTCGAGCAGAATGCAGGCCGGCCTCGATGCTCGAATCTGGCTCAGCGCCTGATCCATCGTGCTGACGCCGACGAACGCCAGGTCTGACGCGCGCTGGAGCTGCCGTTGCACCAGACGCAGCATGTCGGGGTTGTCGTCAATCATCAGGACGTAGCGCGCTTGCGCCGCCGGCAGGCGCACGATCAGCTTCTCGGTCTGGCGCGGCGTGATCTCGATGTGCACGTCGGCTCCGGCAGAGCGAGCGAGTTGCTCCAGCGTGTTGCCGATGGGCTGCCGGCGACCGACCATCGGATGTTCCAGTTCCAGCGTGACGAAAGGACGCGGCGGGCCTGTCAACGCGCGCACACGCGCCATAAGCCGTTCGTGATGTGTGTCGCGGATCAGCCAGCCCAGCGCATTGATGACCAGTTGGCGGGCCAGCATGGCATTGACCTGCGCCGCCGGCAGCGCGTCTTCCAGACTCACCGTTACGTTCAGGTCCTGTTGGGTCAACACGGGGTCCAGGACGGTCAGCGCGGCGCGCAGAAGCTCTGCCAGGTGGGTCAAATCAGAGCTTGTCGAGGCTGGGTGGCTGGCCGGCGGGACGGGCGAGCGGCTGCGATCGGCCGGCGCAGACTGGTCAAACAGCAGCGCGTCCAGCGCCTCGATGGCGCGCTGCTGTTCGCGCTTGAAATGACGCACGCCGATCCCCAGCTCAGCGGCGGCCTCTTGTTGGGTCAGGCCGTCGAGGTAACGCAAGGAAAGAAGCCTGTGCAACCGCCAGGCCGGCGCATGGGGGTCAGTCTCTGGCGGAGGTTGCATGCGACGGATCGCGTCCTGGATGGCCCGTTGCAGGGCTGGGGCGTCGGCGAAACGGCCGGCCGCCAGCGGGGCGCGCGCATGTTCCTGTAGAAATCCCGGATCGTGAAAGCGGGTGAGGGCCAGGCGCACCCAGGCCCGCCGCGCGCGCAGTTCTGGTGAATGCGTCTTACCATCCGGATTTGGGCGCTTCAGTCCGCTTGCGCTGCCCGGCTGAGATGCCCGTCGCAATTGTCCCTGAGATGTCCCTTTCTGGTCACCAGATGCCACTGTAGCTTGTTGCCCCTGTTCTCTACAATCATACAGCACCAGTCAGTGGGCAATCGCATCAGGGCGTATGTGTCAAACAGGAGCGCGGTTCTCGTTGATCTGCAATCCGGATTCCTCCGTATCGGGCAAGTCGGCTTGCGCAACTGGCCACTGGCAGCTTTTCAAACCAATTTAAGGAGGTTGGAGCGATATGAAGCAACGAATCGGACGACGACAGTTTCTACGTGTGACAGCCGGCGGTTCGGCCATGGCGCTGTACCTGGCGGCCTGCGCTGGCGCTCCCCGCCCGGCGGCGCCAGAGGAGCAGCCCGCCCCGGCAGAGAAGCCGGCAGAGGGCGCGCCAGCGCCAGCGGCGGAGAAGATCACGCTGGTGCGCTATGCCTC
>DAOTYS010000125.1:0-4194 GCA_034434575.1 Thermoflexales bacterium
CTGTCATCCGATCCTTGCGCGCGCATCGCGTCGCGCCGGCCGGCGAATGCGCTACTGAAGCGACTGAAGCACTTTCAGCGCCTCGTCGATGTGTCTGGTCGCGTTCAATTGTGATTCGAAGCTATGGCGAATCACGCCGGCTTTGTCGATCACAAAGGTGATGCGCTTGCGCCACAGGCCGAAGAGTCCGCTGACCTGATACAGCTTGCTCACCGCGCCGTCTGTGTCGGCCAGCAGAACAAATGGCAGGCGGTGATCGGCGGCGAACCGCTGGTGCGACTCGGCTGTGTCCATGCTGACGCCGATCACCTCGGCGCCGGCAGTCTTGAACACCTCGTAGCTGTCGCGGAACGCGCAGGCTTCGGCGGTGCAGCCGGGAGTGTAATCTTTGGGATAGAAATACAGCACGACGTTTTTGAGGCCGCGATAGTCGCTCAGGCGCACGGGCCGGCCTGACTGATCGGGCAGAGTGAAATCGGGCGCGACCTGCCCCACGCGGGGGGCGCTGCCCTCTTGAATCGTTGGCTTCGCCGTTTGTGTCATCGCTCTTGCACACCTTTTCCGCAAGCGTGATCTGCCGCTTGTCACTGAAAGCAAGTATGACATGGCTTCCTGAGCGCATCGCGCCACGTGGGTGAGATGAAAGTGAGAGTCGCCTCAGTTATCATCCTGTTTCCGTTCCCGGCTCATGCTGTTCTCAGCCCCTCATGTCACCCTCCACAAGCGCGTCGTTCAAGACATCGTTCCCAATCCGCAATCCGCAATACGCAATACGCAATACGTCAGGAGTCAGATGACGATAACAGAGCATATACAGCAGACTCTGCAGGGCAAAATTTGCCTGATCACCGGCGCCACAGCCGGCATCGGCGAAGTGACGGCGCGCGAACTGGCGCGCCAGGGCGCCGTGGTCATCGGCGTTGGTCGCAACGCGGATCGTTGCGCCGACTCGGCCCGGCGCATCCGCGAACAAACCGGCAACGCACAAGTTGAGTTTCTGGTGGCTGACCTGTCGGCGCAGGCGCAGATTCGCCGCCTCGCGGAGGAGTTCCGGCGCAAGTATGAACGGCTGGATGTGCTGGTCAACAACGCCGGCGCGTACTTCAACACCCGCCAGGTCAGCATCGACGGCATCGAGATGACCATGGCGCTCAACCACTTGAATTACTTTCTGCTCACGCATCTGCTGATGGATGCGCTCAGGGCCGGCGATCATGCGCGGATCGTCAATGTGTCGTCCGACGCGCATCGCACAGCCGCGATCAATTTCGATGATATCGAAGGCGAGCGGCGTTACAGCGGCTGGCGCATGTACGGCCAATCCAAGCTGGCCAATGTTCTGTTCACCCGCGAATTGGCGCGCCGGCTGCAGGGCGCGGGCATGACCGCCAATGCGTTGCATCCCGGCTTCGTTGCCACCCGCTTTGGCCACAACAACGGCGGCTTGATGGGCCTGGCAATGAAAGCCCTGCAAAAGGTGGCCGCCCTCACCCCCGAGCAGGGCGCGCACACGTCCCTGTATCTGGCAACCTCGCTGGAAGTGGCCGGCGTGACCGGCCAGTACTTCAGCAACCGGCGCTCTGTGTCGCCTTCGGCTGCGGCGCAAGACGATCGGGCTGCGGCGCGTTTGTGGGCGTGGAGTGAAGAGAAAACCGGCCTCTCGCAACAGGCAACCTCATGGCAAAGTGGATCAGACGAGCTGGCGTCGGCGCCGGCGCATTGATCGGCGGCGTGACTGCGGCGCTGGCGACGCTGATCGCCGTGCCCTCCTCCGGACAACCAGGCCGGCTTTGACGCGCGTTGCGCAAGCAAGAGCATGTCTTCTTGCGGCGCGTTTCACAACCGGCTGCGGTCGAAGGATTGCCGCCGGCGCCGGTCTTCAACAAGGCCGCTGAGGAGCAGCAGCAAAAACGCGTCGAGCCAGCCCAGACCGGCCATGACCAGAAATGCGGTCAGCGCGCTGTCGCGGGCGGGGCAGTTGACGCCAACGCAGGATTCCTGCGCCTGGACATAGACGCCAAACTGTTGCCAGATCAGCGCAACGATCACCAGGATGATGGCGGATGAGCCGGCGATATTGCCGCCGATGAAGTGTCCTTTGATCCAGAAGGGCAGCGCAACCAGCGCGCCGAGAGCGGAGGGGAGGGCCACAACAAACAAGGCCCAGACGCCGATGACTTGAAGGGTTGACATGGCGCTGAAAGAATGGCCGCAAGCTATCCGCTGTCACACCGACCGCTGGCCTGATTACTGTCGTCTTTTGGCCGGCCCGACGGCCCGCGCTCGTCTTTATCCACCACGCGCGCCTGGCCTTCGATGATCTGCGGGTCGCCTCGCTCAACGCGGCGTTGCTCCATTGCCTGCGCGATGCGCGCGCGAAGGATCGCTATCAAGCCGATGAGCACCAGGAGCAAGCCCAGCGCAACCACGATCAAGAGCACGGTTCGCATTGCCGATATCCTGTTTCGCAACCCGCCCTGGCGCGAGTCGCCGCGTCGTCGAATCAGATTGTATTCGCGCTGGCGCAGTGTTTTGTGAGAGCAGGCTTATAGCGGGCTATGGCCGACGATCAGCCGATACAACCCGGCCTGTCGCTGGCCGGCAGCCTGGTAGATGGCGTGGCGGGTTGCGTCTGGCTCGTGCATCTGACCCAGGCGCGCCGGCAGTGTCTGAAGATTGTCCAGCGCGCCTGACTGAAGCAACACCATCAGCGCGACGCCCCGGCTGGTAGCTTCCGGCTCGTTGCACACGCGCACAGGGACGCCTGTGACATCGGCGATGATCTGTCGCCATGTTGCCGAGCGCAGCAGCGCGCCGCCGCTGGCGATGAGGACGCCGGGGCCGGCAGGTTGGCACACCTCGCGCACCGCATCGTGAATCAAGGCGAGCCGGAAAGCGATGCTCTCCATGCAGGCTCGCGCGATGGCAGCCGGTGTGGTGTCGAAGCTCAGTCCGTGCAAGGTGGCGCGCGCATCGTCTGCAAAGCCGGGGCTGCGCTCGCCGCCGAACATGGGCAACACGGTCAGCCCATGGCTATCCGGGCGCATGGCGCTCAACTCGGCTTCCAGCGCGTCGCTGTCTGGCAGCTTCAGCGTTGCATTCAGCCAGGCAAACACGTTGCCGCCTTCGGTGGTCGCTCCGCCGATCAAGTTGCGCGCATGATCCACGCGATACACCCACAGCGCCGGCGGTACCTGCAGGAGGCGTGTCCCCTGCGCCGGATTGCGTGTTGCGTATTGCGTATTGCGTATCTCGTATTCCGTATTGCGTATCTCGTATGTTGTGCCCTCTATGTTCTGACTGCTGACTGCTGATTTCTGACTACTGACTACTGATTTCTGACTACTGACTACTGATTTCTGACTACTGACCACTGACTTCTGACTACTGACAACAACGCGGATGGCTGCTGTGCTGCCGATGGTGATGGCAATGCGCGAGTCGTCCACGCAGCCGCTGCCGATATTGGCGGCTGCGCCGTCGCCCAACGGCGGGTAACAGGCCGTCTCACGCAGGGCCGGCCAGCGGCTGGCATACTGGCCGGCCAGCCCGCGCAACGCCTCGCCATCCTGCGCAACAGGCGGTAATTGCTCGCGCGCGACGCCCAGGCGCGTCAGCCATGCCTCATCCCAATCGCCTGTCTGCCGGTTGATCATGCCGGTCCATGAGGACGCTGAAACGCCGGCGCGCAATTGCCCGAACAATCGCAGGTTGAGATAGTCGGTCAGCGACACGAACCAGCGCGTCCGGCTGAACGCATCGGGCTGAGTGCGCTTGAGCCAGGCCAGGCGGGCCGGCCAGTAGTTGGCGCGGATGCGGCAGCCGGTGCGCTGAAGCGTCCCCATCTCGTCCAGTTCGTGCCGCAGCGCGCGCGCATCTTCAGCGGCGCGCGTGTCGGCATAGGTGAACACTGGCGTGAGCGGGCTGCCGCGCTCATCCAGACAAAGCAGGCTGCATGCGTAAGCCGAGACGCCCATGGCTGTGATCGGCGACTGTGCTGCATGCGCCGCAGAGAGCGCCGCGTCGATGACCGCTTCGACGCGCGTCAGCGCGGCGTCTGAATCGTCTTCGCTGCGGCCATCCGCCCCGGCGCGAAACTCGAAAGGTTGGCGAGCAATGGCGTTGCTTTGCAGTTGGGCGCGTTCATCGTAGAGCAGGGCGCGGGTCGATGAACTGCCCAGGTCGAGCGTCAGA
>DAOTYS010000126.1:0-3856 GCA_034434575.1 Thermoflexales bacterium
CACGCCGATGAGCACCGGCGTGGCCGGCACAATGAAGGTGGCGTACAGATGCAGCCAATCCGGCATCGCCTCTGCGCGATTGGTCATCGCGTCCAGAATCGTGTTTAGCACAACGATGGTGAAGTTGGCTGCATAGAGCAGATATCCCACCAACCGCTGCGGCCCGGGCGCAAGCCAAAAGTGAATTGCCAACGGCAGGAAAATTGCCGCGCCTTCCAGACAGAGCAGCGCAGTGATGGCGAATAGCTGTTGATCCGGCGCGACCGTCCGACTGATCAGGTTGAAGTTGTGCACGCCGGTGTACAGCAGGACGGCCCCATAGAGCACCACGGCCATGAACATCGCCGCCGCTTTCACCGCATCGCGCCGCTGCGAGCGCATCAAATCACCCAGCGTAACCGGCGTCGCCGGCAGGTTGTTTCGTGACTGCATGGATTACCTCCAGATTCGTGTTGGGCAGACGGCACCAGATATAGAACATTTGTTCTGAATCGTCAAGGGGCTTTTGCGAAAAACGACCGACAGTTTCCGATGCCGCCGCGCAAGGGGCGCAATTCGCCTGTGGCACAATGCGCAGAGTGTCCGATTGGGGAACGCCGGCTGATCACCGCTCGTACCCGCCGCCAGCCACGTCGTGGCTGATGCGGCAGGTCTGGCACGATCTGTTGTTTGCTCACTGGCCGATACCGCCAGACACCCTGCGCGCCCTCATTCCGCCTGGGCTATCGCTCGACACGTTCGACAGGCAGGCATGGCTGGGCATCGTGCCGTTTCGGATGAGCGGCATTCGCCCGCGTTTCCTGCCGGCGCTGCCCTGGTTGTCCGCTTTTCCAGAGTTGAACGCGCGCACCTACGTAATCGCCGGAGACCGACCGGGCGTATGGTTCTTCAGTCTGGACGCCGGGAATCCCGTTGCAGTGGCCGTTGCGCGCCGCGCCTTTCATTTGCCCTATTTCAACGCCCGAATGGGCCTTGCGCGCGAGCCGCTCCTCTTCAACGTGAGCAGCCCTCTGGACTGGATCGCATACACCAGCACGCGCACCCATCGCCATGCGCCACCGGCATCCTTCACGGCTCGCTATCGCCCGATTGATGACATGCGACCGGCGCAACCAGGGACACTGGAGCACTGGCTGACCGAGCGCTATTGCCTGTACGCCACCGATCGCGCCGGCCGGCTTTACCGGGGTGAGATTCACCACGCGCCCTGGCCGTTGCAGCCGGCAGAAGCCGAGATCACCACCAACACAATCGCCGCTGCCGCCGGCATCTCGCTGCCCGACACCCAACCCCTGCTCCACTTTGCCCGCCGGCTGGATGTTCTCATCTGGGCGCTTCGGCAGTTGAGGGTTGAGGGTTGAGGGTTGAGGGTTGCATGCCGAGTGACATGTTCCGTATTGCCTATTGCCTATTGCGTGTTGCGTATCGGGCGCGCCCACCTTCTGACTACTGACTGCTGACTACTGGTTACTTACTTCTGCATTCTGACCCCTGCCCATGCTGCCTCTCGGCCTGTACCTGCACATCCCCTTCTGCCGGTCGCGCTGCTCCTATTGCGACTTCAACACCTACGTCGGCATGGAGGATCTGTACACATCGTATGCGCAGGCGCTGTGCCGCGAGATCAGGGCTGCCGGCCAATCTCCCCACATCCTGCGCTCCCCCGCTCCCCTGTTCCCCAGCTCCTCTGCTCCTCCGCTCCCCCGCTCCCCTGCCGGTGAGCCTGTCGAATCGCCGCCCACCCGCCCCGGCGCAGCCACAATCTTCTTTGGCGGCGGCACGCCGTCGATCCTGCACCCCCGGCAGTTGGGCGACGCCATCCGCGCCTGCCGCGAGACGTTCGAGCTGCCCGACGACGCCGAGATCACCGTCGAATGCAACCCCGGCACAGTTGACCTGAGCTACCTGCGCGCGCTGCGCTCCGATGGCGTCAACCGGCTCAGCTTCGGCGCGCAGAGCGCAGACCCCGGCGAACTGAAACTGCTGGGCCGCGAACACGGTTTCGCCGATGTCGTGGCTGCGGTCAAGGCGTCTCGCGCAGCCGGCTTCGACAACGTCAGCTTCGACCTGATCTTCGGCCTGCCGCGCCAGTCGCTCGACACATGGCGGCGCACCTTGAACGCGGCGCTGCCGTTGCAGCCCGATCACATCTCGCTGTATGCGCTGACGGTGGAGCGCGGCACACCGCTGCACGACTGGGTGCGGCACGGCGACGTGCCCTACCCGGACCCCGACGCGGCGGCCGATATGTACGATCTGGCGGAGGACGTGTTGGGCGAAGCCGGCTACGTTCACTACGAGATTTCCAACTGGTGCAAGCCGGGCCGCGCGTGCGCGCACAATCTCATCTACTGGCGCAACGAGCCTTACTTTGGCTTCGGCCCCGGCGCGCACTCATCGTCGATCCGCCGGCGCTGGTGGAATGTGCGGCGACCGGCCGAGTACGTCACGCGCATTGAGCGGGGCGAGCCGGTGGAGATGGGCGCCGAGGACATCGACGAACGCACCTCGCGCGGCGAGACGATGGTGATGGGGCTGCGCCTGCTGCAAGAGGGCGTGACCTATGCGCGCTTCGCGCAACGGCACGGCGTCGAAATGCGCGAGGTCTTCGGCGAGCCATTGCGGGCCGGCCAGGAGAAAGGTCTGCTTGAACTGCTGCCAGATCGCGCGCGCCTCACCGCCAAAGGACGCTTCCTCAGCAACCAGGTGATGGCGGCGTTTGTGTGAGCGCGGCCGCGTCAGCCGGCAAACGGCTTTGCCCCCGGCGGGCCGGGCGGCAACTCGTCTGCCATGAACTTGCGCGGGTAGCGAATGACGTTTGGCTCTGGCCGCTCCAGATACTTGTACGCCGCCTGCGCGCCCAATTCCAGCATCGTCTCGATCTCGGCAAAGTCGCCCAGCGCCACGTCCTGGTAGTCATAGATGGGAATGTGATGCAGTTTGATGCCGGGGCGGAAAGCAACCGACTCCAGTTCCCACAGCGCCTCGCGGTACAGGGCCGGGTACACCGCGTGGCGAATGATGGACAGGCTGTTGCCCGGCTTGCGCGGCACATCGGTGCTGTAGGCCAGATCAATGACCCACAGTTCGGTGGCGCCGCGCGCGACGGCGATTTGCGCCGGCGCGTTCGACACCAGCCCGCCATCCACGAACGCCTCGCCGTTGTGCCATGTCGGCGGGAAGTAACCGGGCACGGCGGCGCTCGTCACCAGCGCCTGCGTCAGATCGCCCTGCGGATCGTCGCCGTACACATACAGCGCGCGCGTCATCCAGTGCGCAATGGTGACATAGAACGGCAGCTTCAGATCGCCAAACACGCGCACGTTGGGCGGCAGGACGGATCGGATGAAGGCGGCCAGGCCGGCGTTGTCCATCACATGATCCTTGCCGCGCAACAACTGCCAGAAAGTTTGCAGCGGCCCATTGTGGATTACTTTGCGGCGGCCGGCTTCGCGCCACATTTCGGCAACACGATTGACTGCCGTCAGGCCGGGTTCGATCGCCAGAAACACGCCGTTGAGCGCCCCCGCCGACGAGCCGACAATCATCTGCGGCGCAACGCCGTTTGCCAGCAACGCGCGAATCGCGCCGACTTGCAGCGGGCCGCGATTGCCCCCGCCGGATAACACCAGTGCTTGCATGATGACCTATTATTATCTGCTGCTCTCTGGGCCAGGCTTGCGTGGCAAGCCCGGCGGCTTGCCCTACGCATCTACGTCCTGGCAAGCCCGGCGGCTTGCCCTACACATCTACGTCCCGGCAGCCCGGCGGCTTGCGTGGCAAGCCCGGCGGCTTGCCCTACGCATCTACGTCCTGGCAAGCCCGGCGGCTTGCCCTACATACTGAGTCTTGACAA
>DAOTYS010000127.1:0-5192 GCA_034434575.1 Thermoflexales bacterium
TTTCGGTGGCGGCCATCGGCGCAGCCAGCAGCATCAGCGCCGCCACAGTAGCGGCCAGCGCGCCAAACCAGGTTCCATGCCGGGCCGGCGCGGCGCTGCTGATGCGCGCCATTCGGTTCAAAACAGGCAACTTTCTCATCATCTCAGTTCACTCTAGTCAAATCCAACAGCATGACTTCGCCGCAAACACGCACGATGGCGATGCCGGCGCGTGGCCCTTTTATCTCAGCGCAACGCGATGCCAGTGTGTGTGCGCCCTGCGTCTGAGCCGTGACATAACCCTGCCGGGTGGGATGCACCTCCGACTTTCACAACGCGCATCCCATCGCAGTACCGGCGTCCTCAGTTGCCGCCCGGATCAGGGGATCAGGGTGGCTGTCGGCGTCGGCTCTGGGGTGCTGGTGGGATTGCCGCCGCCACCGCCGCCACTGGCGCCGCACGGCTGCACCTTCATCGGCTTCTCGTCCTTCCAGTACCAGTCGTTGTTGTCGCGCTTGGCCCGCAGGATGATCACGTGGCCGCTGGTGCTGTTGAACTTGATGGTCAGTGAACCGCTCGGCCCGTTGACAGGGCGCCAGTTGTTGGCGACATCGGCCGGCTCCGTATTCACACCGGAGGTGGGCGCGCACGCCACATCGCGCGGCTCGACACGAATCCAGATGCCCTGCGCGCCGTCCAGGCCGGTCCAGTAATAGGTGCAACTGCCGCCGGCCCCGCCCAACTCGGTGCAGGTGTCGGGCGAATCCCAGGCGGTGGTGCCGGCCTTGAACTTCGGGTTCCAGCCGCTGATTCCCGGCACGCTGCCGCCCGACACAGTGATGTTGATCGCGTACACCGGCTCCTGGCCATCCTTTTGTTTGACCCTCAGACTGAGCGTGCGGTTGGCGGTGATGTTGGTGACATCCATCGACCACTGGCCGGGGACGCCCTGAAAGCCCGATCCGTCGCCTTTATCAAACCACACGCCGTCGACATTCTGCACATTCCACGAGGCGCGAACCGTGCCGCCGGCGGGCACCACGGTGGTGTTCACGCTCAGGGGGCCATTGGAGGCAGCCGGCGCAACAGTGGGCACGAAGACTGGCGGCGCGGTCGGTGGGAGGGGGGTGGGCAACGCCGGCGCGGGCGGGGGCGCGGGGGGGCGCGGCGGCTGTGTGGGCAGCGGGGGCGCAGCGGCAACCGGCACGCCGGCTGCGGCCGCATTGGCCCGCACGTACTCACCGAACACCCAGCCGATGCCGCCTGGCCCGGCGGCATACGTGATCTGCCACCACTGGCCGTCGGCGCTCTTGCCGCGCACCGGGGCGGTCTCATTTTGATTGAGCCGGCCCAACAGGCGATAGGCCGTGTTGGGGCCTTCGCGCACGTTGACAAAATCGTTGGTCACGGTCAGGCTGGGCGCTTCCTGTTGCGGCGGGGCCTGAGTCGCAACCGGCTGAGGCTGGGCCGGCTGACTGCCGCCGGTCGCCGGCGCTGGGGTGGGCTGTTGCGGGGGCGGCGGCGTCGCTGTGGGCACAGCCTGAGTGGGCGCCACAGCGGCCTTCGCCTCGATCACCAGCGGATCAGATTGTCCCAACAGCCTGTCTTCGCTGCCAAACGCCTTCAACTGAATGGCGTGGCTGCCGGCTGAAGTTGGCGTCCACGGCACCTGCACGGGGAAATTGGCCACGCCCTGGTTGTCTGGCGTGTTCAGCGTGGCATAGGGCAGCCCGTCGATGACCACTTCAACGCGCACGATTCCCTCTCCAACGGCCTCGCCCTGGATGACGGTGCCCTGCCCGACGTTGATGGCAGTGCCGGGTGTTGGCGCCGTGATCCTGACCTCGGTCGGCGGGGCTGCGCCGCCTCCGCACGCGCTTAGCAGCAAACTCGCCGCCACCCCAACAGATGCCAGCTTTGCGCTGAGCCTGCTCATGCCTGACAGATGAATTTTCATTCCCTTTACTCTCCTGGTTCGCCCATATTACGTTCAGCCTGGGCTGCTCGGGGCGACACCGAATGGCCGGCGGCGCTACCTGGAAGAGCGCAACGGCCTCGCAGCGGCATTTTTGATTCTGGGCGCTTTTTTGCCGCGCTTGCGCCCGGCTGACTTGAGATTATAAGATCAACATGTATCGCGCTGCGTGCGCGCCAAACCATATTACCCGGTTGATGCCTGACGCATCCACTACGCAGTATTGACGATACCATGACAGGGCGGGCGCTTGCCGCTAGAATGCGTGTGTCGAATGGTGTGTGGCCGGTGCGCGCGCCGGTGCGCGCGCTGGTGCGCGCGCTGGTGCGCGCCATGTCAGCGCGCGCGTCTGGAGCGGAAGCAATCATGTCCAATCCACTCTCAGCAGCTGATGAACGCGGTCTGAAAGGGTTGTCGCTCGACAGCCGGCTGCGGCGGGCCTTCTTTGATCTGCCGGCCAGCGCCATCTGGGAACTGGCCGAAGCGGTTCCTGCGCGCGCCCGGCAGGCCGGCCTCACCTACTGGCGCGACGGCGCAGAAGAGGTCATCAACATTTTGCTGCGCCCCACCGGCATCCTGGCCGAGCAGATGAACTACTTCCACACCGTCTCTGTCACACTGCTGGAGGCGCTCAAGCGCGTGCCGGACATGTATCTGGACAATCCGGCTGTGCGCGACGTGGTTCCCCTGGCGCCCGAAGAGGAGGCCTGGCTGCGCGAGTTGTGGACGCCGGCGCATCGCAGCGGCCATTGTGTGTATGGCCGGCTGGACGCCATGGTCGATTTCACCAGCCCGACCTGGAAGGACACGCTGGCCTTCGTTGAGCCGAACCTGGTCGGCGTAGGCGGCATCGTGCTGATTCCGGGCGTGGAGCAGGTCATGCTTGACGTGATTGTGCCGGCCTTGCAGCGCGTGGCGCCCGATCTGCGCCTGGAAGGCACGGAAGACGCGCGCGAAGCCTTTCTGCGCGAACTGTTGGATCATCTCGAACTGATTGGCCGGCCCAACGGCGCCATCGCCCTGTGCGACTACAAATACTCCGGCGACGGCCCGGCCGAGTTCGCCGCCCTGGCGCAGCACTACAACGCGCGCGGCCACCGCGTGTTCTACGCCGACCCGGCTGAACTGTCCCTGCGCGACCGGAACGGCGAGCCGGAAGTGTTCTATGAAGGCCAGCAGATCGACCTGGTGTACCGCGATTACGAGCTGCGCGACTTCATCCATATCGCCGACGAAGGCGGCGACCCGGCCGTGGCCCGGCTGTTGTTCAAGCGCAATCAGGTGGTGTCGTCGATGGCCGGCGACTTCGATCACAAGAGCGCGTTTGAATTGCTGACGGACTCGCGCTTTGCGAACTTCTTCACGCCGGGCGAGCGCCAGTTGCTGCGCCGGCATGTCCTGTGGACGCGCGCGCTCACGCCGCGCAAGACCACCGATCCCACCGGCGACGAAGTGGACCTGCCCGAGTTCACCCGCATGAACCGCGATCAACTGGTCATCAAGCCGAATCGCTCCTACGGCGGCGACCGGGTCATGATCGGCCCCTCGGTCAGCGAGGCGGAATGGCTGGACGCGATCGACCACGCGCTTCTCGAGCCGGGGGAGTGGGTGGTGCAGCGCATGGCGCGCATGACGGCCTACGAATTTCCCGTCGTGCAGCCCGACCAGTCCATCAGCGTGCAGCCGTTCTACATGGTGGTCGGCTTTGCGCCCACCAAATACGGCACATCCATTCTGGGCCGGGCCTCGCAAAAGCAGGTGGTGAATGTCGCCCAGCGCGGCGGCATGTGCGCGGTGCTGGTGGGCCGGCATGGCGAACGACTCAAAGGGTGATTGAGTGGTTGAGTGATTGAGCCATTGGCGCGATCACAGCAGGTGCCAGTCCAGGAAGCGTTCGATGCGCAACAGGGCGTCGAGCGCATTGGCCGGCTGCGCAAAGCCATGCCCTTCGTCGGGATAGGTCTTGTACTCGAAGGTCTTGTTGGCGCGCTTGAGCGCCGCGACCATCTGCCGTGACTCCTGGATGTTGACGCGCGCGTCGCGCTCGCCGTGCAACAACAACAGCGGCGCGCGGATGTGATCGACAGCGTTCAACGGCGAGGCGGCCTCGTAGCGCGCGCGATTCGGCCCCGGCAGCCCCATTTGCCATTCGACATCCTGCCGGCCCGAATGATCGCCCAGCGCCCAGGAGGTCTTGAGGTGGCTGTCGCCATACAGCGCCACGCCGCAGCGGAAGCGATAGTCAGGATCTTTGCACAGCGCCAGTTGCGCCAGATAGCCGCCGTAGCTCTGTCCCCAGATGGCAATCCGCGCGCGATCGACCGAGGATTCGTCGGCCAGCCGGTCGGCGCCGTGCAGGCAATCCTGCAGGTCGCCCACGCCCCAGTTGAACAGATTGGCCTCTTTGAACAAGCGCCCGTAGCCGGTCGATCCCCGGTAATTCGGGCACAACACCACATAGCCCTTTGCCACGAAGTACTGCAAGACAGGGTCCCAGTGCAGATCATATTCTGCCGTTGGCCCGCCATGCGGATACACGATGGCCGGGTAGCCCCGCGCATCGGACGGCGGCCCCGGCGGCCAGTAGAGGAACGCCGGAATCAGCCAGCCGTCGAAACTGGTGTACTCGATGTAGCGCGGCGTGACAAACGGGTAGCGGCGCAAGGCGGGCGCGCACGCGCTGAACAGGGGTTGCATGGCGTCACCGCTGGCTGCCAGATCGCACAGGCGCAGCTCTGGCGGCGTGTCGGGGCTGTCGTAGCCGGCCACAAAAGCGTCTCGCCCGGCCACCCAACGCGGCAGCATGTAGTTGCCGGCCGGCGCCGGCACAGGGCGCGCCTGCCCGCTGTGCGCTTCGATCACCCACAGATGATCATTGCCCTGCGCGTTGCTGATCGCAACAATGCGGTTGCCATCCGGCGACCAGGCGTAATCCTCGATATCCTGTTGCAGCCGCGACAACTGGCGCAGGCCGCTGCCGTCGGGGGCCATCAGCCAGATTTCGTCGTAGCCGCTGCGGTTGCTCAGCAGCGCGATCCATCTGCCGTCGGGCGAGCAGGCCGGCGCCCAGTATTCGGCGCCATCCATCGGCGTCAGCCGGACCGGCTCGCCGCCGCCCGGCGCAATGGCGAACACGCCGGCTTGCTTCACCGTGTGTTGCGGCGAGGCGTGATACACGATGCGGCTGCCATCGGGCGACCAGCACGGCGAACTGCACTCCATATTGCCCTGCGTCAGG
>DAOTYS010000128.1:0-4892 GCA_034434575.1 Thermoflexales bacterium
GTGCGGCATTTTCATCCGCTGTGGTGAACCACCGGTTCATGGGCAACTCCAGTGAAAATGCGCCCACAAACCCAGTTATGCCACCGGGTGCGGCATTTTCATCCGCTGTGGTGAACCACCGGTTCATGGGCAACTCCTTGTGTAAAACTGATAAAGTCTATAGATTTAGTCATGTTTTGCGCCCCAAAAGGCCGCCGGCTTGTCGCGGACAGGACAGAGCCGGCGGCGGGTTTGGGCGACGGGCCGGCTAACGCGCAGCGGCTCGACGGCGGGGCCGGGCCCGTGGCGCAACGCGGGAAGCCTGATGTTGCGCTTGTTCCACGCGGTGCGTCACGTCGGCCAGCGTAGTGTTGTCGAGGATGTCGGCGATGGCATTGCGCACATCCAGCATCGTCAGTCGCAATCCGCACATGTTCTCGTCGGGGCACACGCACGGCTGATAAGCCGTCTTGCTCACGCACGGGATGGGCGCCAGCGGGCCGTCCAGCAGGCGCACCACCTGTCCCAGGGTGATCTGATCGGGCGGCCTGGCCAGCGCGTAGCCGCCGCCGGCCCCGGGCTTGCTTTTCAGCACGCCGGCGTTCTTCAGCGCCAGAAGGATCTGCTCCAAAAACTTGACCGGGATTTTCTGATGGGCGGCAATTTCCCTGACGGTGGCCGCGCCCAGGGCCGGGTCGCGCGACGCCAGGTCAATGAGCGCTTTGATGCCGTATTCGCCGCGCTTGGAAAGCTTCATTCAATCTGCCCGATTGTCGATAAAATTGATCGTGATTATCGGCAATTGTGGCATGGCATGCGCGCAATGTCAACCTGTGACCCGGCACAGCCGGCATACAGGCAGGCTGGAGCCGGCGACGGCGGAACACTGGCGCACCCTGTGGCCTTTCACAGGGGAACCAGACTCTACACCCCAAAGGGTGTGCCGTAGCCAGTCAACTGGTTCGAGCCGGCGACCCGCAGCGCTTCCAGCAGGTGCGCGCGCAGTCGCAATATATCCTGCGCCCGCCGGTCGCGCGGCCGGGGCAGGTCCACATGGACGATTTCGCGCACGGCGGCCGGCCGGCCGGTGAGCACCGCCACGCGATCGCTGAGATAGAGCGCCTCGTCGATGTCGTGCGTGACCAGCAGCATGGTGAAGCGCCGGCGCTGCCACACCGACAACAACAGCTCCTGCAAGCGCATGCGGGTCAGCGCGTCCACGGCGCTGAATGGCTCGTCCAGCAGCAGCACGCCTGGCTCTGTCGCCAGCGACCGCGCCAGCGCCACTCGTTGCGCCATGCCGCCCGACAACTGGCGCGGCAATAGATTGGCGCACTCGCCCAGTTGAACCTGCTCAATCAGTTCGCGCACCAGCGGGTCTGCCTGGCGCCGGGCTTTGGCATCCAGTCCAAAGGTGATGTTGTCGCGCACGCTGAGCCACGGCAACAGGCGCGGCTCCTGGAACATGAAGCCCACTTCCCGGCTGGGGGCGACCACTTCGTTCCCATCGACCAGCAGACGCCCCTCGTGATCGCGCTCCAGCCCCGACAACAGACGGAGCAGGGTGGACTTGCCGCACCCGCTGGGGCCGAGCAAACTGACGATTTCCGAGGGGCGGATGTCGAGGTTAAGGTCGCGCAAGACGGGTGCGCCGGCGTCGAAGCTTTTCGAGACGCGCTCGATTCGGATGGCGCTGCTCATGAGTCTTGGTCCTATCTCCCCTGAAATGTGTCTGTCCAGGCCAGCGCGCGGCGTTCGACTGTGCGCAGCAGGCCGTCGGACAATTTGCCCAACAAGGCCAGTGTCAGGATCGCCACCATCATGATGTCGGGCCGGGCGCTGTTCTGCCCGTCGATGAGCATGAAGCCCAGACCGCTCACAGAAGCGATCAATTCTGCCGCGACCAGAAACAACCAGGCCTGGCCGAGGCCAACGCGCAGGCCGGTCAACAGATAAGGCAACGCGGCCGGCACAATGATGCGCCGCACCAGCTCGGCCCGGCTCAACCCGAACACATAGCCAACCTCGACAAGTTTGCGATCCACATTGCGAATGCCGCTGACCAGGTTGACATACACCGGAAAGAAAGCGCCGATGGCGATCAGGGTCACGCGCGGCGTCTCGCCGATGCCCATCCACAGCAGCAGGAAGGGCACCCACGCCAGCGAGGGCACGCTGCGAATGCCCTGCAGGGTCGGGTCCAGCGCCTGTTCGACGACTTTGGACAGGCCGACAAGCACCGAGACCAGCAATGCCAGAGTCGCTCCGATGGCGAAGCCGGTGAGCACGCGCCCGACGCTGGCGGACACATGGCGGAGCAGGTCGCCGCCGGCTGCCAGATCTGCGGCTGTGCGCAACACCTGCGTCGGCGATGGCAGCTGGTTGGCGCGGAACACCTGGGCTGCGTCGGTTGCCAGGAACCACACGACCAGCAATGCCACCGGTAGCGCCAGGGCGAGGAGTGGCGCGGCGCGCAGCGAGGTTGCCCGCCGCGCGTCGTCGGCGGCGACCTGGGGCGCGGACTGGGCCGGGCGGGTGCGGGTATTGGATCGCATCAACACTAATCCTCTGAGATATTGCTCTTGGGATATTCCCGGAGTCTGCGCGACTCCGGGAATATCTGAGCAGTGTCTTCAGCGTTGCGCCGCCGGCTGCGCATAGCTTGAGTCGATCAACGCCGCAAGCGCGCGGGCCGGGTCTGCGTCGGTGGCGACCAGTTTCTCGCTGGTCAGGATCGGCACGACTGCCTCGAGCGCGGCGCGCAGGGCCGGGCCGGGGACACCCACGTCCTTGTCCAACACCGTGCGCTCGGTGATCTGTCGTCGGGCGATTGCCAAGTCGATTTTGCCTTCTTCGGCCAGAAGTTTGGCCGCCTCTTCCCGGTTCTCCAGAATCCAGCGCCGGGCGCGTTCGTACTGCGCCAGGACGCGCTTGAGCGCGCCGGGGTATCTCTGCGCAAATTCCTCGCGCGCGTTCAAGACGCCAAATGTGTTGAAGTCGATGTTGCGATAGAGCAGGCGCGCGCCGTCCTGCAGCTCGGCGGCCGCCATGTGCGGATCAAGCCCCGACCAGGCGTCCACGTCGCCTTTCTGTAAGGCCACGCGACCGTCCCCGTGTTGCAGGTTGACGATCTCAACGTCGGACTGACTCAATCCGGCCTCCTTCAGGCTGCGCAACAGAAAGAAGAAGGGGTCGGTGCCGCGCGTCACGGCGATCTTTTTGCCTCTCAAGTCGGCAATGCTGGCGGCGGGCGAATCGCCGGGGACGACCAGGGCGGTCCATTCGGGCTTGGAGAACACGTACACCGTCTTGAGCGGCACGCCGTTGGTGCGCGCCAGCAGCGCGGCGGCGCCGGCGGTCGAAGCCAGATCGGCGCTGTTGCTGGAGATGTATTCGTTGGCTTTGTTGCTGCCGGCGCTGAACAGCCAGGTGATCTTGACGCCGTCTTTGCCGAATTCTTCTTCCAGCCAGCCTTGTTTCTTCAACACCAGGCTGCTCAGGTTGTATGTTGCGTAGTCCAGCCGGATCTCAGCCGGCTGATCGCTGGCGGTGTTTGCGCTGGCGGGGGCATTGGCAGCCGGCGCTGCGCTGCAGGCCGGCAGGATAGCCAGCGCGGCGGCCAGGCCGGCAATTGCCAGCAGCCAGCGCGCCTGAGATGAGCGACGATTCAAAGCGTAGTGTTGTTTCATGGTTGCTTTTCCTTTCATCAACTGAGCGGAACACCGTTGACTGTCACCTGGCCCTGCGTCGGGATCGGACGTTGCAGGATGTCGAGCACGGGGCAACGCTGGTTCACCAGGTTCACCAGTTGCTGCACTGTGTCGGCCGGGCTGGGCGTCTGCAGGTCGACTTCGAAGGCGACTGCCTGGAAGCCGGCCGGCACATCGGCCACACCGAAGAAACCGCGCGGGTCGAGATGCCCTGTCACGTGAATAGCCAGTCGGTCGATCTGCACGCCCAGCAACGCGGCATAGGTGGCATAGACGATTTCCTGGCATGCGCCCAGCGCGGCCAGAACCACTTCGACGGGGTTCGGTCCCAGGTCTGTGCCGCCCAGAGCAGCCGGCTCATCAATGATCAGATCGAACTGTCGAATGGCTGCGGTGGTTTGATAGCCGTCCACGAGGCGGGTGTGAGTGACAAATTGCGCCCGGCTTTTGTCGCCGGCTTGCTGCAAAGCGGATTGAATCGCGCGGATCGAGTCTGCCGAGGGCAACCGCACTCCGGTCGCCTCAGCGATGTGTTGAGTGGACATATCCAGATAACCTCCAGTAAACAAGCGTGTTTTGAAAACGTCACAGCCAGATCAGGCCGGACTTGCCAGGGACAACATGGGTGGCAGCGTCGCAGTGACAAGACGCCGCCGCGGACAAGCGGATGGGGCGCGCGGGAGATTCACAGCGCCGGCGGATTCAAGCCGGCGCGGAAGCTCCCGCTAGATACAGGAGCACCGAACGACAAGCAAACTCAAGACATCCATTCACATTCTTCTCCAGACCCGACACACCGTGTTGATGCCTCAACAACCGCTGGAACAAAAGCGCCCTCTTGCCTGGAAAGGACAAGAGGGCGATTAACAGATGCCTTGTTAAAAGCTCGCTCTCATCTTCCAGTGATCACTGCCGGAGTTGGCACCTTGGATTCAGGTTGCCGAGGTTTCATCGGGCCGGTCCCTCCACCTCTCTGGATAAGAGTGCGCTTGCTCTATTCGGTTGTTGTGATGGGGGCGATACTAGCAAGCCGGCTGGCGTTTGTCAATAGGTTTTCCGATCAATTCCAGGGCTAACGCATCACATAAAAAACATGGAGGTAGGCAGACTGCGGTCTAATGGCGACATGGACACAAGTATTCACGCCCACTTCAGCGTGTTGGTCGACCCGCGCATGGATCGGACACGCCGACACAAGCTCAT
>DAOTYS010000129.1:0-2306 GCA_034434575.1 Thermoflexales bacterium
ACGGCACGCCGCTGTAGTCTTGCAGCACCACGCGCGCCGGCTTGAAGGGATGCTCCGCCGGCCGGACGTTTTTGGCGTCCCAGCGCGCGACGTTCAGCACATCGTCTGCGGTGATCTCGAAGCCATCGCACTGGCGCAACGCCGCTTCGAGCAGGATTTTCATCGAAAACGGCAGCCGGTCGATCTCAACGCCGGCCTGGCGCGCAAAAGATGGCAGCGAAAAGAAATGAAGCGCTCCCTGCGCCGTCTCCAAAGCCCGGCGGGCGCTCAGAAAGGGGTTGGATGATTTGGCAGGTTTCATGGGGGGCAATTCTAGTTCAGCCGGCCAGCGGCCAGTCCACAACAGCATGTCGCTGCACAACCACGATTGGCTGGTTGTCTGCTGCCTGCAACCCGATCGCCGCCAGATCCCACCACACCACGCGCCCCGTCAGCACGTCGCCTGTGCGCAGGCGCAACTCAGCCGGCCGCTTTTCAGCATGGACAGCCAGCAGATAATCGGACAAGGCGCGGCGTGACCGGGCGCGATGCCACATGAGTTCCTCCACCGGCGCGCCGTAATATGCGGCCAGCTTGCGCACCAGATCCTCGTCGCTGAGGTCGCGATACCGGTATTCAATCTCGCGCAGCTTGCGGGCGTCAGCCTCGCCCAGCGCAGCCGCCAGGCCATTCATGCCATCTTCATGGCGCAGAGCGCGCAAAAAACGCAGATGATCGCCCAGGCTCATGCTGCCTCCACGGCGCACGTGTAATAGGCGATGGCCAGCTTCTGCAGCGTCATCTCGTGGCCATCATCCAGGCGCAAGGTCAGCGTGTAGGGGCTGAATCCGATCAGCCGGCCGCTGTGCATCTCGCCGTTGAACAATTTGGCGGTCAGGCGCGCTCCGGCGCGCTGAGCGTCCGTCAGGTACTTCAGCTCGAAGGTGTCCACTGCTTCCGGCAGAGCGGCGCGCCGGGCCTGGCCCGGCATCTTGTTGCTGGACGCCTGACTGCTCAGGCGCTCGTACTGCTCGCGCAGCCAGGCGCGCGCCTCGCGCGCGCTGAGTTGCTGCGCCGGCTTGCCCAGATCCGCCGCCAGTTCTTCCGGCAGCATCCCAAGCTTCATGGCCAGCGTGTCAATCGCGCGCAGTTGAGCTTCCCGGATCGGCGGCTCCACTTTGGGCGCAGCCGGCGCAATGTCAACCCCGTTTGATTTGGGCGGCGCAGGCGGCTTGGCAGCCGGGCGCAGCGCCGGGCGACTCTGGGGCAGTGGATTGCGCCGGCCAGTATCCGGTGATTTGGAGGGCGGCGGGGGCGGGTCTGAACGCGCTTTCAACACTTCCACCCCAACCGACAACGCGCGCGCCAGTTTCACATGATCCTGCGGGCGCAGCATTCGCCCGGATTCGTATTGTCGCAGCACAGGCACAGGGATGCCGGTTCGCACTTGAAGCTGTTCCAGGGTCAACCCTTTCATCCTGCGCAATTTCCAGAGATTTTCTGCCATGATTTCAGTATCTCACAGTCCAATGGGTATCGCAGAGGATTCTTTCAGCGAAAGCTGGCGAGGCCAGACGCGTGCGCCGCGCCTGTTGCAACAACTATCGCCAACCGTCAATCGCCAATCGATTATAGTAGCAAATTGGGTCTGCCCACAGCGCGCCGAATCGAGGAGACATCTCTATGAATTTGCAGGATCGAGTCGCCATTGTCACGGGAGCGAGCAAAGAGATTGGAGCAGCCATGGCCCTGGCGCTGGCGCAGGAAGGCGCAGCAGTCGTGGCGCACTATGCGACAGACCCGGAGCCGGCCCGGGCTGTTGCGGATCGCATCCTGGCCGGCGGCGGACGCGCCATCATCTTTGGCGCAGACTGTAGTCGCGTGGCCGATAACATCGCATTGGCGCAGGCTGCCATCGACGCTTTCGGCCGGCTGGACATTTTCGTCGCCAACGCCGGCATCACCCGCTTTGGCGCATTCCTCTCTTACACCGAGGCGGACTACGACAGCGTGCTCGACCTGAACTTGAAGGGCAGTTTCTTCGGCGCGCAAGCCGCCGCCCGGCGCATGATCGAGCAACGCCAGCGCAACCCCCAGGACCCCTATGGCGGGCGCATCGTGTTCAGTTCTTCCGTCGCCGGCTCTGTGGCTGTTCCGGGGCTGGCCGCCTATGGCGCCACCAAAGCCGGCCTCAACCATCTGGCCAAAACGCTGGCTGTTGAACTGGGGCCTTATGGCATCACCGTCAATGCGCTCGGCATTGGCCCAACCACCAACGCCCGCAACCTGCGCGATGACCCAAAATACGACGAACACTGGGCCGGCGT
>DAOTYS010000130.1:0-3354 GCA_034434575.1 Thermoflexales bacterium
CACCCGGTGGCATGACCGGGTTTGTGGGCGCATTTTCACTGGAGTTGCCCATGAACCGGTGGTTCACCACAGCGGATGAAAATGCCGCACCCGGTGGCATGACCGGGCTTGTGGGCGCATTTTCACTGGAGCAACACCGAATGCAGAATCGAATGTCAGTGCCAGGAGGGCGGCCAGCGAGAGAAGGCAGACCACCCCTTGATCGCGCGGCGCTTGGCCGGGCGGTGCAATATCTGACGCGCTACCGCAGGCAGGCCGCCCTGCCCTACCTCTTCCTGTTTGTAGCCACGGCGTCCATGCTTGCCGTGCCCGGCCTGTTGCGCCGGATGATCGACGCCGTGACACAGGGCGCCGTTGCGGATGCTGTGTTGAAGGGGCTGGAGCAAATCCCTGCCGCGTTTATGACCCAGGCCCTGCCGCGCATCCTGGAATTCCTGAAGCTGCCGGCCGACTGGGATCAAAATCAGTTGATCGCCCGGCTGAACGCGGACAAGGCCGAGGCGCCGACAACCCTGGTCATGGCAGCCATCGCCATCGTGCTCTTTGCCGTTTTTCGCGGCCTGTTTTCCTTCTTGCAAGCCTATTGGGCCGAACGCAACTCGCAAAGCCTGGCCTATGATCTGCGCAACGATCTGTTCGCCAAAATCCAGAGATTGTCCTTCTCTTATCACGACCGCAACCAGACCGGCCAGCTCATGATCCGCGCCACGGACGATGTGGAGAAGGTGCGCTTGTTCATCGGGCAGGGCCTGCTGCAACTGGCCGGCGCGATCGTGCTCATCGTGGGCGCGCTGGCCATTGCCTTCGCCACCAACGCGCAGCTCGCCGTGGTGGTGTTGCCGGTGCTGCCGGTCGCCTTTGTGCTGTTCATGATCTTCGGCAGCGTCAGTCAGCCGCTGTTCATCAAAGTGCAGCAAAAACTCTCGGCGCTGAACACGCTCCTGCAGGAGAATCTCGCCGGCATCAAGGTGGTGCAGGCCTTCGTGCGAGAGCAGAGCGAGCAGGCGAAATTCAACACCGCAGCCACCGACCTGCTCAAGCAACAGCTTGCGGTGGCGCGGCTTTTCACCTTTCTGTTCCCGTTGACTTTCATGGTCGCCAACCTGGGCCAGTCTGCGGTGCTGTACTTCGGCGGCCGGCAAATCATTGGGGGCGCCCTGACGATCGGCGAGTGGCAGGAGTTCACCCTTTACCTGGTCTACCTGTTCTTTCCGATGGCCCAGTTCGGCTTCATCATCACCCAGTTGGGTCAGGCCGCCGCATCTGCCACCCGCATCTTCGAAATCCTCGACGCCAAAAACGATGTGACAGACAAGCCCGACGCCATCGCCCTGCCGCCGGTGACGGGGCGGGTCACATTCGAGAACGTCACGTTCCGCTACTACAGCGGCGGCGAGCCGGTGCTGCGCAACGTCAGCTTTGAGGCTCAGGCCGGCCAGACCGTCGCCCTGCTCGGCGCCACTGGCTCCGGCAAGACGACGATCATCAATCTGATCCCGCGCTTCTACGATGCCAGCGAGGGCCGGGTGCTGATCGACGGTTACGATGTGCGCGACGTGACGTTGGACTCGCTCCGGGCGCAGATCGGCATCGTGCTGCAGGAGTCAACGCTGTTCAGCGGCACAATCCGCGAGAACATCGCCTTCGGCAAACCGGAAGCGAGCCTGGACGACATCATCGCGGCGGCCAAGGCAGCCGCCGCGCACGACTTCATCATGTCGTTTCCGCAAGGCTACGACACGCCGGTGGGCGAGCGCGGCACAACGCTGAGCGGCGGGCAGAAACAGCGCATCGCCATTGCGCGCGCGCTGCTGCTCGACCCGCGCATCCTCATCCTGGACGACTCCACCAGCAGTGTCGATATGGCGACCGAGGCGCAGATTCAAAAGGCGCTCGACCGGCTCATGGCCGGTCGCACCAGCTTCGTCATCGCCCAACGCATCAGCACCGTCATGAAGGCCGATCAGATTCTGGTGCTGGACAGGGGCGAGGTGGTGGCGCGCGGCACGCATGCGGAACTGATGGAGGACAGCGCCATCTACGCCGAAATCTACAACTCGCAACTCACCAGCGACAGCAATGCCACACAAGAGTTTCTGCCGGAGTTGTCAGGAGTCAGGAGCCAGTGGTGAGTGACGAGTGGCGAGTGCTGCGGAATGAATGTTAAGCGCCCGGAGGGCGCTACTCATCACTCAGGACTCATCACTCAGCACTGAGCACGAGAGGAGGAACAACAGTAATGCTTGGTGGACATGGCGGCATGCGCGACATGATGGGCCGGGACCGGCTGCAAACGCGCGACCTCAAAAACACGCTCGCCCGCTTTGCGCGGTACTTCCGGCCGTACTGGCCAATGCTGCTCCTGGTGGCCCTTGTCGTCATTGTATCTACCTGGACGCAGGTAACCACGCCAGACTTGACCGGCCAGGTGGTGGACTGCTACCTCACGCCATCGGCAAGCGGCGCCTTCGCCAGCTTTCCCGGCGTGAAACAGGCCGTTTCGGCGGCGCAGAGCAATTGCTGGCTGGCCGCCGCGACTGAAACGAGCGACCTGACGCACCGCTTGTTCGGAAGCGTCGTATCAGCGTTGAACATGCCTCTGCCGGGCGCGCAGCCTTTGAGCGACACGGAGCGGCTGGCCGGCCTGGCCGGGCTGGTGCTCATCCTCATCGCGCTCTATGTCGCCGGCGCATTGCTCAACGGGTTCATGTTCTACGCCATGACGTGGGCCGGCCAGCGCGTGCTGCGCGCCATGCGCACCGACCTGTTCAGGCACTTTCACCGGCTGTCGATGGGTTACTATGCAGAGCACGAAGCCGGCGATCTGATGAGCCGGATCACCAACGACACCGAGACCATCGGACAGGCAGTCAACTTTGCCCTGATCAGCGTCATCAGCGGGGCGCTGCTGCTGGTGTGGATCAGCTACAACATGCTCACCCGCAGCGTGCCCTTCGCGCTGATCAGTCTGGTGGCTGTGCCGGCCATGATCGCCGCCACGTGGTGGTTTTCGTCACAGGCGCGCAAAGCCTTTCGCAAAGCGCGCCAGGAAATCGGCAACGTCAACGCCGAGTTGCAGGAATCGATCGCCGCCGTGCGCGAGGTGCAGGCGTTTAATCGCGCCGAGGAGAACATCGAGAACTTCAAGGTTGCCAACGCGGCCAACCGGGACGCGAACATCAAAGCCGTGTCGTACACAGCGGCGCTGAACCCCACCCTGGAGGCGCTGGGCTACCTGGCGCTGGCGCTCGTGACGGTCACGGGCGGTCTGACACTCCTGCGCGGCGAGACATTGTTCGGCACTGCCGTGTCGCTGGGCCTGGTGATCACCTTCCTGAGCTACGTGCAACGGTT
>DAOTYS010000131.1:0-6679 GCA_034434575.1 Thermoflexales bacterium
GCTGGCCGGCTATGCCGACAACTACTACAGCGCCAGCGACATTGCGTTGTTCTTCGCGTATAGAATCCGGTGATTGGATTGGGCAATGGCTGACCTGTTGAACAATATCCTGGGCGGCGTGACGTTGCTGAATCGCATCGTCACCACCGGCATTCTGATCACGGCGTTTGCGCTGATTGTCTATATCGCCTTGTATAACAGGCGCAGCCGCATCGCCCGCTCGTTTGCGATTGTGCTGGCCTGTTTGATCGGCACGTATCTGGGCGACCTGCTGGCCCAGATATCGACGCCGCCGGCGCACCTCTGGTTGCGCCTGCAGTGGATTGGCATTGCCTTTATCCCGGCTGCGGCGCTCGGCCTGTCCGACACGCTGCTGAGCGCCACAGGCGACATTTCGCCGGTGCGACGGATGGCGGCGCGCGCGGGCCATGCGGCCGGTCTGGTTGTTTTTGCGCTGGTTGCGTTCAGCGACCTGGTGGCGACGCCGGGCATCGAAGACTCTGATCTGCAACACCTGACGCCGGGGCCGTTGTTCTTCCCCTTCACCCTGTATTACTTTGGGAGTCTGGGCTGGGCGACTTACAACGTGATCGAAGCGCGCCGACGTTCGCTGACGGCCACCAGCAAGCGCCGCATGACTTACTTTGCGCTGGCCTTCCCGGCGCCGGCGCTGGGCACATTCCCGTATCTGCTCCCCGTCGGCTGGCCGTCCGGGCTTCCTTTGCTCATTCCCTGGTCGGCCATCCTGCTGGTCAACATGGGCGTCGGCGCGGCCATCACCTTCATGGGCTACACGGTCGCCTATTTTGGCGCCAGCGCGCCCGATCGCGTCATCAAGCGCCGGCTCATCAAGTACCTGATTCGCGGGCCGCTGCTGGCCGCCATGGTCATCACGGCGCTGGCCTTGAGCACCCGGATTGAGAAGTGGTTCGGATTGCCCGGCGAGATCGTCGGCCTGGTTGCCGCAGCCACCATCATTTTGCTGACGCAACTGTTTATCGTCACGCTTCAGCCCGCGCTCGACCGGCTGATTGCCGGCGACGACGCCGGCGAAGTCAGGCGCTTGCAGCAGTTCAGCGAGCGGCTGATGACCGTCTCTGACCTGACTCAGTTTTTGGAAAACATCCTGGCCGCGCTGTGCGATCTGCTGCGCGCCCGCACGGCCTTCATCATGCAGATCGTCACCGCCGGCGCCAATGAGCCGATTCTGGTCTCGATTGGCAATGTGGACCTGAGCCAGTTGAACGCCCCTGACGCCGTTCGCTCCGCATTGCATCTTACCAACGGCAAGTCGTCGGTGGGGCATGAGTCTCTGCCTGCCTATGTTGGTGAGAGCGCGCGCGAGACCCTGCGCACATTTGAACTGGAACATGACTTCATCCAATGGAATGGCTACTGGTTGATTCCGCTGCGGGCCCGCGAACGTGACAGCGGCGTCGAAGGGCGGGCCGCCGAGGCCGATGCTGTCGCAGATGATGGCGCTCCTGGCAATGGGCCGGCAGTCCTGGGTGTTATCGGCCTGGTTACCCGCGCGCCCGACCTGACAGATGAAGAGCGCCAGGGGGTCGCCCTGCTGGTGAATCAGGCTGCCCGCGCCCTGGAAGACGCGATCAAGCAACAACGCGCTTTCGAGGCATTAGAGCGCATTGTTCCTGAGGCTGAAAATATGCAGCGTCGCATGGCTGAAACGCGCAACCCGGCCGCCCCGACAGTGCAAGATTTTGAACTGATCCCGGAAGGCTACGACGATCTGACGCATCTGGTGCGCGACGCGCTCAGCCATTACTGGGGCGGACCCAAGCTGACCAACTCGCCGCTGATGAATCTGAAGATTGTCGCCGACGCCATGCAGGCCAACAACGGCAACGCCACCCGCGCTCTGCGGGCTGTGCTGACCGACGCGATCGAGCGCCTGAAGCCCGATGGCGCGCGCAGCATGACGGCTGCCGAGTGGCTGCTATATAACATCCTGGAAATGAAGATCATTCAGGGCCAGCGCGTGCGCGATGTGGCGCGCAAGCTGGTGATGAGCGAGAGCGATCTGTATCGCAAGCAGCGCGCCGCGTTTGAAGAGGTGGCCCGCATCGTCATGGAGATGGAACGCGAAGCGCGCGAGCGCGAGCTGAACAACAGGCCCGATCCTGCCGCAGAAAGCGCCGAGCCTAAGAAAATGTAGTGCAAGCCGCCGGCTTGCCCGATCCGATGGAAATGTAGGGCAAGCCGCCAGGCTTGCCGCGTTCCGCCGGCTTGCCCGATCCGATGGAAATGTAGTGCAAGCCGCCAGGCTTGCCGCGTTCCGCCGGCTTGCCCGATCCGATGGAAATGTAGGGCAAGCCGCCAGGCTTGCCGCGTCCCGCCGGCTTGCCCGATCCGATGGAAATGTAGTGCAAGCCGCCAGGCTTGCCGCGCCCCGCCGGCTTGCCGCTTGCCCATTGCGCACGACCGGCTAAAATCCAGTGCAGCCTCGATCATTTCCGAATCCCAGGCAGGAGTCACATGATGAAGAAAGCCCTGATTGTCTACGGCGGATGGGACGGCCACGAGCCGGTGCAGGTGTCTCAGTTGTGCGAAGCCGCATTGAAGCGCAACGGCTTTGAAGTCGAGATGTCCGACACTCTCGACGCATTCCTCGACGGCGACAAGCTCAAGCAACTGAACCTCATCGTTCCGATCTGGACGATGGGTTCGATCAAGCGCGAGCAGCTCAACCCCGTGCTGGAAGCGGTGCGAAGCGGCGTGGGCATCGCCGGCTGCCATGGCGGCATGGGCGACGCCTTTCGCCAGGAGACCGAATGGCAGTTCATGTGCGGCGGGCAGTGGGTGGCGCATCCCGGCAACGATGGCCGGCTGTACACCGTGGAGATCATCGACCAGAACCCCATCACCGAAGGGTTGAGCGACTTTGAGGTGCGCTCGGAGAAGTATTACATGCACGTCGATCCGGCCATGCGCGTCATGGCGATCACGCGCTTCGAGGACTACGGCGACGTCATCATGCCGGTCACGTGGACGAAGACCTATGGGCGAGGCCGCGTGTTTTACACGTCGCTGGGCCACCATGCCGACATCGTGGCCATGCCGCAGACGATGCAAATGCTGGAGCGCGGCATGATGTGGGCTGCCGGCCAGTGGCAGACCGACATGGGCATTCCGTTCGCGCAGGTCTATTGCCGGTGAACGGCGCCGTTCGGGGGCGTTTGGCGCGCATCCTGCCGGCGTTTTGTCGCCGGCCCGTTCACGCCGGCAGGCCGCAGTAAAGGTAAAGGCCGGCAACACACCTTGAACTGCTTCGCGTTCTGTTCTGCGAGCGCCAGAAGCATGCGACCATCTTTTTAGCGATGTGAACTCGCGGCATTCTGGCAGTCTATCCCCCGACTTTACAGCCTCTGTTGACATGCCGCCGTCGCGCTGGTATATGCCAGACGCATGGCATAGGACATGTCCGCCGGCAACAGATTCTTCTATAGTGAGTGTGGAGTAAGTTTAATGAACAGACGCAGATTTCTGATTTCCCCCATCGTGTGCGCATTGGTGGCGGCATCATTGGGTCTATCGCAGCCGATGCCCACTGTTGCGCAATCGAAAGTGGTCAATGTGTATTCGGCGCGCCATTACGGCGCACTGGAGCGCGTGTTCGCTGAGTTCTCGCGCGAAACCGGCATCCAGGTGCGCCTATCCAACGCCTCCTCGCAGGCGCTGCTGGAACGCCTGCGAGCCGAGGGCAAGCAAACCCCTGCCGACGTGTTCTTCGTGATAGATGCAGGGACGCTCCAGATCGCCGCCGAAGAGGGCTTGTTGCAGCCCATTGAATCGGATGTCTTGAACAAGGCCGTGCCGGCGGAATTGCGCGACCCGCAGAATCGGTGGTTCGCGCTGACGCAGCGCCTGCGCACGATTGTTTACAATCCCAGCAAAGTCAAGCCGAGCGAACTTTCGACCTACGAAGCTCTGGCTGATCGGAAATGGCGCGGGCGGCTGTGCCTGCGGCCCGCAACGCACATTTACACTATTTCCGTGGTCGCCGGCATGATCGCCAACGCAGGCGAGCAGAGGACTGAGCGAGTGGTGCGCGGCTGGGTGGCCAATCGTCCGACTTTCATTGACAGCGACACGCGCATCCTGGAGACGATCGCGGCGGGCAAATGTGACGTGGCGATTGTCAATCACTACTACCTCGGCAACGCGCTGTTGAAGGACCCCAACTTTCCTGTCAAGCTGTTTTGGGCCAACCAGAATGATCGCGGCGCGCACGTCAACATTTCCGGCGCAGGTGTGACGGCCAACGCGCTCAATCGTGAGAATGCTGTCAAGTTGCTGGAATGGTTGGCGACGCGCGGGCAGGATGCTGGCGCGTCCGGCCTGGCCGGGGGCAACAGCGAATTCCCGGTCAATCCGTCAGCTCAGCCCGGCGAGATTATCAAAGGGTTCGGCCCGTTTAAAGCCGACCTGGCGGCGCTGCGGCAATACGGGCCGTTGCAGGCGCAAGCCATCAAGCTGCTCGAACGCGCCGGCTACAAGTGAACGGCATACAGCCCGGCTGCTAACAACCCGTGATTGGCGCGGTCAGGCCATGCGCCTGACTGCGCCAACAGACTGACCCGATACGCCCGCCTGATCGCAACAGGAAAATCACTTTGGAAACGCGCCGTCCCTCCTCTGCGCCGCGCTATGCAGCGCCGGCTGCCGGGCAACGATCCAGGCGGCTGACATTGGATGCTAACCTGCTGGCAGCGACGCTGCCGGCTATCCTGATTCTGCTGCCCCTGCTCGGCCTGGCGCTGGCGTGGCTGCGGCTGGAGGCGGCAGCATGGCTGCATCTGTGGAACACGCTGCTGCCGGAGATGCTGCTGAATACGGCGCTGCTGATGCTCGGCGTCGGCACTGCCACGCTGGTGATGGGTTCGTCGCTGGCGTGGTTGGTGACAAATTACGATTTTCCCGGCGCGCGCGCAATCGAGTGGCTGTTAGTCCTGCCCATGGCGATTCCCGGTTACATTCTGGGCTATGTGCTGATGGCGCTGTTCGACTACGCCGGCCCCATTCAGACACAACTGCGCGCCTGGTTTGGCCCATCGTTCGAGGCGCCGGAGTTTCGCTCGCTGCCGGGAGCAGTGCTGGCGCTCAGTTTGAGCCTGTATCCGTACGTCTATCTGCTGGCGCGGACTGGATTCCGCGAACAGTCGGCCGCCCAGCGCGACGCCGCGCGCGTGCATGGGTATGGCCGGTGGGGCGTGTTCTTCAAGGTGGCATTGCCCCTGGCGCGTCCGTCACTGGCGGCAGGAACAGCGCTGGCGCTGATGGAGACGTTGACTGACTTCGCCGTTGTGCGTTATTTCAACACGGTCACGTTGAGCGAGGGTGTGGTGCGGCTGTGGATCGGGCAAATGGATCGCGACGCGGCCGTGCAGCTATCTTCGGCGCTGATGCTTATCGCCATGAGTGTCGTCCTGGTCGAGCGTCGTCTGCGGCGGCACGCGCGCTATTATCAGCTCGGCGGCCAATCGCGGCCGATTGAGCGGGTGCGTCTGCGGGGCTGGCGGGCGGTTGCAGCGAGCGCCCTGCCTCTGGCGTTGCTGACGCTGGCCTTCGGTCTGCCGGTCATCCAACTGGTGAGCTGGGCGATCCCTGAAGTTGTCGCGTCAGCCCCCGGCACGCTCGACGCGGTGTTTGGGCCATACCTTCTCAACACGGTCGGCCTTGCGGCAGGTTCGGCTTGCCTGGTGAGCGCTGTGGCGCTGGTCATGGCCTATGCCACGCGCGCCTACGGGCCGCCGTCGGCCGCTAAGGCCAGAGCGCGTTTGCTGGCGCGCATGGCGACGCTGGGCTATGCGATGCCGGGAGCGGTGGTGGCGCTGGGCGTGTTGCTTCTGCTTGCGCCGTTGAACGAGGTCGCGCTGAACCTGACCGGCGGCGCGATGCTGCTCAGCGCGTCGCTCATCGGGTTGATGTACGCCTATCTGGTGCGGTTTCTGGCCATCGGCTTTGGCAACGTCGAGGCCAGTCTGGAGAAAGTGACGCCCAGCATGGAGATGGCCGCCCGCAGCCTGGGCGCAGGTGCGCTGCGGGTGCTGTGGCGTGTGCACCTGCCGCTGATCCGCACAGGCGTCTTTGCCGCTTCGCTGCTGGTATTTGTGGACACTTTCAAGGAACTTCCCGCCACCATGTTTCTGAGGCCATTCGGGATGGAGACGCTCTCAGTTTGGACATATATGCTGGCCTCAGAGTCGGCCTGGCAGGCAGCAGCGTTGCCATCGCTGGTGATCGTGCTGGTCAGCGCGGTAGCCACGTTGTTGCTGATGCGCCTTTCCCGGTCAGGCGCGCACTCGAACGGGCGCGCCGGGCTGGAAGGGCGACTGTGAAGCCGGGGCGCGCATAGCGCGTCAATGCGCTGGGCGCTGGACGATCTGGTCGATCGGGCCGGCAGGCGCGGCGTGATGGCAGCGTCGCGACGGCGCGCTGGTTCAACGACGCTGCCGGCGGGCCGGAACGCCATATCATATCGACGCAGCAATCTGAAACCGGTCAAATGCAGTAGGGTCGAACTGTAGCAGCCAATGCTTTAATGGCGTCAACCAGTCTGTCAACTGTTGTGGATGGATTGGGATAAGGCTGATTGTGAGGGATGGCGTGGTTTTGTCGCAGTCGTCTGGCGTATTCGACAGCTTTGTCTATCCGGTTT
>DAOTYS010000132.1:0-15171 GCA_034434575.1 Thermoflexales bacterium
TTGCGGAATTGCGTCGTGGATGGCGCGGGAATCAGGCGCACATCGACGCCGGGGAATGCCGCCGCCGTGTCAAAGTTTTGGCCGGCTGCGGTCAACACGCCAACATGCTCAAGCCAGGCCAGCGCGGTGCGCGAGGCATACATGACCGGCCCGCCCGGCGTCTTGCCATCCGGCCACAAATCTTCGGTGACGTGTCCGACGGCAAGATAATCCATGACAAGCCGGCAGTTGAGGCGTCTCGTCATCGAGTCAATGACTCAATGACTCAATGACTCAATGACTCAATCCGCCAATCACCCGATCACTTCTTAAGCCTGATGGTGACGCGGCGCTGGCTGCCCTCGCCTTCGCTTTCAGTGTAGACCTGTGGATGGTCACGCAGCGCCAGGTGAATCAGCCGGCGCTCTGCGGGCGGCATCGGCTCCAGCGTAATCGACCGGCCGGCGCTCACGACGCGCTCAGCCAGGCGGGTCGCCATCTGCTTGAGACGCTGTTCGCGATTGGCCTTGTATTGATCCGCGTCGAGGGTGATGCGCGCGCTGCTTTTGGTTTTGTGCGCCCACATGTTTTGCACAACGAGTTGCAGCGCCTCGAGCGATTCAGCCTGGTGCGCAAGCAACCGGCTGGCGTCTTCGCCTTCGATAGCGACCCAGATGTGGGCGCCGTCCTTGTCATCCGCCGGCTGAACCAGACGGCCGGCGCACGTCGTCTTGAACCGCATCCGGTCGAGAACAGCCTGGGTCAGTTCGGCGGCCAATCGGGCATCGTCATCGGTCAGCGCGCTGGTCAGCGCCCGTTCGCGCTCAACTGCGGGAGATGCGTCCAGATCTGAAAGATCGTCCTGCGATGCCGCATCCATTTGATCCGGCTGCGCGCGCTCAGACGCGGCGTCCGCCGCTGCCATGGGGCTGTCTGCCGATGGCGGCGCGTGCACTGCGACGGGGCCGGCTTCAGCCGTTGCTTCGATCTCTGCATAGGGCGTCAGCCGCACGCGGGCCGGGCGCGCGCCGATCCCCAGCACACCGCGACTGCCCTCATCCAGCACCTCGATCTTCACTTCGGCGCGCAGCAACTGGAGGCGGGACAAGCCCTGGTTAATGGCGGATTCGATATCGTGCGCGGTGATCTCAATCGCAGGCATTTCGCATCTTGTTGCCTCGCAGACATCCGGCCGGCGCCGGCGCTCTGCGGAAACCCACGGCTACTTTTTGCCGCTTTCGGCGCTTGATTTTGCTATCCTGGCCGTAGCCTTTGGCTTGACTTTGGACTTGGGCGGCGGCGCTTTCGGCGCAGACGGGGCAACTGCCGCGGCAGTCGCCGTTGTCGCAGCCGGCGCAGCGTGCAAGGCCCGCGCTGAATCGAGCCGCGGCTTCAGCAAGTAATACTGCCCAATGCCGATCAGATTGGACACCACCCAGTAGATGCCCAGACCCACCGGCGCGGAGAGCATGAAGAAGCCGAACATGATGGGCATCATCCAGGTCATCATCTGGTTGGTTTGCTTCATTTGTGGGTCGGTGCTGGGCGCCATGGTGAACTTGGTGGAGAAGTAAGTTGTTGCCACCACCAAAATGGGGATGACAAAGAAAGGATCGGGCTGGCCCAAGTCCCATAGCAGGAACTGGCTGTTGATCGGCACCAGAGATGACAGGCCGGGCAGAAAGCTGTACACGTGCTTGCCCAGTTCCAACAGGCTGAAGGGATTCACGGCCATGGTGCGCATGATGGCATTGTAGAGGCCGATCAGAATCGGAAATTGCACCAGCGTTGGCAAACACCCCGACAGAGGATTGAACCCCAGCTTGCGCATCTCGACGGACAGCGTCTGCGGGTCATTCTTGTACTTTTCCTGGAGCGCCTTCATCTGCGGTTGTAACGCCGCCATCTTGATGCTGGAAACCATCTGCTTCAAGTTCAGCGGCAGCGTCAGCAGACGAATCAGGATCGTCAGCAGGACGATGGCGATCACATAGTTGTTGAACAGCCCGTAGATCAACAACATGATGTTGGTCATCGGGTTGATCACGAGAAAGTCAAAGATGTTGCCCATAAGCCCCTACTCAGTATTGCGCCAGTCGTGCGGCGGTCACAGCGTCTATTTCACCACTCATCATGGCGTCGTCGTGTCGGCCGGCACCGCCGGCATACGCATGCCGCGCTCGCCCGTTTTGGCGTTGAGCGACCAGATTCTCACGTCGCCGTCCAACGGCGGCACCAGCAGATTATCGCCGTAGATCACGGGCGTGGTCATCAGCCGGCGGCCCAGCGTTTCATTGCGCCAGCGAGCGCTGTTGCGCTCCACCTTGCCGTTGGCGTCGCGGCTGCTGCCCGCCGGATCGAGCGCGTACACAAACGTGTCCATCGACACGACATAGAGCAGGTCGTTGGCCAGCACCGGATGCGCTTTGACCGAATCAAGCGCCTCGAAATACCATTTGCGCTCGCCGGTCTCCAGATCAAAGGCGTACACTTTGCCGCGCACATCGCCCAGATACACCGTATCTGCGCCGATGGTGGGATCGGTCCACACCCAGCCATCGACGGGGGACTTCCACTTAAGCGCGCCGTCGGCAGCGTTGACGGCATAGGCGAAACCGTCAAAGGAGGCGAAGTACAACACGCCGTTGTGCAGCGCCGGCTGCACGCCCACAGGCGCATCCGGTGTGTCGAACCGCCAGATCTCCCGGCCTGTCGCGGCGTCAATCGCATACAGCGTGTGGTCAAACGATCCCTGATACAGCCGGCCATCGGCCAGCAGCGGGCGGCTCCACAGGCGGTTGCCCGTCTGGAACTTCCATGCCACGCGCGGTTCGCCATTTGCATCGCGGCTGGATGGGTCCAGAGCATACAGAACGCCGTCGCCGCTGGGCGCGTAGATCAGTTTGCCATCCGTCACCACGCCATCCACGAACTCGCGCGAGCCCGTGAATCGCCACACTTCGGCGCCGGTCGCGTCCGACACAGCGTACACGTGACGGTCGTACCCGCCATTGAGGCCGGCGCTGCCTCCGATCACAATCCATTCACCATATTTGGTCGGTGTGCCGGAGAAGGGGCCGATTGGCGCCGCATTATCCTGGGTCGCCGGGAACTGCCACACCTGCGCGCCTGTCTTCAAATCCCATTTGGAAAGGTGAAAGTTGTTGGCCAGGTAAGCAAAATCGCCGTAGACGCTCATGCCTGGAAACGCGGAGGGTGGCGGCTCGCCGCCGCAGGCCGTCAGCAGCAGCGCGATGCCGGCGACTGCGGCCAGCTTGCTCATGGCAACGCGCCGGAAGGCGCGCAGAGAATCGCGCATACAAGATGGTGTCTTCAAATCAATATCCTCAGCGAACCTGGGAGTAACGACGAGCGCGACACCAGGTGTGTGACACTCGCCCGACTCACGCCCTACGGAACAGGATCATACCCGCCGGGGTGGAACGGATGGCAACGCAAAATGCGACGGACGCCCAGCCAGACGCCCTTCAAGACGCCATATTTGGCGATCGCTTGCAGGGTGTACTCGCTGCACGATGGGTAGAACCGACACGATGGCGGCAGAACCTGCGAGATCGTCATCTGATAGAGCCGGATGGCGCCCATCAGCGCGCGCTGGCCAAAGGCCGGCCTGGGCAGCGCAGGCTCTAGGAAGACATCGCGGCTTCCGCCGGACTGACCGTCGCCGGTGGAAGCAGGATGCGCGCTTTGATCAACAGCCAAGTCAATTCACCCTGCACATCGCGCAGGCCCACGCCCGGTTCGCACAAGTCGCGCCGGGCGATCAACACAATATCCCAACCGGGTTGCAGGCGGTCGACGAGCAGGCGAATGGACTCGCGCAGCAGACGCCGCGCCCGATTGCGCTGCACAGCATTTCCGATTTTGCGGGAAGTGATGAAGGCGACTCTTACCGGCTCTGTCACTCGCGCATCATCCGTTGCGTCGCTCAACGCCGCCCGCGCAACGGCGTTGACGGCGCACCATCGGCCGCGCCAGTATCCGCCTTCGCGCTTCACCCGTTCAAACTCCGCAGCTTTGCGCAAACGACCCAGCCGGGGCGGCATGACGCTTTATTTGCTTCCCTCTGTCCCGCGCTTGCTCCTGGCCGGCGAATACACTTCGTTCCAGTCAATCTTTTTGACGTGATTGTTCGCCTTGACGGTGAGCTGATAGCGCCCCCGCGCGCGGCGCGCAGCAAGCACCCTCCGCCCGCCTTTGGTGGCCATGCGGGCGCGAAAACCATGAACGCGCACGCGGCGGCGCTTGCGAGGTTGATACGTTCGCTTGGTTGACATCTTGTCGTTGTCCTTTTCTCACTGGTGTCAGCGGTCCGGGCCCGGAAAACCTCCGCCGGCCGCCTGATTTTCAAAGGATGGCGCGCGAAAAACAAGCGCGCGCAAGGCCGGAAGATTATACCGCACCCCCACCCTGCGTCCGGAAAATCGACGCCAGCCGGATCAGGGTTCGCACCCCAAAGCCCATCGGCCCTTTGGGCTGATAGCCGCTCGAATCGGGGTTGAAGGTCATGCCAGCCATGTCGATGTGCGCCCACGGATAGGCCCCTTCGCCGTCCACGAAGCGCCTGAGAAAATATGCCGATGCGCCGACGCCGGCTGTCCGCCCGGCTGTGTTCTTGAGGTCCGCCACCTGGCTGCGCATCTTGCCGGCGTATTGGGGGTAGAGGGGCAACCGCCACAATCGCTCGCCGCTGAAGCCGGCCGCAGCCCGAATCGCGCCGGCCCATGCCCCGTCGTTGGCGAACAGAGCGGCTGCAACCCCCTCGCCCAGCGCCACGACACTCGCGCCGGTAAGCGTGGCCAGATCGACCACGCCGGCCGGCTGATAGCGCCTGGCGAAATGCAACGCATCGGCCAGCGTCATGCGTCCCTCGGCGTCGGTGCTGATGATCTCAACCGTTTGACCGCTCATCATTTTCACCACATCGCCGGGCCGATGCGCCCGGCCATCGGGCATGTTCTCCACCAGCGGCGCGAGGCCGATCACACGGCGGGGCAGCCCAAGCCGGGCGATGGCCTGCAGCGCGCCGATCACTGCCGCCGCGCCGCTCATGTCGGCCTTCATCATCTCCATGCCGGCCGGCTCTTTCAGGCTCAGACCGCCCGAGTCAAAGGTGACGCCCTTGCCAATAAACACGAGCGGCTGGCCCGGCCCGCCGGCGTGTTCGAGAATCACGAAGCGGGGCGGATGGGCGCTGCCCTGCGCCACGGCCAGAATGCCGCCCATGCCGTGTTCGGCGATGGCGCGCTCATCCAGAATGGCGCACGACAGTCCGGCGTCGCGCGCCAGGGTCGCTGCGGCATCGGCCAGGGCCGGCGGGGTCATCACATTGGCCGGCTGGCAGATGAGATCACGGCTGATGTTTACCGCACTGCCCACGATCTCTCCTGCGCGGGCGGCGGCCGCCATGCGCTCCACCAGCGCAGCTTCGGGCGCGATGAGCGCCAGTTGCTCCACCTGGCGGTCGTTGCCGCCGGACTTGTGCGCGACAAAACGCCACACACCCATCAGCGCGCCCTCGATCGTGGCCTGCGCCGCGTCGGCGGGGTCAATGTGTTTCAAGCCCAGCCCATGCGCCATGCTGGCCACCCGCCGGCAACCCAGATCGCGCGCGCGGCGCACGGCAGCGCCGCTGGCCTGCCGCAGGTGATCGACCTTGACGCGATCCGGCTTTCCCAGTCCCACCAGAATGACGCGCGGCGCGGGGATGAGGCCATTCGTGTAGAGCACCGCTAGCTCGTTGAGTTTGCCGCTGAAGTCGCCCAGGTGAAGCAGCCGGCTGATGGCGCCCTGACCCGGCAGCCCATCCACCGAACCCAGCGCCGTATCGACAGAGGCGACCTGGCCCGTCACATTCGCATCGCCCTCGGTCAGGCCCAGGATCAGCGCGTCGGCGCCGACTGCCTGTATCTGCTTGTGGAGCACGGTGATGATCATGCCGCCTGCTCTCTCGCTCTGGCATACGCCCTGCGATACGTGTTCTGCATCAGCACGGCGTCCTCTTCCAGATTGGGCGTCTCGCACAACACGCGCCCGGCCACGCCCAGATCGGCCAACACCTTGAAGAACTCTTTGTACTTGATGTCGGCGTCCGCCAGGTTCAAATGCTGCTTCTCGCCCTTGGCTGTGTAGGCGATGCCGCTGAAATGGATGTGCATGCGCTTGACGCCGCGCTCGCCCAGGCCGGCCGCAATCAAGCGGATCGCGGCGGCAAACTCGTCATAGCTGTTGAATGTGCCGTCGCCGGCGCGGGCATGCAGGTGGGCGAAATCGACGCACGGCAGCACCGACTCGATCTGCCGGCTCCACGCAATGGTCTCCTCCAGCGTGCCGAGCATGGCGCTTTTGCCCATTGTCTCCGGGCGCAAGGTGACGGCAACCTTCTCTTTGCGCAATGTGTCCGCGACCTCGCTCAGGCGGTCCAGCGCGATTTTGTTCGCGGTTTGCGGGTCCCGTTTCATGTACGAGCCGGGGTGAAAGATGATGTCGGTCGCGCCGGCTTTGTAGCCGGCCCGCGCCGCAGCCAGCAGCCGCTCGCGCCCGGCCAGCCACATTTCCTCGGTGTCGGCGTTCAGGTTGATGTAGTACGGCGCATGCACGCTGATGGCGACATCGTGCTCTTCAGCAGCCGCCCGAATGCGGGCGCATGATTCATCGCCGGCGACGACGCTCTGCACCCACGCCAGTTCCAACGCGTCGAGATTCATCTCGCGGATGCAGGCAACCGCTGCCGCGCTGCCGCCGTTGCGCGGTGTGATGCTGGGCGAGCCGACAGTGCCAAAGCGAATGGGCCAATCCAAAGCGGCGGCGCTTGCGCGAATGGTCTTGCTCATGGGCGCATTGTAGCGCGCGGTGGTACGATATCAGCGTGATCGGCGTTTTTGACTCCGGCCTGGGGGGACTGTCTGTCCTGCGCGAGATCGTTCGCCTGATGCCTGAAGAGCCGTTCATCTATCTGGCCGATCAGGCCCATGTGCCCTATGGCTTGCGCAGTCTGCCGGAGGTGCGCGCGTTGACGCTGCGCGCAACCGGCTGGCTGATCGAACGCGGATGCAACCCGATCGTGGTGGCGTGCAACACGGCTTCGGCGGCTGCCCTGCGCGCGCTGCGCGAACGCTATCCTGATCGCCGGTTCGTCGGGATGGAGCCGGCGGTGAAGCCGGCGGCAGCCCAGACCCGCACGGGGACGATTGGCGTGCTGGCGACGCCGGCCACCTTTCAGGGCGAATTATTTGCGAGTGTGGTGACCCGTTTTGCCACCGGGGTGCGCGTCATCGAGCAGACCTGTCCGGGATGGGTGGAGATGGTCGAAACGGGCCTGGCGCCGGCGAATCCCCGATTGTCGGAATGCGATCGTCAAGCCGGCCGGCGGCGCGTCGCGCGCTATGTCCGTCCCCTGCTCGAAGCCGGCGCGGACACGCTGGTGTTGGGGTGCACACACTTCCCTTTCCTGGCGCCGTGGATCAGGGACGTGGTCGCCGAGTGGCGGCAGGCCGATGCCGGGGCCGCGCACCCGGCAGCCGCGCGCCTGATCGACCCCGGCCCGGCGGTGGCCCGGCAGACGCTGCGCGTTCGTGATATCATCGCCAGCGAAGTTCAGCAGAGCGCCGATCGCGCTTTCATTGCCGCCATAGATCATGCCGGCGAACGGCGCCGCGAGTTCTGGACGACAGGGGACCCCGATACGTTCAACGCCATCATGCGGACGTTGTTGCCGGACTGGCAGGCAGAGACCTGCAGACACCTGGCGTTGACAGAGCGCGAACCGGCAGACTGCGACCCTGATCGTGTCGCGCAGTTAACATGAAGCGCCCGAACTCTGGCCGGACAAAGCCCCAGCGCAGGACGCCGGCGACAGGTTCGCTGATTCACCCATTTCATGGTTCACGCAACATGGCTGATAAAGATTTGGAACGCATCAACAGCTTACTCGAAGCCGCTGACGCCGTCGCCGAGGCGCAAGCCGAGGCCGACGCCGAAACCCAGCGCAGGACGCCACACATGAGCGACCCCAAAATGCCGGAAACCGTCGCCATTCTGCCATTGCGCGGCGTGATCGTGTACCCGTTGTCGGCGATCCCGCTGCGGGTGGCCCAGCCGCGCTCCATCAAACTGATTGACGACGCCATCCAGCACAAGGCGCCGATCGGGCTGGTTGCCAGCAAGAACCCGGAGATCGAAGAGCCGGGCGCGGAGGACATCTTCCGCGTCGGCACGCTGGCCACCATCGTGCGCATCTTCAAGTCGCCCGACGGCATCATCAACATGATCGTGCAGGGCAGTGAGCGATTCAGAATCGAAGGGTTCACCGGCGATGATCCGTACCTGACGGCGCGCATCTCGGCGCTGCCCGAAGCGTGGGAAACCACGCTGGAGATCGAGGCGCTGCGGCGCAACATCAGCCAGGTGTTCGCGCAGATGGCCGAGTTGATTCCGAATCTGCCGGATGAACTGGCGCAGATGATCCAGAACATCGAGGATGCGCGCCAGTTGACCTACGCTGTGGCAACTTACATGCGCATGGACATCCACGACGCGCAGAAGCTGCTCGAAATGGAAGGGCTGCCGAACAAAATGCTGTTCCTGCTGCAGCTCATGAACAAAGAGCTGGAGGTGCTGCAACTCGGCAAGAAGATCCAGACTGAAGCCCAGAGCGAAATGGAGAAGATGCAGCGCGAGTATTTCCTGCGCGAACAGATCAAAGCCATCCAGCGCGAACTGGGCGAAGCCGATGAGCAAACCATCGAGATCAACGACTTCCGCGAGAAGATCGCCGCCAGCGGCATGAACGAGGAGGCGCGCCAGGAAGCCGAACGGGAGTTGGATCGACTGGCGAAGCTGCCGCCCCAGGCGGCGGAATACGGCGTCATTCGCACCTATCTGGACTGGATGGTGTCTTTGCCCTGGCAGAAGGCGACTGTTGACAATCTCGACATCGCCCACGCGCGGGACGTGCTCAATGAGGATCATTACGGGCTGAAGGACATCAAGGAGCGCATTCTGGAGTTTCTGGCTGTGCGCAAGCGCAAGCTGGAACTGGCAACGGAACAGGCCGCCGCGCCCGATGGGGAAGCCGCCGGCGGGGAAACGGGGGCCGGCGAGGCGGCGGCGGAAAACGCGCCCCAGGACTTGATCCGGCGTGAACGGGAAGGCGTCATTCTGTGCTTTGTCGGGCCGCCCGGCGTGGGCAAAACGTCGCTCGGCGCAAGCATCGCGCGCGCGATCGGGCGCAAGTTCATCCGGCAGTCGCTGGGCGGCGTGCACGACGAGGCGGAGATCCGCGGGTTCCGCCGCACCTACATCGGGTCGATGCCGGGGCGCATTGTCCAGGGCATCCGCCGGTGCGGCACGAACAACCCTGTCTTCATGCTGGACGAGGTCGACAAACTGGGCGCCGATTTCCGGGGCGACCCGTCAGCCGCCCTGCTGGAAGTGCTGGACCCCGAGCAGAACCGGGAGTTCCGCGATCACTACCTGGATGTGCCCTTCGATTTGTCGCAGACGATGTTCATCTGCACTGCGAACACGCTGGAATCCATTCCCGGCCCGCTGCGCGACCGGATGGAAATCCTGCAACTGAGCGGCTACACGGAGCAGGAGAAGCTGCGCATCGCCCAGGGTTACCTGGCGCCGCGCCAGATCAAAGAGAACGGGTTGCGCCCCGGCGAAGTGGCGTTCGACGACCAGGCGATTCAGCAACTGGCGCGCAGCTACACGCGCGAAGCCGGCGTGCGCAACCTGGAGCGAGAGATCGGCGGCATCTGTCGCAAGCTGGTCACGCGCATGCAAGAGGGCAAGCTGCAGTTCCCCGTGCGCGTGACGCCGGATATGCTGATTGACTTGAGCGGCAAGCCCAAGTTCTACCCTGAGGTGGCCGAGCGAACGGGCGCTTCGGGCGTGGCCACCGGCCTGTCATGGACGCCGGTCGGCGGCGACATCATCTTTGTCGAAGCCACCGTGATGCGCGGGTCGAAGGGATTCCAGCTCACCGGCCAACTGGGCGATGTGATGCGCGAGAGCGCGCAGGCCGCGCTGTCGTATGTGCGCAGCAAAGCCGCCGACATGGGCATCGACGAGGCGATCTTCGAGAAGAGCGACATCCATTTGCACGTGCCGGCCGGCGCGCAACCCAAAGACGGGCCATCGGCCGGCGTGACGATGTCCACGGCGATCATCTCTGTGCTGACCGGCCGGCAGGTGCGGCCCGATGTGGCGATGACCGGCGAGATCACGTTGCGCGGGCTGGTGCTGCCGGTGGGCGGCATCAAGGAGAAAGTGCTGGCCGCGCATCGCGCCGGCCTGAGAACGGTCATTTTGCCCAAACGCAACGAAGTGGACCTCGACGATCTGCCCGAAGACGTGCTCAAGTCCATGGACTTCGTGTTTGTGGAGCGTGTGGAGCAGGTGTGGGAGGCGGCGCTCGTGCCGGCAAGCGGGCGGGCCGGCCGGCGGCGGTCGCCGGCGGTGAAAGTGCTGTCAAAGTCGCGCAGCCGCAATGGGCGCAAGCCGGTGGCGAGGAAATAGTTCGTCTGGTGGGTAAGGTGTGTGAGGTTGGATATGGTCCGACGCGAGGCAATCCGGCGCAACCGCTGAACTTTACAAACCTGAGAACCTGACCAACCAGAAAACTGGGGCGGCAGGATTCGAACCTACGAATGGCGGATCCAAAGTCCGCTGCCTTACCACTTGGCGACGCCCCAACGGCAGTAGTTGATGGTACCACAAACAAGCGTCTGCAACAATGACCATGAGGACGCGCGAACAACTCGAGCAGATCGAAGCCGCAAGTCTCGCTCCTTACGCTGTCAAAAGCGCCGAGTCGCGCGGGCGCGCATTCGCTGAGCGCGAGGCGCTGTATCGCACCGCCTTCCAACGCGACCGTGAGCGGGTGCTGCACACAACGGCCTTTCGCCGGCTGCAAGGCAAGACCCAGGTGTTCGTCGTGACCGAGGGCGACTACTATCGCACTCGCATCACGCACACCCTGGAGGTCGCGCAAATCGGCCGCACCATTGCGCGCGCGCTGGGCGCCAACGAGGACCTTGTGGAAGGCATCTGCCTGGCGCACGACCTGGGCCACCCGCCGTTCGGCCACTCTGGCGAAGCCCGGCTCAGCGAACTGATGCAGAACCACGGCGGCTTCGATCACAACCATCACAGCTTCCGCATCATCACGGAGCTGGAGCGGCGCTACCCCGACTTCCCCGGCCTGAACCTGACCTACGAGTTTCGCGAGGGCATCGTCAAGCATGAGACAGAGTACGACGTTGCGCGGCCGGATGGCGCCGAGGCCTATGAGGTGGATCGGCGCGGTTCACTGGAGTCGCAAATCGCGTCATTTGCCGACGAGTTGGCCTACAACACACATGATCTGGATGACGGGCTGCGCGCCGGCCTGCTTGACATCGCGGACGTGAGCCGGCTGGCGTGGTGGCAGCGCGCGCGCGACGCGGCAGGGATGCCCGCCGACGCGTCATTCAACGATCTGACGCGCCATCGCGTGATCCGCAGGTTGATCGGCGAGATGGTGACGGACCTTGTCGGCCACACATCACAACAGATCGAACAGGCCGGCGTCGCCAGCGTGGACGATGTCCGGCGGCAGGCAGGAAATCTGGTCGGTTTCTCGCCGGACACACAGGCCATGAACCGTGAGTTGAAAGCGTTCCTGTATCGCAACCTGTACGCGCACCCCCGCGTGTTGCGCATGCAGACCAAGGCGCAGCGCGTGATCGCCGACCTGTTCCAGGCGTATCTGGCCGAACCGCGCATCCTGCCAGAGGCGGCGCGCAGCCGGCTGGAGCGCGCGCCCCGCGAGCGCGTGGTGTGCGATTACATCGCCGGCATGACCGACCGATTCGCGCTGGATGAGCATAGCCGGCTCTTCGACCCGCGCGAGCGCGTTTGACACCCGCCCCCCCACAGAGGTCGAGCCTGTCGGAGGCTGCTACACTCAGGTCAATCACTCGGCACAAGCTGATCCTTAAGGAGGCGAGCATGTCTGTATTCACGACACCTGCCGGCGCGCTGGTCCTGTCAGGCGCCCACCAGTCCAACACGGCCAACACCACGCTTGCCATTGTGCTGATTGCGTTGCTGATCGTCACTGCCATCTACATGGCCGTCGTCGTGGCCGAAATGGCGCTGGTCAGCCAGGCGCGCAAAGAACGCAACAAATGGCGCGAGAACAAGCAACAGGCCCTTGACCAGTTGGTGAACGCCCGCGACCGGCTGACTGAGCTATCCATAGCCGTGGGCAGCGGCCGGCACGGCGAGCCTTACAAATCTCTGCACGACAGCGCGCGGGAGTTGATTGAGAGCGGCTTCGGCGCGATCGACGGACTGCTGGAGCGCATCGAACGGAATGCATTGCAGAACATCCCCGACCAGTCCGTGATGAAGGCGCTGCTCTTGTTTCCACTCGCCGCCGAGATCGCGCGACATCGGCGACAGCAGCGCGAGATGGACGCCATCCTCAGCGAAGTCGCTCCGGCAACCGAAGTCATCGCTCAAGTCGAGGCGCTGAAGGACGAGATCGCCACCCTCGGCCAGCGCGAAAAGGCGCTGGCCGCGCAACTGCGGCAGAAGGCGCTCGAACTGACCGCCCGTGTTGAAGCGGAGACGCGCCCGGCCCTGCTGCTTGAAGACGAGCGCCGCATGCTCGCGCGGGCCAACCAGTCGCTGGACACCATCGAGCATCTGTTGCAGGCCGAACAGCCCGATGAGACGGAAGTCGTGGCGGCGTTTCCCATGCGCACCTACGTGGAAAACGACCTGGAGACCGTGGCCGGCAGCCTGGGACAGATCGCAGCCGCGCGCGAAGCGGCAGAAGGGCGACTGCGCGACGCCGGCAACCGCCTGGCGGCGCTGCAACAGGACATCGAAAGGGACGTGGCCGCCGGCTGCCGGCGCAATCGCCTGGCCGAACAGGCCAGGGTGTTCGCCGGCCAGCTCGACAGCCTGAAGATTGCGTTCGGAGAGGGGCGCTATGTCCAATTGTCAAGCGACGCGGCCAGCCTGGTGGCCGCGCTACAGGCCGAGCAGGAGACGATCCGCCGGCTGCGCGCCGCGCGCGACCGGATCGCCGCCACCCGCGACGGCGCAGCGCTGCAACTGGAAGACATGCGCGCCGTGCTGCGTGACACGCCAGCCCAATTCGACCGCGATATCACCCGAAAACTGGCGCAACAGATCGAGGGCGCCGTCGCGTCGCTTGAGGCGTTGCTCCCTTCTGAAGACCTCGGCGCAATGGCCGGCGCGCAGACGATTGAGCAACAACTCGACGCCTGGCTGAAGCAAGCCGCGCAGGCGCAACAAGCCTTCGAGGCCAATCGCCAGACGCTCGAGCGGCACGCTGAGACGCTGAACGACAGCACGATCAACGCCACCATTGCCGCCGCAGAAAAGGCCGCCGGCATTCTGCGCGCCTGCCACTCAAACTACTGGATCGGGACCACGCCTGATGAATTGCAGGCTGCCGGCGCCGAGTTGAAGAGCAACTGGCGCGCGCTGGTGACCGACCTGGGGACTATCGCAGAGAGCGCGTTCACCACGGCGCTGAACAAGGTGGCGCAGGTCAAGCAGCAACAGGACGCGCTGGCTGCGCTCGCCGGCGACACAGAGCAGGTCGAGACGCGCGCGCGGGGCGACGAACAGCGCGCGCGCAGCCTCATCGACGACCCGGAGTTGGCGCGCCAACTGGAGGAGTTTGAGCTGGTCGCGCCGCACAGCGACGACCTCGCGCCACTGGCCGGGCAGTTTGCCACGGCCTGCCAGCAACTCAGACAACTGGCGCAGGAGCCAATGCCATACTGGGCCGATATCATCACGCGCGCCACCCGGATGCGCGATGAACTGGCGTCTGCGCTGAACGCCTACCGGCAACAACTTGCGCAGGCAACCAGCGACCTGACGCGGTTGAAGTCGCGGCTGGAGCAAATGTGCGGCACGCTGGAGTCGTTGTCCGGCCAGCCGGCGCTGGATTTCGAGACCTACGCGCAGGAGCCATTGCAGGCTGCGCGGGAATGGCTGGCGACCCATGCGCGCGTCGATGATCGCTTTTTGCGCGACGCGCAGGCGGCAATCGCAAGCGGAGAGGTCATCCGCCTGGAAGCGCAAAAACGCATCTCGGTGATGCGCCAACAGCAGTCCGCGTTCACAGCGGGGCAAACCGCAATTGAGGCGATTCTCACCGAAGCGAATGCGCTGATCCATCAGGCCGGCCAGTTGCAGAAGGACGGCAGCCCGTATGGGGCAGCCGTGTGGGCGCCGCGCGCGCTGGCGCCGGCCCGCCGGCCGCTGGCCAGCGTCACCGAACGACTGACTCAACTGATGCAGCCGGAGTCCAAACGCAATGCCGAAACCGCGCTGGCCGAATTGGGACGCCTCCGCTCGGACGCCGAAGCCATCGTCGGACCGCTCACTCAGGCGGTGAACGCGCTGGAAGCAAACGTGATCGAATTGCGCGGGCTGCGCGATGAGTTGAAGCAACTCGAAGATCGGGCGCGCGAACTCAGCGCGCGCAGCGCCAGCCGGCTCAACAAGTGGGCCGCAACGCAGGAGCGCATCGCCGATCTGGAGGATCGCTGGACGCACGCGACCTCGTTCGAGGAGGCGCGCGACGCGCTGAAGGCCGCGCAGGAGTTGGCGCGTGAGTCCATCGCCGCGTCGTTGATGGCGCAGTCGCAGGCGCCGGGCGGCGCATCGCGCGGGCAGGCAAGCTGAGGGCGCGCAGGGGGCCGGGCGTCGCGCCTTGCCAGCGCCGGCTTGCCAGGCCATCCCTTCCAGACTATTATTCACTGCGTGAATAACTTTTCGACAGCCGCGCGTTATCTCGAACGCTGGCTCACCCCGCTGTTGCAAAGCGCGATTGAACATCATCCCATTGTGGCGCTGACAGGCGCCAGGCAAGTGGGCAAAAGCACGCTGCTGCTGAATGCGGAACCTTTTCGCGCCTGGCGCTTCCACACAATGGATGACTTCGACGCGCTGGAGCAGGCGCGCTCCAATCCCGAAGCCTTGTGGGCCGGCGTGAATGAGGTGGTTCTGGACGAGGTGCAAAGAGCGCCGGAACTTCTGCTGGCTATCAAAAAGGCAGTGGATCGCAATCCGAGGAAATATCGATTTGTATTATCGGGTTCCGCCAATCTGCTTTTGATGAAGCAGGTCAGC
>DAOTYS010000133.1:0-5605 GCA_034434575.1 Thermoflexales bacterium
GTGGAAATTCGGCATGGTCAAGCTCGACGAGCAGGATCGGGTCGTCTACAACATCGACAAGCCAAAGGAAACCGATCTGCGCTACATGTGGGGGTTCTGCTGCTGGAATCAGACCTTCAGCGATCTGATGCACCGCTATCTGCGCGACACCGCCTACACCGGCAAAGAGATTGTGCTGTCGCAGGTGTTCGACGAAGCCATCCGCCAGGGGTTGCGCGCGCAGGGCGTGCGCTTCGACAGCGGGCGATACCTGGACATCGGCACGGCGGAAGAGCTGGATGTGGCGCTGAAGAAATTCCACCTGTGAGGCGGGCAGACGCCAGAGACGCCATGTTGCCAAAACCGGCCGCGACGCCACAGGCCGGCCCGCTCACGCGCCGCGTTGCAGCGCGCCCGCGCCAATCCCCTGCCAACGAAAAGAGGCTACACTGAGGGTGTGGCTTCGCCCGTGGCGGCCAGGACGCTGCTGCGGTCAATGCCCCGGCGGCGCTGCGCAGAACGGGCAAGCAAAGCATTCTCTTGCGGTCGTGTCGCCTGCTCTGGCTCCACAGGCGACCGTTGAGCGAGGCGCAACATGGAAACGATCTGGCAAAACGTCTACGCTGCTCGCGCGCGCGGCATGTCCAGCTCTGTCATCCGCGAGCTTCTCAAGCTAACCGAACAACCCGACTTCATCTCCTTTGCCGGCGGCCTGCCGGCGCCAGAAGTATTCCCCGTCGGCCAGGTGCGCGCCGCCGCCGAGCGCGTGCTGACCGAGCACGGGGCCCAGGCGCTGCAATACAGCACCACTGAAGGCTACCGGCCTCTGCGCGAGTTGATCGCATCCTGGATGCGCGACGACCCGCGCCACCGGCTGCCCGCCTGCGGGGTGGACAACATCCTCATCACCTCCGGCTCGCAACAGGCGCTCGATCTGATCGGGCGCATGTTCATCGACCCCGGCGATCGCATCGTGGTGGAATCGCCCACTTATCTCGGCGCGTTGCAGGCCTGGTCGGCCTACAGCCCACAGTACATCACAGTGCCCGCTGACGATGCGGGCATGGTCGTCGAGGCGCTGGAGCAGGCGCTGGTGGAGCGCGCGCCGCGAGCCAGGCCCAAGTTCATCTACATTGTGCCGAACTTCAACAACCCCACCGGGCGAACGCTCTCGCTGGAGCGCCGGCGCAAACTGATCGAGATTGCGTCGCGGCACGGCGTGCCAATCGTTGAGGATGATCCTTACGGGCAGTTGCGATTCCAAGGCGAGGCGCTGCCGTCGCTGGTGTCACTGGCGGCCGGCCGCGGGCCGGTGAACGCGGCCTACCACGGCAACGTGATCTATCTCAGCACCTTCTCGAAGATCCTGGCGCCCGGCCTTCGGCTGGCCTGGGTGTGCGCCGAGCCGGAGGTGATCGCCATGCTGACGCGCGGGAAGCAGGGCGCCGACCTGCACACCTCCACCCTCAGCCAGATGGTGGCCTATGAAGTGGCGAAGGACGGCTTCCTCCATCGTCATGTGGAGGTGATCCGCCGCACTTACCGCGAGCGGCGCGACGTGATGCTGTCGGCGATGCAAGAGCACTTTCCCCCCTCGGCGCGCTGGAACCGGCCCGAAGGCGGCATGTTCCTGTGGTGCGAGCTGGCCGAAGGCGTGGACGCCGCCGAGCGGCTGCGCGCCGCCGTGCCGAAGAAAGTGGCATTTGTGCCGGGCGCAGCGTTCCACCCCTGCGGCGGGGGAGAGAACACCATGCGGCTAAATTTCTCCAACGCCGCGCCGGACAGGATTCGAGAAGGAATTGCGCGGCTGGGGGAGGTGTTGAGAGCGTAGAGACGCGCCGCAGCGCGTCTCTACATGCGGCGCGTCTCTACAAAAGGCGTCCGACGCCTGAACCGGCTCTACGCCAGCCTGCGAGCGCGCATGACAGCGCACATTACATCGGAACCACCAGTTCGCGATCGAATTGAGTCAGCCGCTCGACCGCGCCCTCTGGATTGAGCCAGTAGTCGTCTTCCAGCCGCATGCCCCAGCCTTTGTCGGGGTAATACAGCCCCGGCTCGTTGGTGATGATGCTGCCGGCCGGCAACGGCGCGTCATGGCCGGTGAGCGCCTTGAGACGCATCGCGGGCGCTTCGTGCACCGCCAATCCAAAGCCGTGCCCCAGCGAATGCACATAGCCTTGCGTGAGGCCGGGGTTCTGGCGCGGCGTGGGGTGGCCATGCGCCTCGAACAGGTCGCAGGCCATCTCGTTGTACTCCCAACTGGGGCGAACATTGTCGAGCATGGCCTCGGCGCGATCGTGCACTTGCTTCACCAGCGCATACGCCTGCAGGACTTCATCGGTCGCATAGCCCAGGCACCAGGTGCGCGTGATGTCGGCGTAGTAGCCGCCCGGCAAGCGGGGGAAGATGTCGAACACAATCGTGCGGCCCAGTTGAATCACATCAGCGGCCTTGCCGGCGCTGTGCGGCACGCCGGCGTCGCGGCCAATCGCGAATATGCAGCCCGCATCCTCCAGCCCCAGCGCGGCCTCTTCGCGCCGGATAAACGCTTTCACGTCGCCCACGGTCAACGGGTTGCCGTCGGGCTTCATCAGCGTCTCGCCGTCGAGGCGATGCGCGCGCAGGAATTCGCGCGTGGCGCCGATCACCTGTTCGGTGAGCCGGCACGCCAGACGGATCTGTTCCACCTCTGCGGCATCTTTCGTCTTGCGCGCTTCGGTGAGAATGTCGTTGTCATACTCGACCGCCACCTCGACAAAATTTGCGTCGATCAGCGCGTCGAGGAAGGCGTAGGACGATCCCCGCTCGTCAATACCGTAGAAGCCGACGCGGCCCTGCACGCCGAGGTCATGGAACAGCCGGCGGGTGAGTTCGACCTGGCCGGCCAGCCGGTCGCCATGAACCGCCTGGTAAATCTCGCGCAGGTCATAGTTGCCCAGGCTGCGCAGGCGCAGGCCGGTGTGGGCGGCCTCCTCGCGCTCCATCGGCCCATGCACCAGCGTGATGTCGAGGTCGGCGGAGTTGGGGCGCCGCACCGCCACAATGTGGCCGCTGGTCACATGCGCCGGGCCGGTGAAATAGCGAAAAGCCGCGTTGGCCGACGCCAGACCGTCGGGGCAGGAGATCACCAGCGCGTCGAGACCGCGCTCGCGCATCAGGTTGGACAGATCGGACTTCATCGAGGGTCAACCCCTGTCACTTCAATAGCGCGCTCGAAAGCAAAGACAGCAACTTCAATTGCCTGTTCCGCATCGGCCAGTGTGGGCAGGCCAGAGGGCAATGTTCCAGGCAGCGCATCGGGATACCGGGTGGCGATGTAATAGTCATCCATGCTCACCAGATCGGCATGCCTGACTGAGAATGCCGCTGAAGAGACAGTTCGCATCAACTCGGAGATGGAGTGCGTTCGCGGCACGCCCGCGCCCTCGAACGCCAGCACTGCCTTGAGCGATTTCTCCACACATTGTTGAGCATGGAAACAGGCCTGATTGTGCAATTGCTTATCAAACACTGCTCGCGCCGCCCGCAGATCGTCATAGGCGAATATCAGCCACCTTTCCGCGACTTCTCTCATAGATGGTGCGTCCTTTGCCAAGGATCTCCTCACGCACAAAATCTCGCTCTCGGCTCATTTGCTCGAACTCCCCCGGCGTATAAACCAGGATATCCGTGCCCACAGCAGGCTGAAGGAGTCTCCTGATCTCGCGGAGTCTGGCAAAGAAAGGCGAGGTGGTCTCTTGAATCACCACGAGATCAATGTCGGACCATTCGTGGACCTGGCCGGCTGCCACCGAGCCAAACACAATAACTTTCTCAAGATCGTCACGCGAAGCCAGGATATCCAGATAACGGGCCAGTTCCCGTTCAAGCAGAATCTTTCGCGCTTCGGCAGGTGTGGTGCTCATGATCCTTGCTGCCAATCTTATCCTACGCAATGACGCGCCCGATCACAGCATCACCTGCCTGGCGTCCACCACTTCCGGCAGGGCGCGCAGGGCCTGCATCGTTTCCTCCGGCGCCGGGTTGTCGAGGTTGATGAACGACATCGCCATATCGCCCGGCCCGGTGCGGCCCAGCCGATACTCGGCGATGTTGACGTAGCTCTGGCCCAAAATGGTGCCGATGCGTCCTATTACGCCGGGCACGTCGCGCGAGGACACGATCAGGACCAGGCCCTCTGGCACGGCATCCAGCACAAAGCCGTCGATCTGCACAATGCGCGGCTGTTGGCCGTTGAACAACACGCCGGCGATTGTGTGAGTCTCTTCATCGGTCGTCACCCGGCATGAAATCAGGTTGGTGTAGTTGGCGCTGGTGAGATCGACCGCCTGAGAGACGATGATGCCGCGCTCTTCGGCGATGACGGGGGCATTGACATAGTTGACGCGCTCGGCACCCAACACCGGCGCCAGCAGGCCGCGCAACAACGCCACGGTCAAGGGCTTGACGTGCGGGGCCACATCAGCGCCGCGATATTCCACCTCGATGCGCTCCATACGCCCTGAGATCAGACTGGATTGCAGCGCGCCCAGTTTTTCGGCCAGGCGCAAATAGGGCCGGATCAGCGGAAGCGCAGCCGGGTCCATGGGCGGGAAATTGACCGCGTTGCGCACTTCGCGCTCGTGCAAGGCGTCGAGAATCTGCTCGGCGATCTGGATAGACACGTCGCGCTGCGCCTCGGCGGTGCTGGCGCCGAGATGCGGCGTGACCACCACGTTCGGCAATTTGAAGAGCGGGTGATCCGCCGGCGGCGGCTCCTCCTCGAATACATCGAGCGCGGCGCCGGCCAGCCTGCCGCTAACCAGCGCTTCGCACAGCGCGTCGACATCGACCAGCGCGCCGCGCGCCACGTTGACGACCCGCGCGCCGCTCTTCATTTTGGCGATGGCCGCCGCATCCAGCAAACGCCGGCTGCCGGGGTTCAGCGAAGAGTGCAGGGTAATAAAATCACTTTTGGCCAGCAGATCGTCCAGTTCGACCAGGCTGACCTTATTCGCGCGGGCAGCCTCCTCATTCACATAAGGGTCGTAAGCGATGACTTCCATGCCGAAGGCTTGCGCGCGACGGGCAACCTGTGTGCCGATGCGCCCGAAGCCGATGATGCCCAGTGTCTTGCCCAGCAACTGAACACCCATGAACTTGCTGCGCGTCCATTCCCCTCGCCGCAACGAGGCGTCGGCTTGCGGGATGTGGCGGGCCAGCGCCAGCATCATGGCCAGGGTGTGCTCGCAGGTCGCGGTAGTATTGGCCTGCGGCGTATTCATGACAATGATGCCGCGATGCGTCGCCGCGCCTACGTCGATGGTGTCAACGCCAATGCCGGCCCGGCCAATGACACGCAACTTCGCGCCGGCCTCAATCACTGTTGCGTCGACTTTCGTTTCGCTGCGCACAATCAAAGCGTCGTAGCCACCGATTTGAGCCAGTAGCTCCGCCCTCGGCATCTTTTTAGCGACGGTGACGGAGACAGCCGGATCGGCTCTGAGAAGATCGAGGCCGGCGGCTGACAGATCGTCTGGGATGAGAATCCTGTAGGTTGGATGTGGGTTCGGCATGGGGGCGATTATATAAGCTTGTATAATGACATTATGGAGTGTGACTTATGCACTGGCAAAGCGGGATC
>DAOTYS010000134.1:0-1772 GCA_034434575.1 Thermoflexales bacterium
ATGGCCCACACAAATCTCTCCTACCGCGACCGCGAGGCGATCGCGCCGTATAACTTTGTGCCGCTGCCGGCCAAAGCGCGCAGCGCTCAGCGTCCGCCGTCCCACGACGCCTTCCACGCTCAGGAGGATGGTCACCCGGTCTACACCGGTTATTTCACCTGCGCGCTCACCACCGAGACGCCCTGTTTCATTCGCGGGCCGATCTCGGCTCGTGATCTTGCTGAGGGCAAAGAAGCTAAAAATACCCCAGCGTTCTTCTCGCTCGATGGCGGACGCAGCCCGCTCATCCCCGGCAGTTCGCTGCGCGGGCTGTTCCGCAGCCTGGTGGAGATCATCTCCGGGTCACGCATCCCGGCCCTGAGCGCGCAACCGCCGGTGTATCGCGCCGTGGACACCACCCGGCTGGGCATCCAGTACCGCGCGCGCATCATGGATGAACCTCAGAAGAACTGGTTTATCCCCAAAGTGCAGGCCGGCTACATCCGCAAAGGACGGGATGGCGAGTGGTACATTCAGCCGGCTGAGCAGGTCAACGGCACAACCTGGTGCCGCATTTCGCATCATGCGCTGGGCGAGGTTGGCGAGCTGGCGCCCTGGCCGCCGGAAGACATCCGGCGCGCCTGCCACGCGGACAAAGAAGCGCAGCCCAAAAACGCGCGCACGATCTACATCCACTCAGGCCCGTGTGAGTATCAGGACGTGCGCGGCGGCTTTCTACACATCAAGTTTGCCCGTGCGCTGCGCGCCAGCGCGCAGCCTGCCGCCGGCCTGCGCCCGGCTGCACTGGCCGAGAGCGGCAAAATGCTGTCCAAGCGCAGCGAGGCGATCATCTTTGCCCCCGACCTGAGCAAGACCGGCCCGGACAACGGCTGGCTGCCGTTGCGCTACGAGGACGCCGAGGGCAACGAAGTGGCCCTCGATCGCGCCTACCGCGATCAGATCACCGATCAGCAGCGCGCCCTGCTGGGCCTGAACGGCGCGCTGCAAGACATGCAGCCAGTTTTCTATTTGATGGAAAAGGGCAGGGTGGTGTTCTTCGGCCACACCTTTATGCTGCGCATTCCCTATCGCCATGCGCCGCGCGACCTGGCCGGCGATCTGGCCGTCGGCAACAACGACGATGTTGATCTGGCCGAGGCCATGTTCGGCTACAGCCGGCTGAACAGCCGGAAGGAAAACATGGCCTGCGCCGGTCGGGTGTTCTTCTCCGACGGCGTTTATGCGGGCAACCTGAGCGATCCGTTCGAGCGCGAGATCACGCCGCAGGCGCTCTCCACGCCCAAGATCACTACCTTTCAACACTATCTGGAACAACCGGAGCCGGATGATAAAGAGCAGTTGCGGAACTACGACGATGCTGGCGCGCGTCTGCGCGGCTTCAAGCTGTACTGGCATCGCGGGGCTGTGTCGGTCAACGACGTGGAAGAAACGGATCGCAATAAGCTCAAGCATGTCACGCAATACACGCGCATCAGGGCAGTCAAAGCCGGGGCGCAGTTCACCTTCACCATTCGATTTGAGAATCTGCGCGCCGAGGAGCTGGGGGCGCTGGCGTGGGTGCTGCAACGCGCCGGCGAGGACGCCTATCGCCTGAAACTGGGCATGGGCAAGCCGCTCGGCATGGGGGCGGTGAAGATTCAATCTACGCTCCATCTCACCGACCGGCCGGCGCGCTATGCCGGACTGTTTGAGGGGGACGGCTGGCGCATGGGCGAGCGCGACGCGGCTTTCGCTCAGCAAGTCCTGCGCGAGGCAACCGCCGCCTTTGAGAC
>DAOTYS010000135.1:0-7673 GCA_034434575.1 Thermoflexales bacterium
ATTCCGGCGCCCAATCGAAAATGCCGCCAAGCGGCAACAGCCGGGCGCCCTCGATGCGCGCGCGCGCAAACTCCCACGGCTCGCGCACGTCGATCAGAGCGGGGGCGCGATCAGTCTGGCGCAGTGTGGCGTACTCCTGCGGCGTCATTTCCGGCACATGCATGAGGTGATTTTAGCAGCAACGATTGGCGAACCGATGCTGTAGGACAAGCCGCCAGGCTTGTCCCGCCACCGCAGCCGCTGCCTGAGCCGCTGCCTGAGCTTGTCGAAGGCAACGGCTTCGACGGCTTCGACGGCTTCGACAGGCTCAGCCGCCGAAGCTCAGCCGCCGAAGCTCAGCCGCCGAAGCGCAGATGCTGTAGGACAAGCCGCCAGGCTTGTCCCGCCAACGCAGCCGTTGCCGTTGCCTGAGCCGTTGCCTGAGCTTGTCGAAGGCAACGGCTTCGACGGCTTCGACAGGCTCAGCCGCCGAAGCTCAGCCGCCGAAGAGCAGATGGGGTAGGACAAGCCGCCAGGCTTGTCCCGCCACCGCAGCCGTTGCCGTTGCCTGAGCTTGTCGAAGGCAGACTGTGATTAAAATGGCCTCATGTCGATTCCTGAACGATCTGATGCGCAGTTGATTCTGTCCTCCTGGCTGATTCGCTCCGCCGACGAGCCGCCCCAGTCGGATCATGCTGTGTTGGTGGCCGGTGGGCGAATCCTCGCCACCGGCCCGAACGCTGTCCTGCGCGCCGAATATCCCGACGCGGCTGTCTGCGATCTGCGCGGCAAAGCAGTGTCGCCCGGCTTTGTGGATGCGCACCGCCACTGCTATGGCGCGCTGGCGCATGGCATTCCCACCGACAACGCGCCGGCTGACTTCTGGGCTTTTCTCAACGACTTCTGGTGGGGCCGGATCGAGGATCGCCTCGACCACGACATGTTGCGCGCAGCGATGGATCTGGCCTGCTATGACATGATCAACAGCGGGGTGACAACCTTCTTCGACTGTCTTGAAGCGCCGAATGCCATCCCCGGCGGGCTGTTTGTTCAGGCCGAGGTGCTCCAGCGCTGGGGCCTGCGCGGCATGTTGTGCTTCGAGGCCACCGAGCGGGTCAGCTCGGAGAACGGCGATCTGGGTCTGCGTGAAAACGCGGAGTTCATTGCGCATTGCAGAAGTCAGGAGTCAGGAGTCGGGAGTCAGGAGGCGGAGGAGGGGATACCCAATACCCAATACGCAATACCCAATACGCAATACCCAGTACGCAATGCGCGACAGTCGGCCGCGCCGCCGGCCTTGTTGCTCGGCGCGATGTGCCATCACACCACATTCACATGCAGCGACGCCTTCATTCGCCGCGCGCACGCGCTGGCGCGAGAGAACGGCGCGCTGTTGCATTTTCACTGCGCCGAGGGCGTCTATGAGCCGGAGCAGTGCCTGAAGCGATACGGCCATCGCACGATCGAACACTACGAGGCGCTGGGCGTCCTGGACGAGACCACCCTGGCCTCGCAATGTGTGCAGCTATCCCCTCAGGAAGTGGAGATCGTCGGACGGCGCGGCATCCGGGTCACGACCATGCCGCTCTCGAATTGCGAAGTGGGCGGCGGGATCGCGCCGGCGCCGGAGATGCGCGCAGCCGGCGCAACGGTCGGCCTGGGCACCGACGGCTATGTGGCAAATTTCTTCGCCACCCTGCGCGGCGCGTTCCTCATCCACAAAGCGCGCCTGCTGGATCCGGGCGCCATGCCCGGCCCCATCGTCTGGCGCATGGCCACCCTCGAAGGCGCGCAGGCGTTGGCCTTGACACAAACAGCCGCCGCCCCTGTCGGTGCGCTGTTGCCCGGCTACAGCGCCGACCTGATTGCGATCGATCTCGATTTGCCCACGCCGATCACTGCGCATAATGTGTTCGACCAGTTGATTTTGTGGCGCGACGCGGCGCATGTCGATAGCGTCATGTGCGCCGGGCGCTGGTTGAAGCGCAGTCACGTGGTGCTGAATGCCGACCCGCAACGCTTGCTGGCCCGGACGCGCGAAGCTGCCGCAAGACTGTGGCGCGGCATGTGAGGCGATCAAGCGGACGCAGGTCTGGCGCAAAGGTTTGCAGGCCGGCTCTCACGGATTGCGCGTTGCATCGGTCTGCTGGCGGGAGGCGCTCGTGTGATGGCTGATGAGCCGGCTGCCCGCCACTTGAATCACAAAGTTGGCCGCGATCATCAGCCAAAGATTGTGGGTGGCCAGATAGAGAAAGGCGCTGGTCAGCGCGCAGGCCAGTCTCACGGCCAGAACCTGCCGGCCTTCCACGGTGACCAGCCAGAACGATGTGTCGGGATGTGTGATCCACTCCACGATCAGCGGGATCATGCCGATCACCGCGCCCCAATAGAAATCGCCGAGCCACAGCGCCGGCGCCGCGCGATAGAACGTCCAGTGCACTTCGTGGTAAAAGGCGTCACGAACTCCCATTACGCCAACGCCCCAGGGCCGGCTGCCCGGCGCGACACGGCCCGCCAGCCACAGCACGACCAGGACGCATATCACAACCAGCGAGGTCTGACCCACGCCGCGCACCCAATCCACAAATGGAAATCCCAGAATGCTGTCGGACGCGGTCAAGTCTTTGCCCATGGCCATCAGATCGACCCCGGACGCGCCGCTGATCAGCGCTCCGAATGGCAGGCCGACCATGAAGGCGAACAGGCCCGCTTCGCGCAACAGCGCCCCTGCGGTGGTCTCTTCGGCCCACGCGATGAGACGCCCGTCCTGTGCGCGATGGGCAGCGTTGACTGCCACGACGCCTATCAGCAGTGACAGGGCCGTCCAGATGAGCAGTTCTACGCGAGCTTCCATGCGCGCTTGATTCTAAATCACGCCGTTGAGGGTCATAAGCACGCCTGAGGCCAGCAGTCCGATCCAGAGCAGCATCGGCCTGCTGTGGAGGCGCCACGACAGCCCCCACAGCGCCAATGTCAACAGCAGAGACGCCCCGAGGCGCACAAATTCCAGCGGCCCGCCCGGCGGGGGACCTGGCGGCAGAGACACAACCCAGGGCGACGTGACCAGCGCGCCCAGCATGAACGCGGTGATGCCGCGCGCCGCCTCTGCGCCGCGCACCACAATTGGGCTGCCCAGCAACTGCGTCACAGCGTCTCGACCAAAGGCGTCGCCGGCCTGATAGCACAGCCACCCCACGGCAAAGATCAGTGATCCGATAGCAGCGACATACAACACGAGTCCTGTCAGCGCCGGCTCGCGCGGATTGGCGGCGAACTCACTGAACAGGATCACCAGGGCTGTTGAAAGCACGCACGGCAGAAGCGCGCCCTGGATCAGCGGGTCGCCAAAGCCGGCCAATGCGCCCATCAGGGTGGATTTTGTTTTCTCGATCTCGGTTGCTGTGGCGCGGCCTGCGGCGCGCTCCGCTTCCATGCGCGCCACGATGCTGACCAGCATGGCGCCCAGGTTCACCTCGGTGTTGAAAAACGCCAGTTGCCGTTTGAGGGCGTCTTTGCGGTCCTCGAGACTGGCGCACACGCGCTCGATCAGCGGGGCCAGCGCGCCGGCGAAGCCGCTGCCTTGCAGCCGCTCGAAGCTGTACGCGGAATGACTGAAGCATTGCCACAGCCAGAAAGGCATCAACGGCAGACGGCGCGAGTGGCGCGCGTCACGCCGCAGGCGCGCCGTGCCTGCGAGAATGGCTATGAGTGAGCCGGCGGTCACGCACAGCAGAACGGCGACGCTGATGTCAGCGATCAACGACAGGCTGCCGCTGACGCCGGCAAGCGCAAAGCCGGCCAGAAAAAAAGCAATTCCCCATCTCTGGAAGACAAATCGCATCGCCAGCGCGATGCCCAGCGCCCCGCTCAATCCCATTCCTGCGATCGACAGGCCGCGCGTCAGCGCGTCGGGCAACAGGCCGGCCAACGGACCGAGCGCGCCGATCATCAGCGCCAGCGCCGCAGCCGCAGGCGCGGTGATGGCGAAGAGCAACGCCTGCGCCGGCGCGATATTCAGCCAGGTCACCGCGCGCGCATTGCCCTGTTCGGCGGCGGCATCCATGCGCCGAACCAGGCGACCATCCAGCTTCAGGCGCAGGGTGAGCAACGGAAAACCGAGGTTGCCCAGCAGGACGCCAACAACCACGCCCACCCCTGTTGCCATCGCCGGCGGGACTGCCAGCATGATGCTGGCGGTGGCGCCTGTGATGCCGGCCAGCGCCGCGTCCCCGATGCCCAGCGTCCCGCCCACCGAGAGGTATCCCAGGTACAGCACGTTGATCAGTGCGCCGACTAAAGCCCCTTGCGCCGGCTCGCCCAGCGCCAGCCCAACCAAAAATCCGTTGACGACAGGCCGCCACGTCGTGAAGTAGGCCAGCCCGCACAGAAACGAAGTGTTGGCCAGGTAGTAGATCAAGCCGATCAGGAGAGCGTGGAAGAGGGACATGGGTCGGGAGTCAGGAGTCAGGAGTCAGAATACAGGGCGCAAAAAACGATATGCAATACGCAATACGCACTACGCGCCACGCCCTCACCAGGCCCTCACCAGGCCCTCACCAGTCGCGCTTTTGAGGGTCGCTGGGCAACATTTGCAGATACACATCCACGCCTTGGGCGCGCAGGGCGCGCAGGGCAGCCGTCTCTTCCTGCGACAAGGCGATGCTGCGCCAGATCAGCCGCCGGCCCGGCGTCATCCCTGCGCCTCCCACATTCAGTGCGTCGAACGGGAAAGCGTTGTGCAGGCGAACAGCCGACGCGACGTTGCGCACCAGCGCCAGCCAGCGATGGGGATCGCGTGCTGCGGCGGCTAATGTTAGCCTGGCGTCCGCAACCGTTTGCACAACGAGCGTCATCCCTTTGGGCATGGCCAGTTGCATGACCTGCCGGGCGAAGGCGTCGTTGGCGCTCTCATCGTCGGCGACGAGCAGATGGTCGATGTTCAATGCGCGCACCCACACCGCCATCACCTGCCCATGCACCAGGCGGTCGTCGATGCGAATCAGTTGGATCATGGTCCGGTGGCGGGGTTATGCGGCAATGCGGCGCACGTGGAGGATGCGCTGGATGGCCGTGGCGTTGCTGAGCGTCGCCAGCAGCCAGATCATGACCACAGGCTGGTTGAAGATGAGGCCGGCGGCCAGCAGGATGACGCGACCCAGCCGGCTGAACAGGCCGACTTTGCACTCCAGCCCCAGCCCCTCGGCGCGGGCGCGGGTGTAGCTGACCATGAACGAGCCGGCCAGCGCAGCGAACGTCACGACCACAGAGAGCGCGTCGCCCTGCTGCGAAAACCAGGCGGCCAGGCCGGTCAGAATTGCGGCTTCGGCGAACCGGTCGAGGACGGAGTCAAAGAATGCGCCGAAGCGGGTCTGCTGGTGGGTGGCGCGCGCCAGCGCTCCGTCGAAAGCGTCCAGCGGCATGGCAATGAGCGTCATCACCAGGCCGCCGGCCAGCAAATGCCCAAGCCCGATCAGAACGCCCGCCACGACGTTGATGGCAAAGCCGGCGGCGGTCAGCGCGTTGGGCGAGATGCCCAGTCGCGCCATCAGGCCGACGATCGGCTCGATGATGAAGCGGGTGTTCTTACGGGCCCAGGCTTCCATTGGAGTAGACAGTCGTCAGTCGTCAGTAGCCAGATTACAGAGCACAGAATACAGAATACAGAATACAGAGCAATCTGTTGTCTGTTGTCTGTTGTCTGTTGTCTGTGCTCTGTCTTCTGATCTGTCAGCGTTCCACTTCGCCCCGAATAAAGGCTTCGACCTTTTCGCGCGCTTCTTCGTCTATGTACTGCTCCGGCGGCGACTTCATGAAGTAGGACGACGGCGACTTGAGCGCGCCGGCCACGCCGCGATCGAGCGCGATCTTGGCGCAGCGAATGGCGTCGATGACCACGCCGGCGCTGTTCGGGCTGTCCCACACTTCCAGCTTCAACTCGGCCAGCAGCGGCACGTCGCCGAAGGTGGTGCCTTCCATGCGGATGTAGCAGAACTTGCGGTCGGTCAGCCACGGCACGTAGTCGCTTGGCCCGACGTGCACGTTGTCATGTCCAATGTCATAGGGAATTTGCGAGGTGACGGCATTGGTCTTGCTGATCTTCTTCGATTCGAGCCGTTCGCGCTCGAGCATGTTCATGAAGTCGGTGTTGCCGCCGAAGTTGAGCTGGTAGGTGCGATCGATGCGCACGCCGCGCTCGACGAACAGATGGGCCAGCATGCGGTGAGAAATGGTCGCGCCGACCTGGCTCTTGATGTCGTCGCCGATGACCGGCAAGCCCTTCTCCTCGAACCGGCGCTGCCAGTAGGACTCGCGGGCGATGAACACGGGGACGCAGTTGACGAAGGCGCAGCCGGCCTGCAAAATCTGCTCCACGTACCACTTGGTGGCCTGTTCGCTGCCCACCGGCAGGTAGCTCACCACCACGTCGGTCTGCGTCTCCTTGAGAATGCGCACGATGTCGGCTGTCTCGCCCGGCGCTTTCTTGATGATCTGCGACAGGTACTTGCCGAGGCCGTCGTGGGTCATGCCGCGATGCACGCAGCACCCCATGTAGGGCACGTCGGTGAACTTGTAGGTGTTGTTGGGATACGTGAAGATCGCTTCGCTCAGGTCCTTGCCCACCTTATTGGCGTCGATGTCGAAGGCGGCGGTGAACTCGATGTCGCTGACATGGTAGTCTCCCAGCCGGACATGCATCAAGCCGGGCACGAAGTCGCCGTCCTTTGCGTTGCGATAGTAGTGCACACCCTGCACCAGGGCGCTGGCGCAGTTGCCCACGCCGACAATGGCCACACGCACTTTCTTTTTGGCCGCTGCCTTCATCTCTTCGAGCTTCTCAGATTTCTTGGACATATGACGTTCAGATACTCCTTCCTTGTGGATTACAGACGCAATATCGGCGCCTTTGAATGAGCCTGCACCGGCGATTGCGCCGAGGCTGGCGCGCCCCGCATCGCAGTATGGTTGTGTCGGGTGTGACAGGCGCCGGCTGAAAGACGCGCGTAAACACTGGCTTCTGCGCTGGCATGGTTTGTCGGCCCTCGCGACAGCAATGACGCGCGCCGGATCGATGAATGACGCAATCTCAACGTCCGAATTATAATGGCCTGTCGGATTCTGTTTGATGTCGCACAGGAGTCGAGCGTGCAAGCCGCAATGAAAACGGCTGCTGCGAGCGTGTTGCCGAACGATGAGACGCCCGATTTGCGCAGTCATACCTGACTGCGCGCCTGCCTGCAAACAGCGCTTCTACATCGCGGACAAGGAGTGAGGTTACGAAATGGGTTACCGGCCTGAAGATTTGGTGTTGGACGAGGGGTACTGGGAATCGTTGCTGAAGGATGTTGAAGCATGGAGCGTCGAGCGCCCCGGCCTTGAGGACCACGCCGAAGATCGGCGCCGTATCGACAGCTACGGCGGGGTTGCCCTTCCGTCATACCTGCACAACACCTGGGACCAGGAACGCGCCGCGCCTGGTTTTGGCCCCAATACCCCCGAAGTGTGGGTTGCCTTGCGCGAGGCGATGCAGCACCGCGACGTGCTCGAAGTTGAAGCCACCGGCGCCAATCGCGGCGGTCTGATTGTGCGCTATCACACCCTGCGGGGCTTCGTTCCTGCCTCTCAGTTGCTGAACGTTGCCCCGGACATGGACGAGGCGGCGCGCCGGGCGGCGCTGGCGCGATACCTCGGCCAGC
>DAOTYS010000136.1:0-9689 GCA_034434575.1 Thermoflexales bacterium
AGGATGGACTCATCGACAAAGAGTTTTACTCGCGCGACGAAAGCAAGTCCACCGATCCGGTGGCTGCCGGCAAGTGCGCGGTGTTCTTTGCGCCGGCATGGGGGATTGGCTGGCCGGCCGGCCTGACCAAACAAAATGTGCCCGAAGCGCGCTGGGGCTTTACCCTGCCTCCCACCGACGCCAGCGGCAAGCGCGGCTGGCTGGAGACGGCGCCGTCCTATGGCTACATCGACGGCTTCCGCACAGGCATCGAGCCGCAGAAGGTCGAAGCCGTGATCCAGGTCATGAACTGGGCGCTTGAGAACGTGACCCGCTGGCGCGAGCAAAACATCTATGGCTTTGAGGACTGGGACTGGAGATACAACGCAGAAAACCAGCAATACGTCATCAGCAACAACCGCCCCGGCACATATCTGCGCACCGCTTTCACCAACAGCAATAACTGGGGCGGATATTACCTGAAGAACGCCGCCGACTTCTACGCCTACGCCGCAGAACTGGCTGCCGGCGACGCAGCGCAACTGAACGGCTGGCAACAGGCTCTGGTCGAAGTGGCCAAACACCCTGAACTGGGCGAGAAAGACACACAGCCGGTGGTGCAACAAGGGGTTGGCCAGGGGGTTTACCCCGAATTCTTCGGCCCGCCCACCAGCACCATGGCCTCGCGCGGCGCGCAGCTCGACAAGCTGGAGCAGGAAACCTTCACCGCTATCATCACCGGCTCCAAGACCCTGGCCGACTATGACCAGTTTGTGGCGGACTGGAAGAAGAACGGCGGCGACCAGATCACCGACGAAGTCAATCGCTGGTACGAAACCGGCGAAACCGTCTGACACAACCCCTTGCCGTGAGAGTCGCTTGCGGCGGGCAACCCGCCGCGAAAGCGGGCGCGCAACTGCGGGCGCGCAACTGCGGGCGCGCAACTGCGGGCGCGCGCAAGCGCGATCAGCCAGAGCGCGCCCGCTCTGCTTGCCTTAGTCGCCGTGAGCACGCCACCCGCTTCAATCCGTTTTCTCAACGGTATCATTCTCCAGCAGATCAATGGCTGTTTCCACACAGATCAAGCGACGCGAACGGGCCGGTCGTTCCGGGTCATGGCGCCGGCACGGCGCCGGGCTGCTCTGGCTCATGGTGTTGCCAGGCCTCCTGCTCATTGTCACCTTCAGCCTGACACCGACCTTTGGGCTGGTGATCGCCTTCATGGACTTCAACCCGCTGAAGGGGTTCTTTGGCTCGCGCTGGGTTGGGCTGGGCAATTTCGATCTGTTGTTCGCGCTGCCCGACCTGGGCGAACTGATGCGCAACACAGTCACCATCGCCGCCGGCAAGATTGCGCTTGGCCAGATCCTTACCCTGATCTTCGCGCTGCTGCTGAACGAAGTGTACGAGCAACACACCTGGTTCAAGCGCATCGTGCAGACACTCACCTCCTTCCCGCACTTTCTATCGTGGGTGGTGATCGGCGGCATCATGATGGACGTGCTGGCGTCCAACGGCATCCTGAACCAGGGGCTGCGCGGGCTGGGGCTGGACCAGCCGCCCGCCTGGCTGGGCGATCCGCGCGTGTTCCCCCTGACGATGATTCTGAGCGATGTCTGGAAAAACTTCGGCTGGGGCGCGATCATCTTCCTGGCGGCCATGACCAACGTCAGCCCGGAGAATCATGAGGCCGCTGCCATCGACGGGGCCGGCCGGTTCCAGCGCATGTGGCATGTCACTATCCCCGGCATCGCCCCAATCGTCGTCCTGCAATGGGTGCTGTCCATCGGCAACATACTCAACGCCGGCTTCGATCAAATCCTGTTCCTGTACAACCCGGCGGTGTACGCCACCGGCGACGTGCTGGACACCTATGTATACCGCGTCGGCATCCAGTCTGCCCAGTGGAGCTTCGGCGTCGCCGTCGGCGCAATCAAAAGCGTCATCAGTTTCGCGCTCGTGCTGATCTCGTGGTATCTGGCCAATCGTTATTCGGGATGGAGGCCGTTCTAGCAACGGCGATGGGCGGCAGCCAACCCGGCTGCTCAACGCTTCACACATCATGGTCAAGGACAAGTCGATTGGATCGCGGCTTTTCGACGCGCTGAACTACGCGCTGTTGATCGGCGCCGGCGCGCTGTGTCTGGCCCCCTTTCTGCACCTTACAGCAGTCGCGTTTAGCAAGGCCGGCCCGGTGGCCGGCAACCTGGTGCAATTCATCCCGATCGACCCCACGCTGCAAAACTTCGTCATCGCCTTTGAAAATCCGCGCATCTGGAGCGCCTTCTTCTGGGCTGTGGCGCGGGCTGTGGCCGGCACGGCGCTGAGCGTCGGCGTCTGCGTGCTGACGGCCTATCCAATGTCCCAGTCGGCCGATGCATTTCCGCCGCGCACGGCTCTCGTGGTGTTGTTCCTTTTTTGCATGTTGTTCAGCGGCGGTCTGATCCCGTTCTTTCTGGTTGTGCGCGCGCTGGGGCTGTACAACACATTCGGGTCATTGATCGTGCCGTTTGCCTTCAGCCCGTGGATCACCATTCTCATCATGAATTTCTTCCGCAACCTGCCCAGGGAGCTGGAAGAGGCGGCGCTGATCGACGGGGCAACGCACATGGACGTGTTGTTTCGCATCTTCGTGCCGTTGTCGTTGCCGGTGCTGGCCACCGTGTCGCTGTTTCAGGCCGTCTTCTTCTGGAACGACTGGTTCTTCCCCTCGCTGCTGCTGAAGAGCAACGACATGTACCCGCTGCAAACCTACCTGCAAGTGTTCCTGAACCAGGTCAATGTGACCCAGATGTTCGCCAGCGGCAACCTGGAAGAGTTCCTGGCGCTGGTGTCGAATCGCGGCCTGCGCGCAGCCACATTGCTGATCTCGATTGTGCCGATTCTGCTGGTCTATCCGCTCCTGCAGCGCTACTTCGTCAAGGGCCTGGTGCTGGGCGCCGTGAAAGGGTAAGGGCCCTTGCAGGGCGCGCCAGGCCAGTCGCGCGCAAAAGCCGTCTGTTTTTCCGGCCGCTGCGCGCCCCCGCATCTTGCGCAAGCCTGCGTTATAGTCGCGGGCATGGCAACGCCAGGTAATCGCCCAAGCGCCGGCGCCCGCGCGCGTTCCATTTTCAGCTCGACGGGTTGTCTGATCTGGGCAGGCGTGGGCACAGTGGCCGGCCTGTTGCTGTTCGCGCTGTTTGTGCGCGGGCTGGTGACGCCTCCGCCGCGTGAATCGCCAGCGAACGACGCGCCGGCAGTCACTGCCACACCGATTGTAGTGGTGGTGCAGGTGACGCCGGCCCCCGTCACCCCGGCGCTCTTGCCAGAGCCGCCTACTGCCACGCCTGTTCCTCCCTTGCCATCGCCCACAGCGCTGCCCACCGAGATGCCATCGCCCACGCCCACTTCAACACCTACGCCGCTGCCCACGCCCACCCCAACGCCGACGCCGATCCCGCTGCCGGTGTGGCGCAACATCGGCGAACTGGCCATCGTCGAGTACACCCTGGCCACCGAGGCAGAGGCCAAAGTGGAGCGCGAAGGCCTGCTGCAAATCTTCGGCACAGACCGGGTGATCCTGTACGCCGTCGGGCGCGTCAAAGTCGGCCTCGACCTGACCCGGCTGAACGAACGCGATATCGAACGCAGCGGGTCGGCGATTACGCTGACGTTGCCGGCGGCGCGGGTGCTGAGCGTGGAAATGCTGCCGGAGGAATCGCGCATCCGCGCCTCGGAGCGCAGTTGGATCTATTCAGAGTACGAAGGGCTGGAGCTGGCGGCGATGGCGCGCGCGCAGCAGCAACTGGCCGATCTGGTGACGAACAACCCCAGCATGTTGAGCCTGGCGCAGGAGCTGGCCGAGCTGCGCCTGCGCGAACATTTGCGCAGCCTGGGGTTCAGCGAGATCCGCATTCGGGTGGCTGGCCGGCGCTAAGTGCTTCGCATAGCCGTTTGCTGGGCGCCAGCTAATCAGTACTCCCAGTCTTCATGCGCCAGCGGCGCGCGGTTGAGCTCATCGCGATGGAGCCGCCACTGCGGCAGGTAACGATCCATCAGCGCGTGGAAGCGCTCGTTGTGATGACGCTCCAGCAGGTGCACCAGCTCGTGCACCAGGACGTACTCCAGGCAGTGCGGCGGCTTCTTGATCAGCTCCAGGTTGAGCCAGATGCGCCGCGCCGCGATGTTGCAGCTTCCCCAGCGCGTTTTCATGCGCTTGACGCCCCACCCTGCGACCTCGACGCCGATCTGCGGCTGCCACTGTTCCAGCAACGGCGGAATGCGACGCTTCAGCTCAGCGCGATACCAGGCGTCCAGCACGCTGCGGCGGCGGTCGGCGTCGGCGCCCGGCCGCACCTGCAACACCAGCTTGTTCCCGCCGTGGAGCCGCACCTGCGGCGGCGCGTCCACCTCCTCGACCAGCAGGCGGTAGCGCACGCCCAGGTAGTAGTGGCTTTCACCGTGCACCATCTCTCGTTCGGACTGGCGCGCCTGGCCAGCGAAGCGTGCTTGCTGACGGCGGACCCAGCCCAGCCGCGTGCTCACTGCCACGCGCACCGCCTCGTCGCTCATGTAAGCCGGCGCAGCGACGCGCACGTGGCCGTCGGGCGGGTAGACGCCCAGGTGCAGGTTCTTGATCGCCTTGCGCACGACCTCCACCTGCAAGCCGGCGATCGTCAGCGTCGTCCGTTCAGTACTCATCTTGCTCTTTGGCAATGGCGAGGATGCGCTGCGCTTCTGCGTCGGTGTCGGGCGCAGAACCCAGTGCCTGGCGCACGGCGTAGAGCACCTGGCGCTCCTTGACGGTGTGGCCGCGCCAGTCATCCTTCTTGGCGCGGCGGATCGCCTCGTCCACGCGCAGCGCCAGGTCGGGGTCGCGATCCAGGTTGTCGTAGAGCGCGCGGCGGGCCGGAGTGTCCACTTCCGGCGGGTAGTCGCCCGCGCTGCCCGGCGTCTTGACCTGTTGCGCCAGCTCGCGCAGCCGCTGCATGTAGGCTTCGTACGCCAGCGCCTCGGCTTTGCGCTGGGCGATCAGCTCATTCAGCAGTTGCGACATCTTTTCGTAGTACCTGGGGTTGACCGGCGTCTCGTCGATGATGAGGCGGCGCACGTTGTTCTCGATGGCTTCGGCCATGGCGACGCGGTCGCCGCGCAAGCCCGGGGGCAGGCGCGGCTGTAGTTCAGCCAGGCCGCCCGCGATGAAGAGATCCACCAGCCCCAGGTCGTCGAAGGAAGCCACGACCCGGCTGGGATCGGCCTGAATGTAGGTGTCCAGCAGGTGGCGCATGGCCGGCTCGTACAGCTTCATGTCTACGTAATCGCCGCTGGCCAAGCGCACCTCCTGCCGCGCCTGCTCGTAGTGCTGCACCTCGCGCTGAATGGCTGCGGCCCCGGCGGGTGTGTAGCCGGCCTCGGCCATCTCGCCGGCCAGGTTAGCGTAGGCGCGCACCAACGCGGACACTGTTTTGTAGAGCGCGACGCGCCGCGGCTCGTTCTCCTTGACGTCGTTCTGGTCGGCGGTGTCGGCGGCCACGAAATAGTGCAGATAGGCCGCGCTGTCACGCGGGGGCGCGACCGGCTCGCACAGCGCGCGCACCTGCTCCAGCGCCTCTTCCAGCCGGTCGCGGGCTTTCTCCAGCCGGTTTTCCAGCACGCCCGCCACGTCCTCCGGGTCATAGTCGGCAAAGGCGCCGGCGGTGTAGTCCTGCACGGCCGATTGCAAGGACTGAAAGAGGTCCTTGTAGTCAACGATGTAGCCGTACTCCTTGTCCTCGGTGTCCAGCCGGTTGACGCGGCAAATCGCCTGGAAGAGGCCGTGGTCGCGCATGGCTTTGTCAATGTAGAGGTAGGTGGCGGGCGGCGCGTCGAAGCCGGTCAGCAGTTTGTCCACCACGATGAGCAGCTTCATCTGGCCCGGCTCTTTGATGAAACGCTCCTTGACCTTGCTCTCGAACTCCTCGACCCGCCCCATGGCCTGATCCTCGTCCTGCTCGAAGAAGTCAGCCAACATGCGGCGGTAGGTGGCGTACTGGTGCAGGCGCTCAGTCTGGCCCTCGCCCGTCTCCTCGCCGGCGATGTCGGCCGGGTTGGGGCGGTAGCTGGTGACGATGGCGCATTTGCCCTTGAGCGGCGTGCGGCTGAAGAGCTCGTAGAACTTGCACGCCTGGTAGATGCTGCTGCAGACCAGCAGCGCGTTGCCGCGGCCGTCCATCAGCCGGGGCCGCGTCTCCATGTCCAGCAGGATGTCGGCGACGATCTTCTCCAGCCGCGACTGCGCGCTGAGCACCTCCTGCATGGCACCCCAGCGGCGCTTGATCTGGGCGCGGGCGTAGTCGGTGAGACCGCGCGTTTTTGCCTCGAACCATTGATCCACCCGCTCCGGCGAGACCAGGCGCTGGTCGATGTCGCGCGCCTCGTAGCTCAGGTCGAGCACGACGCGATCGCGCACGGCTTCGTCGTATTTGTAGGTGTGGATGTAAGGGCCGAAGACCTCGACGCTGCGCTGTTTGTCGGCTTTGAGCAGCGGCGTGCCGCTGTAGCCGATGAAGAGGGCGTCGGGCAGGAGCGTCTTCATGGCCTGGTGCAGCTTGCCGCTCTGGGTGCGGTGGCACTCGTCCACAAAGACGTGGATCGCCCCTTTGGGCCGGAAGTCGGGCGGCAGGTGACGGCGCAGGTCGGCGATGTACTCGTCCACGGCCGCCTCTTCGCTGCGACCGAACTTGTGGATCAGCGAGCAGATCAGCCAGCGGTCGCTGCGGTTGAGCGCGTCCAGCAGGTCGGCGCCGCTGCGTGTGCGGTAGATGTCCTCGCCCACGCCCTGGAAGTCGCCCTCGATCTGCTCGTCCAGCTCGACGCGGTCGGTGATGATGAGCACGCGCGCGTCGGAGACGTGTTCACGGATCCAGCGCGCCAGCCAGACCATGGTCAGCGATTTGCCGGAGCCTTGTGTGTGCCAGATGATGCCCCCGCTGCGGCGGCGCACGTGTTCCTGCGCAGCGCGCACGGCGAAGTACTGGTTGGGCCGGCAGATCTTCTTGACGCCGGCGTCGAAGGCGATGAAGTCGTGGATCAGCTCCAGCAGCCGCGCAGGGTTGACCAAACGCAGCAGCGCGCAGTCGAGGGGCGTCTCGCCGCCGGCGCAGCGCTCCATGGACAGGTATTTTGCCGACGTTGCGCCCGGCCGCCAGTTCGGGTCCTCTTCCTTCCAGGCCAGGTACTGTTTTTCCGGCGTCTCGATGACGCCGTAGCGCAGCCCTTCGCTGTCGTTGCCGGCCATCACCAGTTGCACGGTGGTGAAGAAGTTGCGGATGAAGGCGCGCTGCTGGTTGCTCAGGTTTTGGCGGATGCCCTCGCTGACCGAGACGGTGGAGCGCTTGAGTTCCAGCACCGCCAGCGCGATGCCGTTGACGTAGAGCACCAGGTCGGGGCGCTTGCGGCTCTCGCCCTGGACGGTCACCTCCTCGGCGACGGCGAAGTGGTTGCGGGTTGGGTCGTCCCAGTCAATCAGCCAGACAGTTTGCGTCTGCTCGCCGACCAGCCGCACCTTGACCCCATAGCGCAGCAGCTCGTAGACGGCGCGGTTGGCGTCGTAGAGGCTGCGCCCTTCGCCCAGGCCGGCCGCCTGCTCCAGTTGGTGGAGGGCGCGGTCGCACAGCGTCGGGCTGTAGCCGCGCGGCATCAGCCACGCGCGCAGCCGTTCCGGGACGATGTTGCGGTTGTCGGGCCGCTCGCTCCAGTTGCCCAGGTATTCGTAGCCGAGCTGGTCGTGCAGCAGGCGGATGACGCGGTGCTGGACGCGGCGTTCACGTTGGCCGACGGTGGTAGAGACGCAATATTTTGCGTCTCTACCATCATTTGGCGGACCTGTAAAAACAATCATCATTCCACCGTTTAGGGTTGTCAATAATATAGGCACGGATGCGTTCATATTCAGCCACGTCACGAATGACATGGTCGTGATACCGCGCCTGCCATTCGAACGGCAGATTGTGCGCGCGAGCGAATTTGGTTACGCCGATCTTATATCCCCGGATGATGGAGGCCAGGTTTTGCGACTGTGGGCCAAACCGGTTCGGCCCCTGCCCACCACCTCCGTCGGGTTTGTCAATGATGATGATGCCGTGAACGTGATTGGGCATAACGACCCAAACATCCAACACCACAAACGGGAAGTGATCCGGGATGGCCTGCCAGCAATCATACGCGGCCTGACCCAAGGGCGTCAATATCATTTCCCCGTTGACCACCTCGCCGAACAGATGCTTCCGGCCCTCAATGCAGATGGTGACGAAATAGGCGGCGTTGGCACTGTAATCCCACACCGCCCAGCGCGCGCTGGGAATACGATATTTGCCCTGGTATTTGTCCACAGGTCTGCCCTAATCATAATACGGTAACGGGGGTGATGGCGGTGGTGGCGGTGGTGGTGGTAGAGACGCAAAATATTGCGTCTCTACCACCACCCGTTTCACATCCCTGCCACCTGATTTTGCGTCCCTGCCACGTTTTGCGTCCCGGCTACCTGACCAGCCGCACCCGCCCAGTCAGCAATTCCGCCATCATCGCCTGCTTGAGCGCCTGCACCTTGTCGCACTGCCGTTCCAGCGCCGCGATCGCCGCGTCCATGTCCGATAGCACCGCCGCGATGGCGCGCTGTTCGGCGAGGGAGGGGAGCGGAACCAAAAGGCAACGAACGTCCTTGTTGCTAATGGCGGGATAGTTGGAACCAGCAATCAGTGCATCTACCTGTCTGATTATGGCGGTTGAAAAGGCTTGGAAGAAAAGGAATGTGGATAGGCTCAGGCTTGTTTTCGCACGCAAGACACAGAAACCCGTCGAACAAACCCAATCATCAGAACCGTTGACGAAAAGCAAGTGTGATTGCAGATTTGGCCTCACTGTGCAGAAGAGAACATCGCCAAGTTTTACTCTTTTGCGTGCTCTGGAAGGTGCAGTTCTAAAGATCTGTTCAGAATAGCCTGTGAGAGATCCCTTATCTACGTTTTCAATAGAGATGTACCGGAACTCGTAATCCGGGGATGTATCAGGCCCCAAGAACTCAGGATCAATGTGTGCTATTTCTTCTAAGCGCCTCACCTCCCAATCCCCCGGGATCACCCCGACCTCGCTCTGCCGACGCCCGGTACCCTGCCCGAAGCCCGGCAAGCGCACCCGCCCGCTGAGCAGCGCATCCATCGCCGCCTGCTTGACCGCGCGCCGCCTGGCGATCAGCCGCTCCAGCCCTGCCAGCAGCGCATCCACGTCCCCCAGCGCCGCCGCAATCGCGCGCTGTTCGGGGAGGGGAGGGAGGGGAACTAATACTTTCGCTAGATTTCTCGTTGCAATGTGGACTATTATGTCTCCCTGTCCCAAATTAGATTTCTGTTGCGACACCGTACTGAAATTGAGTATATAGCCCAAGAACATGGGATCGCATCCGCTGGGAGTGAGAATGATGATGTCGCCTCCCGCGTAGGCGATGTCGTTGCCTAGATAAGCAACACACTTCCCTATTTCATCAGCAGTCTCACCCGAACCGGTAAAAAGTATGTCTCCAAATTGAATTGGGCGAGACCGGCTTGCTGTGTCGGCTGGAATTCTTGTCACGGGCTCATGTACGTAATGATCATAGGTTGTATAGATTTCACCATAACGAATACAAGGAAGTCCCTCATCCGAGACATCCTCGCGCTTGATGCCCTGACCCTTGGAGAAGGTACCTATCTTACCAA
>DAOTYS010000137.1:0-7542 GCA_034434575.1 Thermoflexales bacterium
CCGTGCTGACGCCGCAGGAGGTCGAAGAGCTGTTCGACACACTGCGCGCCATGGTTGCGCGCGGCCATTCCATCATCTTCATCAGCCATAAGCTGGACGAGGTGCTGGCGATCTCGAATCGCATCACCGTGCTGCGCCAGGGCCGGGTGACAGCCGCCGGCATCCCCGCGCAGGGCGCGACCAAGACGCAACTGGCGCAGTTGATGGTCGGGCGGGAGGTGGTGTTCACCATCGCTAAACAACCATGCCGGCCGGGCGAGGTGGCGCTGTCGGTGGAGGACGTGTGCGCGGAGAACGACCGTGGCCTGCCGGCATTGCGGCACTTCTCGATTCAGGTGCGCGCCGGCGAAATCGTCGGCATCGCCGGGGTGGCCGGCAACGGACAGAGCGAACTGGCCCAGGTCATCACCGGGTTGAGACAGTGCTCGTGCGGCCGGGTCATGATCGCCGGCGAAGATGTGGCCAACCAGCCGCCGCGCGCGGCGATTCAGCGCCGCGTGGCGCACATTCCCGAGGATCGCCACGGCGTGGGCAGTTCGCCCGGCCTGAGCCTGGCAGACAACCTCATCATGAAGAACCATCGCGAGCCGCCCATCTCTAACGGCTGGGCGCTCAATCTGCCCGTCATCCGTCGGCAAGCCAATCAACTGAAAGATGAATACAACATCATGGCCCCGTCGGTGGATGTCCAGGCTCGCCTGTTGTCAGGCGGCAATCTTCAGAAGGCCATCCTGGCCCGCGAGATGTCGGCCGGGCCGCGCCTCATCATCGCCGTGCAGCCCACGCGCGGCTTAGACGTGGGCGCGATCGAAGCCGTGCAAAACCTGCTGTTAAAGGAGCGCGACCAGGGCACAGCCATCCTCCTGATTTCCGAAGAGCTGGAGGAGATCATGGCCTTGTCTGATCGCATCGTGGGCATTTACGAGGGGCGGCACATGGGCGAGTTGAAGGCCGAGGAAGCGACCTTGACCAGCATCGGCCTGATGATGGCCGGCACCCCGCAGGGTGACAGGGCGGGTCAGGTTGGTAAAAGTGATGTGGTTGAAAGGTTGACACGGTGACAGGGCAAGAGATGTCTGCGGATCAACCGGCTGCGCGAGGCTGGCGCCTGCCATTTTCCGTTGCGCTTGAGCAACGCATGAGCGCGCCGAAGTGGCTGCCGGCGCTGACCTCGATCGGATCCTTGATCGTGGCGTTCATTATCGGCGGCGTAGTCATCGCCATCGCCGGCGGCAACCCCTTCGCCACGTATGCCCACCTGATCAAAGCAGCGTTTGGCGACATTGGCGTGTTCAACGACACGCTGGTCAAAGCCTCGCCGCTGATTCTGGTCGGCCTGGCCTGCGCGCTGGCATTCCGCATGAAACTGTGGAACATCGGCGCGGAAGGCCAGTTCTTCCTCGGCGCGTGGGGCGCAAGCGCGGTGGTGCTGGCGCCGCTCCTGCCGCGAGACACGCCCGGCGTGATCATGATCCCGGCGATGATGCTGGCCGGCTTCGTCTGCGGCGCGCTGTGGGGTCTTATCCCCGGCCTGCTCAAAGCCAAATTCAACGTCAACGAGATCATCACCACCCTGATGATGAACTACATCGCGGTCTCGTGGGTCTTGTTCTGGGTGTTCGGTGAATGGAGCGAATCAGGCTTTCAGATGTCGCCGATGTTTCCACGCAACACCTGGCTGCCCAGGCTGACCGACTACGCAGCGCAGATTCCTCAGTTTGCCGGCCTGACGCTGCATCTCGGCATCCTGTTTGGCGTCATTGCCTCGGTGGTGGTGTGGTTCATCATTTCACGCAGCCGGTGGGGCTACGAGATCCGCCTGATCGGCGACAACAAACAGGCCGCGCGCTACGCCGGCGTCAACATCGTGCGCAACACGGTGCTGATGATGATGGTGTCGGGCGGCATCGCCGGGCTGGCCGGCATGGCCGAAATCGCCGGTGTGGTGCATCGACTGCAAGGGGCCATCTCCAACAACTACGGCTTCACCGGCATCATCATCGCCTGGCTGGCCAAGCTCAACCCATTTGCCGTGATTCTGGTGTCGGTGTTGTTTGGCGGATTGATCCAGGCCGGGCGCGAGATCCAGCCATCGGGCGTGCCGCGCATGTTGCAGGGCATCATTCTGTTCTGCGTCATCGCCAGCGATGTGTTGCTGCGCTATCGCATTCGCATCGAGCGCCGCATCGAGCGCCGCATCGAGCGCCTGTAAACGGGCCGCGCGGAGGACACCATGATTGACTGGATTGTGATTCTGCAAGCCGGCGTCGCCAGCGGCACCGTGTTGCTGTTCGCCGCCGTCGGCGAGATCATGGCCGAGCGGTCTGGCGTGATGAACCTGGGCATCGAGGGCATGATGCTCATCGGGGCGATGACGGCCTACAAAACGGCTGTGATGCTGGGGCAGCCGTGGCTTGGTCTGCTCTTCGCCATGCTGGCCGCCGGCGCGCTCAGCCTGCTGCACGCCGTCGTGACCATCCATTTTCAGGCGGATCAGGTTGTGAGCGGCCTGGCCATCAACTTCGTCGGCATCGGCCTAAGCATGGTGCTGGGCGAAGGGTTGAGCAGAGCCGGCGCAGTGGCTTTGCTGCCGTCCATCAGCGTGCCGGCGCTCTCCGACATCCCCATCCTCGGCCCCATCCTGTTCACCAACCACAACCCGATGACGTATCTGGGCTATGTGTTGACGCCGGCGGCATGGTTCTACATCCACCGCACGCGACCGGGGCTGCACCTGCGCGCTGTGGGCGAGCACCCCGCCGCCGCCGACGCGCTGGGCATCAACGTCTACCGGCTGCGTTATCAGTACGTGTTCGTCGGCGGGCTGCTGGCCGGGCTGGCCGGCGGCACAATCAGCCTGGCGGTGTCGCCGGGCTGGTTCAGCGAACTCACCACATCCGGCCAGGGCTGGATCGCCGTGGGCCTGGTCATCTTTGCGCAGTGGAACCCCTGGCGCGCCGCCGCCGGCGCATACATGTTCGGCGCGCTGCGCCGGCTGATTCTGGACTTGCAGGGGCCGCAAACCTTGTTGTGGTTCGCCAATCCTTTTTACTACATGCCGAAGCTGGGCTTCTTCCTGCAAATGCTGCCCTATGCGCTGGTGATCCTGATCCTGTTCATCGGCTCGCGCGAGGCGCTGAAGAAGCGCATGGGCGCGCCGGCGGCGCTGGGCGTTCCATACATCCGGGGCGAGCGCGGCATGTGATCACGCGCCGGTTTGCCGCGAACCATCCACCTGTCCAGAAGCCCGCAGCGCGTCCAGTTCGCGCAATACTGCTTGCAGATCGGGGTCGGTGATGGCCGCGGCAGCGGAGGCAAGGAACTCATCCGCGCGGATCAGGCCGGCCCGTTCGTACAGCGCAGCCTGCAACGCCATTTCCAGCCGGTCGATCTGCCTGACGAAGCGCGCTTCGGGCGACGCGCCGGCCTCGTACTCGTGCCACAGCGCCACAAACCGCGCGCCATTGGGCAGCTTATCCAGCACCTCATGAATGGCGTGACGCTCGCGCGCGTGTTTGTCTGCCGGGTCAACGCCATCAGACGGCGTGATGTCGCCGGCGTAGATTTCGCCGAAGTCGTGCAGCAGCGCCATGCGCAACACTTTCAGCGCATCCAGCGCAGGCGCGCATGCATCGGCCATCAGCATCGCCAGCACGGCCACGCTGAAGGTGTGATCGGCCACGCTCTCGCAGCGATCCGCCGGCGCGCCCCGCCGCAACCAGCCCTGCCGGTACAACTGCTTGAGCTGGCTCCATTCAAAATACGCTGTGACCAACGGGGCGGCGCTAATGCCGCGCAACAACAGGGCCGGGTGCGTCATTTTGGTTCGCATGATGGCCCGATGGTAACCGCTCTGCCGCGCGTTTGCGCGCCGGTGTACAGTAATGCCCTATGAATCCGCATCTGACTGGTTTCGCGTGCACACAGTGCTCTGAAACACTCACGGTCGAACAAGCCGTGTACACCTGCCCGCGTTGCGGCGGCAACCTCGACGCGCGCTACGATTACGCCGGCATCGCGCGCGACATCGACCCGGCGGCTCTGATTGCCAATCCTGATCGGTCGGTGTGGCGCTATGCGCCGCTGTTGCCGTTGCCCTGCCCCGCGCCGCCACAGGACACGCCGGAGGCCGCGGATTTAAGGTCGCACCCGCTCACAACGTTTGGCGCGTCGCCGCTGTATCGCGCGACGAGAATCGAACGCGCGCTGGACATCCGGACGGTGTGGCTGAAAGACGACAGCCGGCTGCCCAGCAGCTCCTTCAAAGATCGCGCCAGCGCGATGGTGATTGCGCGCGCGCTGCGCGCCGGCGTCCAGACGATCTGCGCCGCGTCAACCGGCAACGCCGCATCGTCGCTGGCCACGTTGTGCGCCGGCACAGGCATCCAGACGGTGATCTTCGTCCCGCGCAACACGCCGGAGGGCAAGCTGGCGCAGATTCTCATTCACGGCGCGCGGGTATACGCGGTCGAGGGCAGCTACGACGACGCCTTTGACCTGGCGTTGCAGGCCGCGCGCGAGTTCGACTGGTATAACCGCAACACCGGCATCAACCCTTACACGCGCGAAGGCAAGAAGACGGCGGCCTTCGAGATTTGCGAACAATTGGGCCGCTTTGGTCAAAGCGGCCCCTTCCGCGCGCCAGACGTTTTGGTTGCGCCGGTCGGCGACGGCAACATCATCAGCGGGCTGCACAAAGGATTCAAGGATCTGCTGAGCGTGGGATGGATCGACCACATGCCGCGTTTCATCGGCGTCACGGCTGCGCTGGCGCCGGCGCTGTATCGCGCCTGGCAGTCGGGCGGCGAGAGCATCACTGCTGCGCCGGCCAGCACCATTGCCAGCGGCATCAGCGCCGACCTGCCGCGCGACGGCGTGATGGCCTTGCGCGCCGTGCGGCAGACAGGCGGCGTGTTTGTCGAAGCCACTGACGAGGAGATGCTCGACAGCATGGGCATCCTGGCGCGCGAGGCGGCGGTGTTCGTCGAGCCGGCCTGCGCCGCCGCTTACGTGGGCCTGGTGAAAGCGCGCCAGGCCGGCGTCATCCGGCCCGACGACGAAGTCGTGCTGCAACTCACCGGCAGCGGACTGAAGGACGCCAGGTCGGCGTTGCAGGCCAGCGCGGGCCGGCTCATCCACATCCGGGCGAAAATTGAGGACGTGCGCAGGAATTTTGGATTTTAGATTTTGGATTTTGGATTGACGACCTCAGCGCCCAATACGCCATACGCCATACGCAACACGAGACACGCAACACGAACCCTCATGACCAGCGAAACATCCGTCAAAGTCGTCGCCACCAACCGGCGCGCGTCGTTCGACTACCACCTCGAAGACCGTTATGAGGCCGGCCTGGCGCTGACCGGCGGCGAGATCAAGTCGGTGCGCGCCGGCAAAGTGGATCTGCGCGACGCCTTTGTGGTGGTGCGCAACGGCGAGGCGTGGCTGCTGAACATGCACATCTCGCCCTACGCCATGGCCACCGGCTTCAGCAAACCGGACAACGAGCGCCGCGAGCGCAGACTGCTGTTGCACAGGAAAGAGATCGGGCAACTGGCGCGCGGGATCGATCAGAAAGGCTACACCGTTGTGCCAACGCGGGTGTACCTTAAAAAGGGTCGGGCGAAGATCGAGATCGCGCTTGCCAAAGGCAAACGGCAATACGACAAGCGGCAAACCATCGCCAAACGCGACGCTCAGCGGGATATTGAGCGCGCCAGCCGGATGGAATGAAACAGACCGGACCGCGCGACGGCGGCCCGGTCTGTCGTCACATGGCGATCATTTCTCCGGCTGCAAGAGGCCATAGTCGCCGGCTTTGCGGCGATACACCACCTTGACGGCGTCGTCGTCGGAGTGCCTGAACACAAAGAAGTCATGGCCGAGCAGTTCCATCTGCTCGATAGCTTCATCGACGCTCATCGGGGTGACCGCGAAGGTCTTGACGCGCACCACACGCTGCTCCTCCGGGGCCTCATCGGCGCTGATGTCAATGGGCAACGCCTCGGCCACTGCCAGCTCCGCATCCTCGGCCGGCAGAGCGGCATTGCGCTTGCGATCCACCCGGCGGCCCTTGTAGCGCGCGATGCGGTGATACATCTTATCCAGCGCCGTGTCGAACGCCTTGAACAAATCAGCGTCCTGCTCTTCTACCCGCAGCAACGTGCGCTTCCGGCGGATGGTCAACTGGAGCGACTTGGCCGCATCGTCCCTGGCGCTCTGCCGCGTCACCTCCACGCGCATGTCTTCCACGCCGGGCAGGTAACGGTCCAGCCGATCGGCCTTTTTGTGGACATACTCCTCAAAACGCCGGCTGATCTCCCATCCGTGGCCTTGTATTGTGAGTTCCATCTTGCTTCCTCTCTTCAATGTCAGTATGACTTGTCTTCACCTTGCCGCCGGCCCGATTGGCCGGCGAGGATCAGTCGCTTGCTCGCGCCAGCGTCAGCGCAGACACCTGCTCCGCGCCGGCAGCCAGCAGCGCCGCCGCGCACTCGCCCAGGGTGTTGCCGGTTGTCAGCACATCGTCCACCAGCAAAACATGCTTGCCAGCGCAGACTGATTCATCTGCCGCAAACGCGCCCTGCACATTTTGCCTGCGCTCAGCCGCGCCCAGGCGAGCCTGATGCTCGGTATGGCGGATGCGCGCCAGCGCGCGCGGGGCCATCGGCAGACCGGTCGTCCGGCTGACAAAGAATGCCAGCCGCTCACTCTGGTTGAAGCCGCGCTCGCGCATACGCGCGGCGTGCAGCGGCACAGGGGCGATCAGATCGACCCTCAACCCGGCCGCAGCAGAAGCGCCGGCCCAGGCGTCTGCCATCAGACGCGCAAAGGGTTCAGCCAGGCCAGGCGCGCCATTGTACTTAAACTCGTGGATGCCCTGGCGCAACGGCTCGACAAACGGGCCGGCGGACACAACCAGAACTGTCTGGACACCAGATGAAGATTCGACCGCGAGCGCAGGTCGTCTAAACCAGTCTGCCGGGCCGAAGCGGCGCGTGATTTCGAAGCAGCGCGGGCACCACATCCCTTCGCCAACCACGCCGCAGCCGCCGCAGCGAGGCGGGTAAAGCAGGTTCAGGGCACAATCAACTGCTCGGCGGATAGCCAGCGCCAAAGGGAACAGCCGGAAACCGGATTGTCCGCCCGGCGCGTCTGCCTGTCGGCGTTCAAAAATCTGCGCGCTCATGTTGTCACCAAACGCCGGCCCATCAGAGCACAACGACCCAGCGACTGCCACAACGCTACTGATAGTAACACGAGTTGAAATCGTCACCCACGATAATGCGGTAGCGCGGCCCGGCGCCTCTGGGCTGGCTGATGACATTCTTCGGCTGAACTTTCAGCGTCTTTTGGAGCATTGGCGTCAGGCTGCCTGTGTTGCTGGTAGTGTAATCGACGATCACCGTTTGCGTGTAATGCTCTGAGCTGCGCGTTATCGAGCCGACGCGCAGGCCCAGTTCACTCAGCCGGTCGGCCGCCACAATGCCAAAGGCCGGATCGGCGGTGGCGTTGACCACCTCGACCAACACGCCTTCGTTG
>DAOTYS010000138.1:0-2540 GCA_034434575.1 Thermoflexales bacterium
TGCGCGCGCGCTGATGCCCACCTTTGGCGACCCACTATTCCCCGAATACGTGGGGTACTGTGGCGCGGCCGGCCTGGCGCTCGCCCTGCTCGGCGCGCTGGTGGGCGCGCTTGCGGCGCTGCGCCCGCCAGCGCGCGAGCAAGTTTCCGCTCACAGGCCGCGCCCGCACCGGGGCTTCGCGCCGGCGCTTGCCCTGACGGTCGCGGGCTTTGTGCTGGCGCTGGGCATTGCCACGCCGGTTTTCGGCATTCTTTACCAGTTCGCGCCGGGCTTCAACCTGTTCCGGGCGCAGGCGCGCTGGCTGGCGTTACTGGCAGTCGGCGTGTCGATGCTGGTCGGGCTGGGCGCCCAGGCGTTGTGGGAAGGCGTCTCAGGCCGGCTTGTTGTTGGCTGGCTGCTGTCATGGATCGCGCTGGCAACGTTGGGCGCCATGGGTGTGTGGCTGGGCGCGCGTTTCTCGCCGGAAACGGAGTATCAGACCCTGCCGGCGCCGCCTGTGCTGACGGGATGGTTTGTGGCGCTCTGCGGCGTCACGGCATGGATCGCCGGCGCGCTTGTCGCGCCTGTGCGTGATCGGGCCGCGCAGATGTGGCGCGTTGGATTGCTGGCAGGGTTGTCGGTCGAGTTGCTTGTCGCGTCGCAGTTTCAGCCTTACGCGCGCGCATCGGATCGCGCGGCGATCACCTCGCTGCGTCCGGCAACCGCGCACTTGCTGGCCGGGCAGGCGCTTCCAGGCGCGCAGGCCGGTGACGGAGGGCGGATTCTGGCGCTGTCAGGTTTGTTCTTTGACCCCGGCGATCTGCCGGAGCAACGGCTGATCTATCAAACTCAGCTCAGCCCTGATGAGCTGTATGACCGCATCATCGCCTCCAAGCACAAGGAAGTTCTGTCGCCCAATCTGGCGCTGTATTACCGGCTGCCGGGGGTCGATGGCTACGACGGCGGATTGCTGCCGCTGAAGCGATACGCCGAGTTTGTGTCTCAGTTCGCGCCGCGCAAAGAGAATCAGACGGTGGATGGCCGGCTGCGCGAATTTCTGACCGATGTGCCCGACAGCGCATGGCTGTCACAGATGGCGGTGCGGCACATCATCGTGGACAAGACGCTCAACGTGCCCATCGACACTGTGTTCTACGACTTGCAGTTCAGCCATGCGCTGACGCAGCCGGCTGCCTTCATTCTCGACCCGTTTGAATCCACGGCGATCGGCGTGGTGTTCAGCGCGCCCGGCAGCCGGCCCGGCGCGCTGCTCGGTCTGGCGCGCATCGACGCGCCGGGCCGGCCCGCGCGTTTGATCAATCTGATCGCCCCCGATGCCGTCACTCAGCCGTTCTTTGCGCTGCGTTTGAGCCTGGGAACGCGCGCCTCGCCGGCTGCCATCACCATTACCCCGACCGCGCCATCCCTGACTGTGCGGGGGCTGGCCGGCATCGATGAAGACGCCGGCGCCTTCCTGACACATCTGGCGCGCACGGATCACGATCTGCGGCTGGCATACTCTGGCGATGTCAAGATCTACGAGCGCACAGGGCCGTCTTTGCGCGTGGTGGTGCGCGATCGCGCCGGCGCGACCGCCGGCAGCGCGCGCATTGTGTCAGATTTGCCGGAGCGCATCGAGATCGAGGTTCAAGCGGCCCGGGACGGCGAGTTAGTCCTGCGTGATGCCTGCTATCCAGGCTGGACGGCCGAGGTGAATGGCCGGCCGGCGTCAGTCACGTGCGCCGATGTTCTGTTTCGCGCGATCACTGTGCCTGCCGGCGAGAGCCGGGTGGTCATGACCTATCAGCCGGCCAGCGTGTCGCAGGGGCTTGCGCTGAGCGTCGCCGGCAGTGTGATCTGGGTGGGACTGGGTGCGCTGGCCTGGCGCCGGCGCGCGCGACCCGCGCGCTAATCTTTGCCGCCGAAGCTGATCTCCGGCATGGGCAGATGTTCTGTGCCCAGTTTGCGCCGCAGCATGGGGATCAGTCCGCCGGCTTCCACGATGGCCATGACCGAGGGCGACAGGGGCGGAAACGCAAACGACCCGCGCGCAGTGGTGATGCGGCCGGCCTCCAGGTCAACCGCGACCGTCTCGCCTTTTTGGACGGTCTCGACTGCCGGCGCGCAGACGATGGGCAGCACGCCGTTGTTCACGCAGTTGCGGAAGAAAATGCGCGCGAATGATTTGGCGATGATCACGCGCACGCCGCTCATCTTGATGCACACGGCGGCCTGCTCGCGCGACGAGCCGCAGCCGAAATTCCTGCCGGCGACGATGATGTCGTCGGGCTGCACCTGTCTGGCGAAGTCGGGGTCCAGATCTTCGAGCGCGTGTCTGGCGAACTCGTTGATATTGGTGACGGTGTAGGTGTACTTGCCGGGGAAGATGACATCGGTGTTGACATCATCGCCATAGACCCAGGCCCGGCCTGAGATGCGTGTCACTGTCATCGGGTTTTGCCTTCGTTGAGCTGAAAATACTCCGACTCCGCCCGGATTCCAGATCGCGGGAGCGGAGTCGGAAAAGCGCAAAGCTATCCTGCGCAGCGGCTACGGGATCG
>DAOTYS010000139.1:0-1914 GCA_034434575.1 Thermoflexales bacterium
TGATTTGGAGGGTGATCCATGACGATCTTCGACCCGATGCGCTCGTCGGTGTCTACGCCGACGACGAACGGCGCCGAGCCATCTGCTCCACTGCAGGGGCCGGTGGCCGCTAAAACCGATAGCGCCTATGCGACGGCGCTGGCCCAGTTCGACCGTGCCGCCCAGATTCTCAACCTCGATCCCGGATTGGCGGCCATGTTGCGTTCCTGCAAACGCGAACTCACCGTGAACTTTCCGGTGAAGATGGATAACGGCGAGATTCGTCGCTTCACCGGCTACCGTGTTCATCACAACACGGCGCGCGGCCCGACGAAGGGCGGCATCCGCTATGCCCCATATGTTGACCTGGACGAGGTGCGCGCCCTGGCCATGTGGATGACGTGGAAGTGCGCGGTGGTGAACATCCCCTATGGCGGGGCCAAGGGCGGTGTGGTGTGCAATCCCAAGGAGCTATCGTTGCGCGAGCTGGAGGGCCTGACGCGCCGCTACACCACCGAGATCTCGTCGTTCATCAGCCCCGAAGGAGACATCCCCGCGCCGGACATGGGCACGAACCCGCAGATCATGGCATGGATCATGGACACCTACTCGATGCATCGCGGCTATTCCGTGCCGGCCATCGTCACCGGCAAGCCGGTCAACATCGGTGGCTCGGCCGGGCGTTTCGAGGCCACCGGCCGCGGCATCATGTTCACCGTGCGCGAGGCCTATCACACCTTCGGCTGGAACTTCGACGGCATCCGCGTCGTCGTGCAGGGCTTCGGCAACGTCGGCTCGATCACCGCGCAGACAGCGCACGAGATGGGTTGCAAAGTGATTGCCGTGAGCGATGTCGAAGGCGGCATTTACAATCCAAACGGGATAGACGTCCCACGCTTGCGGCGCTACATGCGCGAACATCACACCGTGCAAGGATTCGATGGCGCCGACAAGATCACCAATGCTGAGTTGCTCGAATTGCCGTGCGACGTGTTGGTGCCGGCGGCGATGGAGAACCAGATCACCCGCGCCAATGCTGCCCGGATCAAAGCGCGCATGGTGGCCGAAGGTGCCAATGGGCCGACCACGCCTGAGGCCGACGAGATCCTGATGGCCAACAACGTGCTGGTCATCCCCGACATCTTGTGCAACGCCGGCGGCGTGGTCGTCAGTTACTTCGAGTGGGTGCAGAGCTTGCAGCAGCTTTTCTGGGAGGAAGACGACGTGACCCATCGCCTGGAACGCATCATGGTGCGCAGCTTCCACGACGTGTATGAACAATCCATCCGCATGAACCTGGATCTGCGCACCGCGGCGCTGGTGTTGGGCATTGGGCGGGTGGCCGAGGCCACCCAGACGCGCGGGTTGTATCCGTAGCAAAGTTACCAGGGTCTCTGCAACAAAAGAGTGCTGGCTGCGGTTTTTGGACTCCCCGAGCCCCCTCTGCATCATTTGGCCTTCGCTGCGCTCGCGTTCGCCCATCGAACTGTGGGAAACTGGGCGCCGGTATGGCTAACTTGAAAAGATCCCTTCGCATTTTGGCGCTAGTGTTGGCAGCCGGCGTCCTGGCAGCCGTGGCTTTGCAGCCGGCCGCTGCAAGCAGCAGCGGCGGTGCGATGTCTGCGCCGCTCGCCCAATCCACGCCGACGCCGCGCGCCACCGTCACTTCCACACCTCGGCCCACGGCGACGCCGAGGCCGACCGTGACGGCTGCGCCGCGCGCCACTGCAACCATTGCGCTTCCACCAGGCATCACCGTCCAGCCGATCAGCAAAACCACCTCCATCAAGTCATACAAGACAATGGTGACCATGCGGCTGGATGGTCGAAGTGCCGGCCGGGTGGCCAAAGGCGACTTCAACGCCGAGATGCAGACCGACGCAGCGGCCCGGCGACAGAGCATCGGCATCGCCGGTAACCTGGTGCCGGTCTTGT
>DAOTYS010000140.1:0-7924 GCA_034434575.1 Thermoflexales bacterium
CTTCGATTTTATGGTTCGACCTGCGCTTGTCAATGTTTTTCAAAGCCGGCGCAGCTTAAACTTGTTTTTTAACAATGTTAAACGCGAGCGGCGGCCCATTCGCGCGTCGAATCGACCGCCGCTTGCAGAACCCTGAAGCTCGACCAGCGCCCAAAATGCGGGCTTGCGCCCGTGTCCGCGCGGACACGGGCGTCGAGCGCAACGCGGGAGGCTAGAAGTTGACGCCCAGGCCGGCGCCCCCCACCTTGAACAGCCGGCCTTCCCCCGGCGCAAACGTGACCATCTGGTTGCGCGGGTCAGGCGGCCACAATTCCCGGAACGCCCGGGCAGCCAGGTCGAACACGTACAACCTGTCCGCCGGCTGCGCCACATCGACCTTCAGGGTGATGCGCGCCCAATCGCACGGGCTGCCGTTGACCACCATCAGATACAACGTGTCTTCGGCGTCCTGGAAACAGCCGATCGTGACCGGGTCGCCCTCGCAGTCGATCAGCGGCGTCAGATGGCTGCGATGCAGATGTTGCGCGCCGCTCCACAGCGGGCCGGTGCGGAACACGCCGACGTTGCGCAGTGATTGCAGGACCGGGGCGAGGGCGTGAACGTCGCGGTTGATGCGCCGGGCCAGTTCCCACGTCTCGGTCGTGCTGGCGTCGGGCCGCACCATGGCGTTGTCGTGGGCATAGGTGAAGTATTGCAGCCCCTGCGCGCCATACGCCAGGTCGTTCATGAGCTGGAAGCGCATGTGCCCCTCGGTCGGCGTGGGGTACGGCCCGTGCCGGACGCTGCACGTGAACGCCCAGAAGGGCAGCCGCGTGGCGTTGGACAGGTTGCGCAGCAATTCGAGGCAACTGAAGAAGTCTGGCTTGACGATGATCTTGTGCGGCGCAAAGACGTGCGGCGCGCCGGCCAGCCGGCGGATTTCCTCATCCGCGCCGATGGTGATGGGGTAATGGTCGAAACTGAGCATCTGGGGCCGGACCAGTTCGATGTAACGCCGCCAGAATGCCTCAGCCGTCGGCGCGCCCCACCCCTCGATGGGCGGGTAGTGGTTGATGTAGCAGAGGTGGCAGCCGTCCAGTTCGCGGATGAAGCCGTGCACTTCGGCCAGCAAGGGCAGCAGATGGAAGCGCGGCTCATCGCGCAGGTGGTAACCGTAAAGGCCGGGGTGGTCACGGATCGCCTCAACCAGGCTGCGGATCAATGCCCGCCGCTCGTCGTCGAACTGGAAGTCGTCTCCCACATGCCAGGCGGAATGCACCACCAGCAGGCGAATGCCCGCTGACGCTGCCACATCGAGCGCGCGCCTGAGATCATCCACACCCCCGCTGACGCCGGAATGGCTGACGGTGAAGCCGGCTTCGGCCATGCCGCGCATCACATCCTCGCGGATCATCTCGTTGCTGGGGCCGGCCCAGCCCATGATGGGGAATACGCCGTCTTCGAGCACAGTTGCTGTCATTGGAATCTCCTCTCGTCGATTTTGGACTCTGGATTTTGGATTGGGGCTTGACGATTGACCAGCCGACGCCACACTACAATACACCCGACCGATCCATTTGGAGGATGCCTGAATATGAAGCTGGGACTGGGGCTGTACCGCCACATGCTGACGCGCGACAACTTTCGTTTTGCCCGGCAGGCCGGCGCCACGCACATCGTCGCCCACCTGACCGACTATTTCAGCAAGACGCCCAGCCTGCCCTCGGCGACTGGCAAAGGCGCCGAGTGGGGGCTGGCCGGCGACCCCACGCGCATCTGGAGCGCCGAGGACTTGATCGACCTGCGCAAGGCGATCAACGCTGAAGGGCTGGAACTGGCCGCGCTCGAAAACTTCGACCCGGCGCACTGGTATGACGTGCTGCTCGACGGTCCGCGCCGCGCCGAGCAAATCGAGAATATCAAGACGATCGTGCGCAACGTGGGCCGCGCCGGCATCCCGGTGATGGGCTACAACTTCAGTATCGCCGGCGTGTGGGGGCACGTGAGCGGGCCGTGGGCGCGCGGCGGGGCGGAATCGGTCGGCTTTTTCGGCCAGGACGGCCCGCCAGAAACGCCCATCCCGGCCGGCATGGTGTGGAACATGGTCTACGATCCCCAGCAGTTCGACCCGGAGCATCCCAAAGGCACGGTGCAGGTCAGCGCTGAGCAGTTGTGGGATCGGCTGCGCCGGTTTCTGGACGAGGTTGTGCCGGTTGCGGAAGAGGCCGGCGTCATGCTGGCGCTGCATCCCGACGACCCGCCCATGCCCACCCTGCGCGGCACAGCCCGGCTTGTCTATCAGCCGCACCTTTACCAGCGCGTGCTCGACCTGAAGCCCAGCCCGGCCAATGGCATCGAGTGCTGCCTGGGCACTTTGCAGGAAATGACCGAGGGCGATGTGTATGCGCTGGTCGATCAGTACAGCCGGGAGAACAAGCTGGGCTACATTCACTTCCGCAACGTCAAGGGCAAAGTGCCGCGCTATGTGGAGGTGTTTGTGGATGAAGGCGACCTGGATATGGCGCGGGTGCTGCGTATCCTGCATCGCAACGGCTGGGATGGCGCGCTGATTCCCGACCACACGCCCCAAATGAGCTGCGCCGCGCCCTGGCACGCCGGGATGGCCTACGCCCTCGGCTGGATGCGCGCGGCCATCCAGATCATTGAACGGTCGTAGAGACGCATAGTAGAGACGCGCCGCAGCGCGTCTCTACAACCATGCCATCGATTGCAAAGACCGGAGATCGACGATATGAACGCATTTCGACTGGACAACCATCTGGCGCTGATCACGGGCGGGGGAACCGGCCTGGGGCTGGCCATGGCGCGGGCGATGACCGAAGCCGGGGCGCGCGTGATCCTCACCGGCCGGCGACGCGAACCGCTCGAGCAGGCTTGCGCCGAACTGGGCAAGGGCGCCGCTTTCATACAGCACGACATCAACGATCTGGCGTCGATACCGGGCCTGATCGCGCAGATCGAGGCGCAGCACGGGCCGCTGGACATCGTGGTGAGCAACGCCGGCAACCACCTGAAGAAGTTCGCGCTCGACACGAGCGACGAGGAGTTCGCGCGGGTGATTCACACGCACCTGTTCGGCGGGTTTGCGCTGTGCCGCGAGGCCGGCCGGCGCATGGCCGAGCGCGGGCGCGGGTCGCTGGTGCTGATCGCGTCGATGACGGCCCTGTTCGGCGTGCCGCAGGTGGCCGCTTATGGGGCGGCCAAGTCTGCGCTGGTGGGGTTGATGCGCGTACTGGCAGCCGAGCTGTCGCCGCGCGGGGTGCGGGTGAACGCCATTGCGCCGGGCTGGATCGAGACGGCGCTGAGCCTGAAGGCGCTGGAGGGCGACCCGGCCCGGCGCGCGCGCATCCTGCAACGCACGCCGATGGGCCGGCTGGGCGACACGATGGATGTAGGCTATGCGGCGGTCTATCTGTGCTCGCCGGCGGCGCGCTATGTCAACAGCGTGGTGCTGCCGGTAGATGGCGGCATGAGCAGTGGGTTTTAGAGACAACAGATGACAGAGCACGGGAACGGGGCAGTGACGCAGGCACGCCGATGGGGTTACTTGCGTTCGACAAGGCAGTTGGGCGACCTTGTGTACACTGTCGCAGAGCAGTATGCTCATGCGCGCCGCGCGTCAGCAATAACGTCGAGCGACACAGAACACGCAAAAGAAAGAAAGAAGGAGAATCCATCATGTTGTTGAACAACCGACAGTTTGGACTGGGAGCGTTGCCGGTGCTGGGCGACTTCGAGACGCGCTCGATCAGCGCCGAGAATCCCGACGGCAGCCGGGCCGGCGGCGCCAAAGCCATCCCCGACGCCAATAATCCGGCCAGCCAGCTCGGCAAAGGCTGGAAAGTGCGTCCGTGCATCACCCTGGAGACAGGCAGCACGACCACGCTCGCCGATGTAAAGGGCCAGGGATTGATCCAGCACATCTGGATCACCGTGCATCCCAACGCTTACCGGGATTGCGTGTTGCGCATGTACTGGGACGGCGAGGACACGCCCTCCGTCGAGGCGCCGCTGGGCGACTTCTTCGCCAATGGACACGGCCTGCGCTGCAACGTCAACTCGCTGGCAATGGCCGTCAATCCCAGCGGCGGTTTCAACTCCTACTGGCCGATGCCATTCTACAAGTCCTTCAAGATCACCATCGAGAACCAGCGCCACGAGAACATCGACGGCTTCTTCTATCAGATCACGTATGCGCTCGGCCAACTCCCGCCCGACCTGGGCCTGTTCCATGCCCAGTGGCGCATCAGCATGACCACGCGCGAGCACCCGGAACACGTCATCCTCGATGGCATCAAAGGCAACGGCCAGTACGTCGGCACGTATATGGCCTGGGCGCAGTTCTCGGACGGCTGGTGGGGCGAGGGTGAGATCAAGTTTTACCTGGACGGCGACACCGAATACCCCACCATCTGCGGCACCGGCACCGAAGACTACTTCTGCGGCGCGTGGGGGTTCGAGGACACCTTCTCCGGCCTGTACAGCGGCTACCCGCTGTGGCAACGCGAGGCCGGCCGTGTGCCCAAGCACGGCCTGTACCGCTGGCACATCATGGACCCCATCCGCTTCCGGCACGACCTGAAGGTGACGATGCAGGCGCTGGGCTGGTGGCCCGGCAGCAAGTTCCAGCCGCTCACCGACGAGATCGCCTCGGTCGGCTACTGGTACCAGCAGGAACCGCACGCGGCCTTCCCGCAACTGCCGGCGCGCAACCAGCGCCTGCCCAGATAAGCACTCGAACCACGAAGGCGCGAAGAACACGAAGACCACATGGATGCCCGCCGGGCTAACCTTCGTGGCTTCCTGGCAAGGAATGCGATGGGTATTTCCACTTTCGACCCGCGTCGCCCCGATCATATCGACGTCGCCGCACGCATCTGGAACGCCGCGTGCGGCGCAGACCTGTCGTTCCGCGAGCGCTTCATGCGCTACAACACCGACCCGGCTTTTTGGAACAGCGAGGGCAAATTCCAGGCCGGCCGGATCGCTGTGCTTGACGGGCAGCCGGCTGGCTTTGCGCTGGCCAGCGTGATGAAAGCGCCATACGCCAGCCCGCCGTATTCCGGCCACATCGACGCGCTGGCGGTGTTGCCGTCGCAGCAACGCCGGGGGATTGGCCGCGCGCTGGTTGCGTGGGCCGAGACCTGGCTGCGCGAGCAGGGCTGCTCCGGCGTGACCGTCGGGGCCAGCGCGCGCACCTTTGTGCCCGGCCCCCCGACCGAGCTGGGCAGCGCCGCTTTCTTCGAGCGGCTGGGCTACGCGCGCCATGGTGTCTGTTGTGACATGGCGCGCGACCTGGCCGGCTACACAACCCCGCCAACCGCCCTGAAGGCCAGGGACGTAACCGTCAGGCCGGCGCAGCCGGAAGACAGGGAGGCGCTGCTCGGCTTCCTGAAGCGCGAGTTCCCCGGCGGCTGGTACTGGGAGTGCATCCAACTGCTGGAGGCCGGCAGCCGCATCTCGGACTACGTGATTCTGCTGAGCGAGCGCGGCGTGGACGGCGCGCTGCTGGTCACCTTCGAGGACTCATACCGGCCGATGGATCGCTTCTACCCCCATCGGCTGCCCCGCCCGTGGGGGCAACTCGGATCGGTGGGCGTGAGCGCGGACTGCCGGGGCAGCGGTTACGGCGCGGCGCTGATGGACGGCGCGCTGCGCTATCTGCAATCACGCGGCGTGCGCGGTTGCGTGATCGACTGGCTGGTGATCGTGGACTTCTACGGCAAATTCGGCTTCGAGGTGTTCCGGCAGTACGACATGATGCGCAAGACTTTACAGGATGCTGTTTAAGGCATGAGCGGGCACAAGCAAGGAGAAAACAAATCATGACGGAGACGAAACAACCTTTGGCCGAGGTCTTCGGTTACTTGACGACCGATCAAACCGACGTAGCTAAACGATACCGGTCTAACCGTCTCTGCCCTTTCAACAATAAAGTGCCGAATTGCACAAAGGACAAGGCAAAGAACCCTCTTGGCGTATGCAGCATTTATCACGAAAACGAACCTGTCATCACCTGTCCAATCCGTTTTCGCCAGGATTGGATCATAGCTGACGACGCCGCATCTTTCTTTTTTGGAGGGGGAGCAACATGGAGCTCGCTTACCGAAGTGCGATTGAATGACACCAACAACAAGTCTGCCGGCAACATTGATGTGGTGCTCGCTGCTTATGACGATAAGGGTAAAGTCCTTGACTTTGGCGCACTGGAAATTCAGGCCGTCTACATCTCCGGTAATGTGCGTGAACCGTTCGAATACTACATGGATGATCCGCAAAAGCGGGCCACCATGGACTGGTCTAAAGAACCGAACTATCCTCGTCCTGATTACCTTTCATCTTCTCGAAAGAGGCTCGTCCCACAACTCGTTTATAAGGGTGGAATTCTTCACGCCTGGGGCAAGAAAATGGCTGTGGCTTTGAACAAAAGCTTCTTCGCCACTCTTCCTCCGTTGAAGCAAGTCCCGAAAGTTGACGCAGATATTGCCTGGCTCATCTACGATCTGAAGCTCATCGTAGAGGAAGACAAAGCGCCGGGACGATATCAGCTCACGAAGGTGGACGAGGTTTTTACCGAGTTTGAGCCTGCTCTGCTTTCGATCACTACACCGCTGCCCGGGAAGGTAGAAGACTTCATAAAATTGCTTCAGGAAAAGCTCGATGAGCAACTTGAGACTCCTCCAACCAACCAAACAATCGAAGGGCCGTTCTGATATGTCCGGACAGAGACAAATACCGCTCTTTGCCGAGCCGGATCCGAAGAAGATAGGAATAGCCAGGCCGGTTAACGTTGCTTGCGTGCCGCAGCGAAGCCCCTTTCGGTATCCTGGTGGAAAAACCTGGTTTGTGCCAACATTCCGTCGCTGGATTGCCAGCCTGAATGCAAAACCAGATATCCTGGTCGAGCCGTTTGCCGGCGGAGGAATCATTAGTCTCACAGCCCTATTCGATGATTTGGTCGAAAGGGTCGTCATGGTCGAGCTGGATGATCAAGTCGCCGCTGTTTGGGAAGTCGTGGTTAACGGCGATGTGGAATGGCTGGCCAACCGAATCATGACATTCGAGATGACAAAAGAAGCAGTGCTGGAAGAATTGAAGAATCCTCACGCCACAACAAAGGAGAAAGCGTTTCAAACAATTCTCAAGAATAGAACCTTGCACGGAGGCATACTCGCTGAAGGCTCCCGCTTTCTCAAATATGGAGAGAATGGAAAAGGGATTCGCTCCCGATGGTACCCTGAGACACTTGCTCGCAGGTTACTTGATCTCAACCGTGTCGCAGAGAGAATCGACTTCCGCTGCCATGATGGATTAAAAGTCATGGCGGAATTTTCTGCGAACGAAAAGGCGGTTTATTTCATTGATCCTCCGTATACTGCCGGCGGAAGGAAAGCCGGCAAGCGACTCTACAGATATCATGACCTCGATCATGAACACTTGTTTACGCTATGCGAGTCGCTGGCCGGCGACTTTTTAATGACATACGATGAGGCGGAAGAAGTCAAGCAGATGGCGAGATCGCGCGGTTTCCAAATGCGCCTGGTTCCGATGAAAAACACCCATCACGCAACAGTCAGGGAACTGGTCATCGGCAGGCAGTTGTCCTGGTTGGATGAATTACCCAGTGTAGAAGAGCGCAAAGCCAGATACGCGGTCAAGAAACCGGGTAAGCAAAGCTCTGTGAAGGATGCCGCGCAAACGCGCTGACACAAGCCCACAATGTGATCGAGCGTATGTTTGAGAAGGTGAAGAAACGCAGCAAGAAGATGTCGGCGCCGTTTCGCAACGAGGAGAGTTGCCTGCTGCTGTTCTACGCCGTCACCCGAAGTCTGAAGTTTCAGAACGTTGTCATGTCGTCAGCGCCGGGCTAACCCATTTGGCACAACTCTTGACATACCGCCAAGCGTGCCATCTATTACGCCGC
>DAOTYS010000141.1:0-3094 GCA_034434575.1 Thermoflexales bacterium
TCCTTGTTCTCCGGCTTCAGCAGGTCGTCGAGCATGGCCTTGTCCAGCTTGGCGAACGCCTCGTCGGTGGGAGCGAAGACGGTGAAAGGCCCTTCGCCCTTGAGCGTGTCCACCAGGCCGGCAGCGGTGAGCGCAGCAGCCAGCGTGCTGAACGAGCCGGCGTCAACCGCCGTGTCTACGATGTCCTTGGTTTCCATGGCCGGCGCTGGGGTAGGTGTGGGCGCCTCCGTAGGTGCCGGCGCTGCAGTGGGCGCAGGCTGCGGAGCAGCAGGCGCCGCGCAGGCCGACAGAACCACTGCACTGATTGCACCGATCAAGAGCACTTTCTTTCTCAACATCTGATCTCCTCCAGTATCATGGTTGCTAAGTCAACGATGCCTGGCCGCCCATCACCCGTGTGGTGAACAGGCCTGCCTTGTTCAAACTATGCCTGGATGATGTGAAGTGTTTGTGATGAATGATTGAGCGTAGGGTAAGCAACGGCAAAGCTGATCCAAAGAGCAAGATGAGCCTTTTATGAGTGGCCAATCTCATCAGCGGACCGGCACAGGCCAGTGTCTTCTGTTGCTATCACGCGCGCAGTTGCGACATGGGCGTTGGCATTGCCGGTGGCGACCGGTTCCTGTGGTTTGGCGTCGCTGTGAGTTATGATGAGTGCGATGGCCTTGCTGCCGCGCGGGTTAATAGTCTCGTGCCAGGCCGCCGAAGGTGAGCCGCTGTTCGGCGCGTCCATCATGGCCGCCATGGCGCGCGCAGCCGAGGAAGGCGGCGCCGTCGCGATTCGCGCCAACTCGCCTGCCGACATCGCTGCCATCAGGCAGGCCGTGCGCCTGCCGATCATCGGCCTGTGGAAGGTTCACGCGCTGCCGGGCGAGGTCTATATCACGCCCAATCGTGCCGCGGCCAAAGCAGTAGCCCGAGCCGGCTGCGATGTGATCGCCCTGGATGCCACGCCGCGCCCGCGCGCCGGCGGCCAGCGCCTCGATGACCTGATCGCCTTCACTCACGATGTGCTGGGCAAGCCGGTGATGGCCGATTGCTCGTGCCTTGAAGACGCGCTGCTGGCGGAGTCGCTGGGTGCGGACTACATCGCCACTACGCTGGCCGGATACACGGCTCACGGCCGTCCGCTTACTGCCGGGCCGGACCTCGACTTTGTCGGTGAGCTAGCCGGCTGCATCCGCAGACCCATCATTGCTGAGGGGCGCTTCTACCTGCCTTCGCAGGTGGCGCAGGCGTTGGCGCTCGGCGCGCATGCCGTGTGCGTGGGCAGCGCCATCACCCGTCCGCAGGACATCACGCGAAGGTTTGTGTCCGAGGTCTACGGCCCCACGTCGAAGCGCGCATAGCCGACCACGATTCCGCTGGCAGTGTTCACCGTCACGCGAATGGTGTAGCGCCCGGCTGGCAGGCCCTCGATGCCCCACTCGGTGAGCTGGCCATCCTGCACCGGCGTGAGGTGCGGCCCGCTGATCCATCGCCACTCGCCCGGATTTTCGCCCTCGCCGTATTCGACCACATACTGCTGGAACCCCGGCGGGTTGACCGTGCCGCGAATGGAAAGCAAGCCGCGCACCACTGGCCGATCCAAAGATGGCTGCGTAATCAAGATGTCGGGGGACTGCGGGGTGGCAGCCGGCGGCTGTGGGGCGTCTATCAGCCCAGGGTTGCCGGCCTGCACCGCGCGCTCGATGCTCTCATCGGCGGGCAAAGGCAACTGATCGGCGCTGAAGAACTCGATGCGCCGGCGCGGGCAATTGGGCGAAGGCGCCCGTCCGCCAAGCTCGCAGATCTCCACGCTAACTACACCTGGCGGCGGCGCGAAGTCGGAGGCCGGCCGCCCAGCCAGCGCTTCTTCCATGATTTGCTTCCAGATCGGCGCAGCGCCGGTGATGCCGCTGACGCCTCGCATGGGGCTGTTGTCGCTGTTGCCCACCCACACGCCGACGACCAGATCGGGTGTGTAGCCTACCGTCAGGTTGTCGCGGAAGTCGTTGGTGGTGCCGGTCTTGGCAGCCGCCGGGCGCGAAAGCCGGAGCGGGCTGTTCTGGCCAAACGTTTTGGCGCGCGCAGCGTTGTCGCTCAGCATACTGGTAACGAGCCAGGCATGCTCTGGCCGCACGACCTGCTGGCCCTGGGTCTGGCGATAGTCGCGCAGCAATCTGCCGTCGGCACTCTCCACGCGGGCGATGGCAACCGGCAACAGGCGCATGCCGCCGTTGGCCAGCACAGCATAGGCTGCGGTGAGGTCGAGCAGGCGCGCTTCTGCGCCGCCCAGCGCAATCGCCAGCCCATAGGCTGGGTTGGGAGGAAAGTTCAAACCCACGCGCTGGGCCATCTCCAAAAAGCCCGGCACGGTGACGAAATGCAACGTCTCGACGGCCGGGATGTTCATGCTGCGGGCCAGCGCCTCGCGCATCAACATCGGGCCATGGAACTTGCCGTCGTAGTTCCTGGGCGCGTAGACCTGGCCGTATTCGTTGGTGAAGGTGATCGGCCGATCCCAGTATAGCGTAGCTGGCGTCCACCCGCGCTCCAACGCGGCCAGATAAGCGAACGGCTTAACCGCCGAGCCAGGCTGGCGCAGCATGATCGCGACGTTGACCTGGCCGTCAATGGATGCGTCGTTGAAGTCGGCGCTGCCCACCATGGCCACGATCTGGCCCGTCCTCGGCTCGATGACCACAGCTGCGCCGTTGGTGACGTTTTTCTGGCGCAACTGTGCGATTTGCTGGCGGATGGCGCGTTCGGCGATGGCTTGTATCTCTGGGTCGAGCGTGGTGTGCACGCGCAGGCCGTCGCGGTATAGGCCCTTCGCGCCGTATTCAGCGTCGAGCTGCTGTTTGACAAACTGCATAAAGTGCGGGGCGATTGCCGAGACGTTGGGCAACGTCGCGGTGAACGTTCGCCCTGCGATTTCGCGCTGCGCATCGTAGATTTGTTCGGGCCGGACATAGCCTGCCTTGACCATCAACCGCAGCACGTCGTTCTGTCGGCGAATCACGCCCCCCTTGTTCGCGATCGGGTCCCACAACACCGGCGACTGCGGGATGCCGGCCAGCATCGAAGCCTCGGCCAGATTCAACTCTCTGGC
>DAOTYS010000142.1:0-16609 GCA_034434575.1 Thermoflexales bacterium
AAGCGTCCTGGAAGCGTCGGTGACGACGCTCCATACATCGACCGGCTCGATGCTGCGCGAAAACGGCGTCAGCGCCTCCGGGGCAGGGGGCGATTCGGGCGTCTGTTCGGGCCGGGCCGCTGACAATTGCCCCAGCGCCAGCACCAGCGCCTCGATGGCGCGGTGGTTGTCGCGCCGGAACTGGCGACTGCTGCTGCTGAACTCCGTCTCCAGTTGTGGCAGGGGAATGCGGTCGATGTAGCGCCGTTTCAGAATCAGGTAATTGCGGTGCGCGGGCAGGTTGGGGTCCGGAGCGCCCGGCGGCTTCATGCGCTCAATAGCGCGCACGAGCAGGTTGTGCAGTTGCTGCCCGCCCGGTGGTGCGCCGGCCTGCGCCATCCAGCCGGCCAGCGCGCGCGCCGGCCCTTGTTCGAGCGCGTTGATCTCGTACAGGTGCAGCAGCGCGAAGCGGATGTGTTGCGTCAATTCCACAGGGGTTGGGAGTGTCGTTCCGCTCATCCTTCGCCCAAACTATAATCCATGCCCGGCCCGGCCAGCTCGCCCTGGCCGGGACCTTCGATTCAGACGGATCATCGATGCGATACAAAACATTGGGGTCGTCATCTCTTATTGTTTCGGAAATCGCCCTCGGCTGCGCGCAATTCAGCGCCCAGTTCACCAAAACGCACAAGACCGAAGCCGACATGATCGACATCATGCATCACGCGCTGGACTGCGGCATCACCCTGTGGGACACCGCGCCCGGCTATGGCGACGGTTACTCCGAGATCATGGTGGGCAAAGCGCTGAAAGGCCGGCGCGACCGGGTCGTGCTGGCGACCAAAGTCAACTATGACCATTTCACCCCGGAGATGGTGCGGCAATCCTGCGAAGAAAGCCTGCGCCGTCTGGACACCGACTACATTGATCTGTTGCAAGTGCATTGGCCGTCGGACAAGGAAGAGAACTACATGACGGTGGCCGGCATCGCCATGCTCATCAAGGAGGGAAAAGTGCGCGCCGCCGGCGTTTCCAACTTCAACCGCGCGCAAACCGAAGACGCGCTGTGCGTGTTCCCCATCGCCAGCAATCAGTTGCCCTATGCGCTGGTGTGGCGCTACGAAGAGCCGTTGTTTGAGTTTTGCGGCCACAACAATGTGGGCGTGCTGGCTTACAGCCCGCTGGGCGAAGGGGTTCTGACCGGCCGCTATGATGAGACGACGGTTTTCCCGCCCGGCGACGTGCGCAACCACTGCGTCTTCTTCCGCCCCGATGTCCTGCCCCATGCGCTGAAAGTGACGGCGGCAGCCCGGCGGGTCGCCGAGAAACACGGCGTAACGCCGGCGCAGGTCGCCATCAACTGGGTCGCGCGCCAGCCGCACATCACCAGCGTGATTGTGGGCAGTTCCTCCGTTGCGCAGGCGGCTCAGAACGCAGCAGCCGTCGATTGGGAGATGGATGACGACGACCGGGCGATCCTGAAGGCGGCCAGCGAGGAATACCAGGCCGCCGCCCCCCGCTTTGCCCATATGTGGGCCGCTTAGTTTCGGTATACTCGCACTCTATGCAAGTTCCTGTCTCGTGGCTCAAAGACTACGTCGAGATCACCCTGCCCATTCAAGAGCTGGCCGAACGATTGACCCTGGCCGGCCTGGAAGTCGAGCACATTGACTACATCGGCCTCCCCGGCGCGGAACTGGTCTGGGATCGGGACAAGATATTCGTCGGCCAACTCCTCAACGTGGAGCGCCACCCCAATGCAGACAGGCTGCTGTTGGCGACGGTGGCGTATGGCGCCGCGCAGCCGATTGTCGTGGTTACCGGCGCCCCAAATATCCAGCCGGGCGACGCCGGCCAGAAAGTGGCGCTGGCCCTGAAGGGCGCCAGACTGTACGACGGCCACAAGGAGGGCCGCGTGCTGATGACGCTGAAAGAGGCCACCCTGCGCGGCATCAGGAACGACTCGATGGTGTGCAGCGAGAAGGAGCTTGGCCTGAGCGACGAGCACGAAGGCATCCTCCTCTTGCCCGACGACGCGCCGGTGGGCGCGCCGCTGGCCGACTACCTCGGCGACGCCGTTCTGCACATCAACATTCTGCCCAACATCGCGCGCTGCGCGTCCATCTTTGGCGTGGCGCGCGAAGTAGCCGCCATCACCGGCCAGACCGTGCGCTACCCGCCGATGGATTTCATCGCCAACGGGCCGCCGGTTGAACAACTGGCCGCGCTCGAGATCCGCGACCCGCGCCTGAATCCGCGCTTCACCATCGGCGTGATTCAGGGTGTGACCATCCGACCATCGCCTTTCTGGATGCAGCGCCGATTGACCCTGGCCGGCATGAGGCCCATCAACAACATTGTTGATGTGTCGAACTATGTGATGCTGGAGCTGGGCCAGCCCACGCACGCCTTCGACTTCGACGCGATTGGCGAGGATGCAGCCGGCCGCAAGACGATCATCACCCGCCTGGCCGAGCCGGATGAAAAGCTGACCACTCTCGACGGCGCAGAGCGTGCGTTGTTGCCGACCGATATTGTGGTGGCCGACCCGGCGCGCGCCCTGAGCATCGCCGGCGTCATGGGCGGCGCCGACAGCGAAGTGACCGACGCCACGCGCAACCTGCTTTTCGAGGTGGCATCGTGGAACTGGGTCAGCATCCGCCGCACGGCCCGCCATCACAATCTGCACAGCGAAGCGTCCTATCGCTTTGCGCGCGGCGTGCATCCCGAACTGGCCATGCTGGCCCAAAAGCGCGGCCTGGCGTTGTTGCAGCAACTCGCCGGCGGCGTCATCGCCCAGGGCATCCTCGATGGCTATCCTGAGCCGCTCTCGCCGGTTGTGATCGACCTTCACCCGGATCAGGTCACTCGCGCGCTGGGCGTTGCTGTGCCAACCGAGGACATCACGCGCATCCTGCGCAGCCTGGAGTTCCAGGTTGAGCCAGTTGCCGGAGGGTGTCTGCGCGTCACTGCTCCGCAACACCGGCTGGACATCGAAGGCCCGCACGACCTGGTTGAGGAAGTGGCCCGCATCTACGGTTACGATCGCGTGCCGACCACGCTGATGAACGACGCCATTCCCGCCGCGCATGGCGCGCCGGAGATGATCTTTGAAGAGCGCGTGCGCGATCTGCTGGCCGGCCTGGGCCTGCAGGAGATCGTGAGCTACCGGCTGACCACCCGCGAGGCGGAAGCGCGCATGCTTCAGCCCGGCACGCCCCCGGATGACCGGCCCTATGTCACGCTCCGCAACCCCATCAACCCGGAACGGGTCGTCATGCGCCATACGCTCACCGCCGGTGTCATGGAAACGCTGGTCTCGAACCTGCGCCATCACGACCGGGCTGCGTTGTTCGAGCTGGGCGCGGTGTACCTGCCTTCTGAAAGCGGCGTGCTGCCGGATGAACTGCCGCGTCTGGCCATTGGCATGAGCGGCGCGCGATCCGCTCGTGATCTGTCTTGGCACACGGCGCCGGGGTTGCTCGATTTCTTCGACCTGAAGGGTGTGGTTCAATCCTTGCTGAGCGGTCTGCACATCCACGACGCGCGCTACGAGCCGGTTGAGCATCCGACGTATCGGCCCGGCCGCACAGCCGCTATTGTGGTGGAAGGTCAGCGCATCGGTTGGCTGGGCGAGATTCATCCGCTGGTGCGCGAAGCCTGGGACTTTGCCACAGCCGCGCCGGTGATGCTGGCCGATATCGACCTGGCAGCTCTGCGCGCTCTCGCCGAGGGCAGGGCCGTGGCGGTGTCCGATGTGCCCCGCTTCCCGGCGATCCATGAAGACCTCGCCGTGATTGTGGATGAGGCGCTGCCGGCCGAGGCGGTGGAGCGCGCCATCCGCGTTGCCGGCGGCAGTCTGCTTGGTGAGATCCGTCTGTTCGATGTGTTTCGCGGGGAACAGATCGGCGCCGACAAAAAGAGCCTGGCCTACGCGCTGACCTACCGCGCCGACGACCGCACGCTGACCGACAAGGAGGCCGAGAAAGTGCGCAACAAGATCATTCGCAGCCTGGAGGGCCAGCTCGGCGGCCTGGTGCGCCGCTGATCCATCATCTGACTACTGACTACTGACTACTAACTGCTGACTACTGACTACTGACTACTGACTGCTGACTACTTGAATGTCTCCCCAATCCCGCAACGGCTGCCTTGCCTTTCTGGCCGGCCTGACCATCGCCTGCGCGTGCCTCTTTTCATGCAGCGGCGTTTATCTCTTCGCGCTGGCGTTGACGCAGCGCCTGGCCGCTTTGGATATGTCGTCTGCGCCGCCGGGCGTCTCTGTGGCGGATGATGATCGCGCAGCGCCCACTGCCACCTTCTCTGTTGGCGGTCGTCCCAGCGGGGGGCGCGCCGGCCCGACAGAGTCTCCTGGCCAGAGCGCGTTCATTGCCGCCACGCCCAGCCCCGCCCAGATTGCGCAGCTCGACATGCTCCAGAGCATCGTGCTGCCCAAAGAGGACCTGGCGGATCTGGCGATGCGATTTCGCGGCGTCTCGCCGGATCAGGCGCGGGTGGTCTGCAAGACACTGGCGAAAGAATTCGAGGTGGGCGACCGGCGCTCCTTTACCCTCAGCAACCAGGACAACAACAACCAGTTCGAGATCGAAGCCGAGTTGCGCTACAAGACCCGCAATGTGTACATGTGGGTCGAAGTGTCGCCCAACACGCCGCGCATCAACCAGAACGATCTGCGCCGGGCAGCCGATGCGTTCGATAGTCGCATCCTGGCCACGACCCGGGCGTTTTTTGGCGATGAGGCCCGCCCCGGCGTGGACTGTGATCCCCGGCTCTACATTCTGCACGCGACCGGCATCGGCAGCACGGTGGGCGGCTACTTCTCGTCGCCGGACGGTTATCCCCGCGCCGTGCGACCTGACTCGAACGAGGCTGAGATGTTCGTGGTGAACGCCGAACCCGGCTACAACGGCGCTAACCCCGGCAGCCGCAGCTACATGAGCACCCTGGCGCACGAGTTGCAGCACATGATCAGCCAGAATCAAGTTCACGCCCCGGAACTGTGGCTGGAAGAAGGCGCCTCGCAACTGGCCGAGCGGTTGAATGGTTACGCCGACGAAGTCGGCACCGTCTATTCGTTTGCCAACAGCCCGGAGACTCAGCTCAACACGTGGTCGGAGACCAGCGCCGGCGAGAACAGCGCCCACTACGGCGGCGCTTACCTCTTCTGGGCGTATCTGTACGACCGCTTTGGCGAAACGGTGGTCAGAGGTCTGGCGCGCGCGCCGGAGCGCAGCATCCCCGGCGTCATGCGCGCGCTGGCTGAGCAGGGCGTTCTCAACCCCGACACGAGAAGGCCCTATGACTTCGCCGACTTGTTCGCCGACTTTGTGGCAGCCAACTATCTGGGCCGCCAGCAGGCCAACGGTGATGCCACAAACCGCTTCAACTACGCCGACACCGATGTCCCGCCCATGTCCATTCAGGCCGACTTGAATACGGCTGATCTCCCCTATGAGCGAAACGCCGAGGTCAATCAATTTGGGACACACTATTATGAGTTGCGCAGCAACACGCCGGTGCAGATAGAGTTCAGCGGATCGAACGCCGTGCTGCTCCTGCCAACGCGAAACGCCCAGGGCGCCTTCTGGTGGTCGAACCGGGCCGACGCCAGCAATCCGCGCCTGACCCGCGATGTTGACCTGACCGGCGTCAAGCAAGCCACACTGCACTTTCGCGCCTGGTACCGCATCGAGCGGGATTACGACTATGCCTATGTCAGCGTGTCCGCCGATGGCGGCAGGACGTGGGCCGTTCAGACCACCACCTCGTGCACCCGCTCAAACCCGAACGGCGCCAACCTGGGGTGCGGCTACACCGGCGCTTCCGGCCAGACCGATTCGCCGGAATGGGTCGAAGAGAGAGTCGATTTGAGCCGCTACGCTGGCCGCAAGATTCAGTTGCGGTTTGAACTGGTCAGCGACGCCGGCGTCAACCGCGAGGGTCTGGCGATCGACAACATCCGCATTCCTCAGATTGGATTCCGTGATGACGCCTCAACCCCCAGTGGCTGGCGCGCCGAGGGCTTTGCCCACATCCGTGATGTCGTGGATGGGGCGCCCCTGCTGCCGCAACTATGGCGCGTGCAGGTCATCACCTTCCAGAATGATGGGCGGGTTCGTCTGGAGCGCGCGCAGCTGTCTGCCGAAAACAAAGCCTCTATGCGTTTGGAATTGGGTCGCAGCGCTGCGGCGCGGCGCGTGGTGCTTGCTATCTCTGGCGTGACGCCGGTCACCACGGAGCCGGGGCAGTACCGCATTTCGATCCGTCGCAGCGAGTAGCATCCCAGGAGGTGTGGGACTCCTTTTAGGAGTCCCACACCTGAGCGACACCTGAGCCTACGAAGCGTCATTGCGGGAGGCGCCGTCGATGATCCGGCGCGTCTCCGCCAGGTCCTGCTCGTTGGCGAGCACCATCAGACGATCGCCGGCTTCGAGCACGGAGCTGCCGGTGGGGATGATCTGCCCTTCGCCGCGCCGGATCAGGACCACCAGCGCATTGGCTGGCAACTCCAGAGCCACGATCGGTCTGCCGGCGGCCGGCGATTCCTGGCCTACTCGCACCTCGTTCAACTGCGCGGTCAAATCGTTTATCCACGTCTCGCGCGGATCGTCGCGGCTGGGCGCAGCCGGGTTGTTCACATTCAGCAGCTTGCTGACGAATGGAATGGTCGTGCCCTGCACCAGAACCGAGGTGATGACGACGAAGAACACGATATTGAACAGGGCATTGGCGTTCGGCACGCCGGCCAGCAGCGGGAAGGTCGCCAGCACGATCGGCGTCGCGCCGCGCAGGCCGACCCACGACACGAGAAGATTGGCGCGCAGTCCGAGCCGGAATGGAAGCAGTGTCAGAAACACGGCGATCGGCCGCGCTACCAGTGTCAGCACCGCTGCCGTGAGCAGCGCCACTCCGGCGACCGAAAGGAGTTGTGAGGGGAACACCAGCAGGCCCAGCGTCAGGAACATGGCGATCTGCATCAGCCAGGCGAGACCGTCATGGAAGCGGCTGAGACTGCGTTTGTGCACGAAATCATAGCGGCCCATCACCAGGCCGGTGACATAGGTGGCCAGGAAGCCGCTCCCGCCGAGCTTGGCCGTCGCTGCATAGCTCAGCAGCACCACCGCGATGGTCAGCACCGAATACAGACCGTCATAGTTCAGGCGAATGCGATTGATGACCCACACGCCCAGGCGCGCAAACAGGTAACCGCCGGCCAACCCAAACACGGCCTGTTGCACAAACAGGCCCGCCAGTTCCAGCAGCGACGTGTCCGGCGCGATCAGCAGGCGCGTCAGGCCCAGGGTCAGCAGCACTGCCATAGGGTCGTTGCTGCCGCTCTCCAGTTCGAGCAGCGGCTCCAGCGACCCTTTGAGTTGCACCCCTTTGGAGCGCAGGACGGCAAATACGGCCGCTGCGTCTGTCGAGGAGACGATGGCGCCCAGCAGCATGCCCTCAAGCGGCGTCAGCCCCAGAACGGCCGCGGCGAACAGGGCGACGATGACGGCTGTCAGCACCACGCCGACAGTCGACAGGGCCATCCCTGGCCACAGCACGGGTCGCACCACCCGCCACCGGGTATCCAGTCCCCCCGAAAACAGAATGAACGCGAGCGCAACGACACCGATGGCCTGGGCAATCTGGGCATTGTCGAAGTAAATGCCGCCCAGCCCCTCCGAGCCGGCCAGCATTCCTATGGCAAGGAACAGCACCAGCGCCGGCACGCCCAGTTGCCCGGATGCCTTGCTGGCGATAACGCTGAGGATCAGCAGCGCTGCTGCGCCCAGCAGGATTTGCTCGGGTGTCCAGGTCACATTCAATGGCTCAGCGGCAAATCGCCCCGCATCTCTGAAAGCTCGCGCTCCAGTTCCGCGCGACGAGTGGCCGCCGCGCGCCGGCCCTCTTCCAGCACACTGTCAATCTCGCGCTTGATATCCGCCTGCATGTCTTTGCCCGGCTTCGCTGCCAAAAGCAGGCTGGCTGCGGCGCCAATCAGACCGCCAACCAGAGCGCCACTGAGAAAGCTGAAGAATTTGTTCCCACTCATTGCCTCTTCCTCCTGCGTTGCGCCGGCTTGTGGCGACAAGATGAACTAGAATCAGCATCGCGCTGGAGTGACGCTTTGCTCCTTGTCCGGTTCCAGCCGACGAAGCGAGCCATTTCACTGATGTGAATCGTTGATGGCTGATTATATTCAAGGGCAGGCGGCATTTCGAGCGCAACGACTGGAAACGGTTTCCGTGGCGCTCACTTGTGTTCTGCTCTGTAGCAGCATACGCAGCGCGGCGCGCGCACGCCAGGGACTGAGGACAAGAGGAGATTCATCGCATGAGCATCTATCGTTTGGGCAGGTTTCGCGAGCTGCAACAGGCCGCCGGCATGGACTATGTTGCCGTTATGCCCGGCGCCAATCTGGTTTATTTCACCGGCATCCACGCCCACCTGAGCGAACGCCCGATCCTGGCTCTTTTTCCGTCCGACCGAAACCAGAAGCCGGCGCTGTTCGCGCCGGAGTTCGAGGTCGGCAAGTGCAAGACAGGCCCGGTTCCGATCGACTGGCAGGTCTATGCCTACCCGGATGGCGCTGATCTGGCCGAGTTGTTTGCCCGCGCCGCGCGCGAGTTGAGTCTAGACGGCAAGACGATCGGCATGGAGCCAACCCAGTTGCGCATGCTCGAAGCATCACTGCTGACCCGCGCCGCCCCCAACGCCCGGCTGGTTCCGGCCGACCATCTGGTGGCCGAGTTGCGCATGATCAAGGATGCTGACGAGGTGGCCCGTATGCGCCGCGCCGTTAGCGTACCCGAGCGCGTGCTGGCCGAGGCTGTTCCCCACATCAGGCCCGGCATGACAGAACTGGAAGTGGCCGGCCTGCTGATGCGCGTCTCGCTCAACCAAAACCTGCGCGAAATGGTGTCTTTCCCGCTTGTGCAAACCGGACTGAGCGCAGCGTTCCCCCATGCTTTTGCCGGCAGCCGCACCGTGCAAAAGGGCGATCTGATGGTGATTGACTTCGGCGCCGTGGTCGATGATTATGGTTCCGATATCACCCGCACAATAGCCATCGGCGAGCCAGGCGATGAAATGCAGCACATCTACAGCGTCGTCCAACAGGCCAATGAAGCCGGCCGCGCTGCCGTGCGGCCTGGCGTCACCTGCGAGGACATCGACCGCGCGGCCCGCGAGGTGATCGAGAAAGCCGGTTATGGCAAGTATTTCATCCATCGCACTGGCCACGGAGTCGGACTCGAAGGGCATGAGCCGCCCTACATCGTCAAAGGCAACAAGACGGTGTTGCAGCCGGGCATGACCTTCACGGTGGAGCCGGGCATTTATATCGAAGGCAAAGGTGGCGTGCGTATCGAAGACGATGTGCTGGTGACCAAAGACGGCGGCGAAAGCCTGACCACATTCTCGCGCGATCTGATCGTGGTGCAATCAGTGTGATATGACCACGGAGATCGACGCGCTGATCCTGTGGGCGTGGGAGCACGATGCTGCGTGGGTGGAAACGCTGCAAGACGCCTTCTCGCGTCGCAGTCTGTCCTGCGTGGCGCTGCATTACGAAGACTGGCGCGACCTGCCGGCCCGGCTCGATAGCGGCGAGCTGCGCGCCCGGCTGGCCATCGACCGGGTGTGGGACTGGGGCGGCGACTACGCCCGGCATGTTCCCGCCGTGCGCCGAAACATCCCTATCGTGCTCAACGACTACGATCTGGTGTCGCGCGCCTGGAGCAAGCCGGCGATGCACTACGCCTGCATTGCGCATGGCTTGCGCGCCCCGCACATGATCGTGTTGCCGTCCTTTGCCGCCGCGCCGGACATCGTACAGCCTGACCTCACCCCTCTCGGCCCGCGCTTCTCGGTCAAAGGCGCGCATTCGGGCGGCAGCGGTGTCTTGCAGCCGGCTTCCTCGTGGGAAGACGTGTTGCGTCTGCGCCAGGACTGGCCGAACGACGAAACCGCGCTGTCAGCGTGGGTCGAGCCGGCCTGTCTCGGCGGGCGCCGGGCATGGTTCCGTGTTTTCTATGCCTGCGGCGCCGCCTTTCCGTGCTGGTCCGACGATCTTACGCACGAGCAAATCCCCGTCACGCCGGCCGAAGAGACGCGCTGGGGATTGGACATCCTGCGCGGCATGGCCCAACAGATTGCCGGCCTGTGCGGATTGAACCTCTTCTCCACCGAAATCTGTCTCGATGCGCGGCATATCTGGCAGGTGGTGGACTACGTCAACGAGCCGTGTGACTATCGCGCCAAATCCAGCGTGCCGAATGGCGTGCCGGATGATATTGTGACCGCCATCGCCGAGCGCATCGCCGCGTGGGCTGCGCGCTATCGACGTCGCTGTTGACATTCCCGGAATCTTTAAGATTCCGGGAGTGTTGGGAGTGTCGGGTTGCTGCCGCGCGCCTGGCGCAGCAAATTGTCCACCAGTTGGTCCGCCGGCTGCGGCAAATCTTTCTGCTGGAAGTAGAGCAGGCTCAACAGCGGCATCTCCATCATGAAATCCATCATGTCCATCCCGATGTGCTCCGGGTCGTTGTCCGCTCCAAACGTGGCGCCCATGCGCGCGCGCATGGCCTGGTACACCGGCTCGAACACGGGCCGGCCCCGACGATCGTTCAGCCACTCGCGCACGGTGGACTCGCGGTTCAGCAGGCAGGGCAGGTCGCGCGTGGCGCGCAGGGTCACTGTCTGGCTCAGGCGGATGTCCGCCGCCGACGCACCGATCAGGATGTCGAACACGCCGTCTTCAGCGATCCATTCCTTGTAGCCGGGGTGGTAGAAGGCGAACGCGCGAAAGTCCAGCGCGATCGTTACCGTTTTTGTCTCGCCGGGTTGCAGGGCGATTTTGGCAAATCCTTTCAGCTCTTTGTAGGGCCGTCTCAGGCTGGATTGGCGATCGTGCACATACACCTGCGCGACTTCCTTGCCGGTCACGGGGCCGGTGTTGGTCACGTCCACCCAGACGGTCAGTGTGTCCTGGTCGGTGATCTCGCTTGCCGAGAGGCGCGGGTTGCTGTAGGCGAACGTGGTGTAGCTCAGCCCGTGACCGAACGGAAACAGCACCGGCGTCTCTTTGGCGTCGTAGTAGCGATAGCCGATGAACAGACCTTCGCCGTAGCGCACTGCGCCGTTTTCGCCGGGGAAGTTGATGTGGGCCGGCGTGTCGGCCAGCTTGAGCGGGAATGTCTCGGCCAGTTTGCCGGATGGATTGACCGCGCCGAACAGCACATCGGCGATCGCGCCGCCGCCCGCCTGTCCCATCATCCACGCTTCGAGCACTGCCGCGACACCGTCGATCCATTCGCTCATCGTCACGGCTGAGCCGTTGTTCAGAATGACCACCGTCTGCGGCTGGGCTGCGCTCACCGCTTTGATGAGCGCGACCTGTTGCGGCGTGAGGTCGAGATCGGGCCGGTCGTAGCCTTCAGATTCTTTGAAGCCGGGCAGGGCCGCATAGATCAGCGCCACATCCGCCGCCCGGGCCGCGCTGACAGCCTCGTCGATCAGCGCCTGGTCGAAGGCCGGCGTGGCCGGGTAGCCAGCGCAATAGGTCAGGTGAGAATTGCCGGCCAGTTTCTGCAATTCGTCCAATGGGATATCCACCTGCGTCGGGTTGATGTGCGAGCTTCCGCCGCCCTGGTAGTGTGGTTCCTTTGCCGCCCGGCCAATCACGGCAATGCGGCGCGGATGTCGCAGCGGCAACACGCCGTTGTTCTTCAGCAGCACCATGCCTTCGCCGGCGACCTGTCGCGCCAGCGCGTGATGGGCCGCCTTGTCGAACGCGCCCCCTTTGCGCGACGCGGCGGCTTTGAACACGATGTTCAGAATGCGGCGCGCGGCCTCGTCCAACACGGCTTCGTCCAGCGCGCCGGCGCGCGCCGCTTCGATGACTGCCTGGGTGCGGTGCGGCTGTGGGCCGGGCATCTCCAGATCGAGACCGCCCCGCAATGCCTTGACCCGATCATGCACCGCGCCCCAGTCCGACACGACCAGCCCTTCAAATCCCCACTCGTTCTTGAGGATGTCTACCAGCAATTCATGATGCTCGGAGCAGTAGGTTCCGTTCAGTTTGTTGTACGCGCACATCACCGTCCAGGGGCGCGCCTGCGTGACCGCCATCTCGAAGGCCGGCAGGTAGATCTCGCGCAAGGCGCGCTCATCCACGACGGCGTTGATGCTGAAGCGCTGGTATTCCTGGTTGTTGGCGGCGAAGTGTTTGAGCGACGCGCCGACGCCTTTGCTTTGCAAGCCATCGATAAAAGCAACGGCCATCCGGCCGGCCAGATAGGGGTCTTCGGAGTAATACTCGAAGTTGCGCCCGCACAACGGGGTGCGTTTCATGTTGACGCCGGGGCCGAGCAGCACGTCCACCCCCAGCGCAGCGGCTTCCTCGCCCAGCGCCTGTCCTACCGCGCGGATCAGGTCCACATCCCACGTGGACGCCAGACATGAGGCGGTGGGGAAGCAGGTGGCCGGCAGGCTGGGCGCGTTAATGGCGTGGCTGTCGGGCACGCGGCGCACGCCGTGTGGCCCGTCAGACATGGTCAGCCGGGGCACGCCCAGCCGTTCCACCGGCGTGGTGGTCCACATGCTTTCGCCGGTGCAGAGGGCGGCTTTCTCTTCGAGCGACATCTGCTGGATGATGGTGTCGATAGTGTTCATGGATTGCTCTCCTGTTGGCGTAACGACGGAGTGAGCGGCGTCAGAATGTTCCGTGGAAAAGCATGGCTGGCGTGCGGGACCGGCTGATTCATCACTATTTTAGCGTCAACCTCGATGTGGTGTGGAAGATAGTCAGCAGCGAGTTGGAGGAAGTCGCTTGCGATGTGGAGGAACTGCTGAAGGAACTGAAAGACGAATCATGCGGCGCGTCTGCGCCGCGATTATCCGCCCTCGCGCATCTCCTCTGCAAAGCGCAGGAAGCGCTGCACGTCGTCGAAGTTGCTGACAATGCCCAGCGACACGCGCACGGCCCCCGAACTCTTGCCGTCGATGCACAGCCGGAAGTCGTCGATCGTCAGGCGCTGTTCGTGCCCCGGCTGACGGAAGCACGCCGACAACTCGCGCGCCTCGATGCCCAGCGCGATCTCGCCGCCGCCGGGGTTGCAAAAGCAGCCGGTGCGCAGCGAGATGTTGGCTGCGTTGGCTTTCTGCTCGACGATGCGATGATCGATCGCCCGGCCATCTGGCGTGTAGAAGTTGATGGTGACGGTGCCCCCGCGCCGCTCGGTGCTGGCCGGCCCGTACAATCGCGCCACCGGCCTGCCGTTGGCGTGCCGCAATGCCAGCAGGGTGTCGATCAGCCAGCCGGTCAGGCAGCGCACGCGCTCGTGAATGGTGTCGATGCCAATCGATTCGATGTGGCGCAGGCCGATTTCGACCGCCGGCAGCGTCAGGTAGTTGAGCGTGCCGTCCTCGAACGCCATCTCGCCTTCGCCCAGGTAATACTTGTCGCCCTGCACCGAGGCGACGGTGATGGTGCCGCCGGCGAACCAGGGCCGGCGCAGTTTGGCCAGCGCCGCGCGCCGCGCCAGCAGGCAGCCCACACCCGTCGGATAGCCGAACATCTTGTAGAACGAGAGTGAGACGAAATCGGGGTGAACTTGGCTGAGATCGAGCCGGTTGGTGGGCGTGAAGGCCGCTGCGTCGAGCAACACATCCCAGCCGCGCGCGTGCGCCTGTTCGATCCAGTCCAGCGGGTGCTGCACGCCGGAGAAGTTGGATTGGGCGGGGTAGGCGAACAGATTGTCTGCGCCCGACTTCAACCGTTCCAGCGCGTCGAGCACTGCGGCGTCGTCGGCGCGCATGTCGGGCAGGCCGACCGGCAGGTAGGTGATGCGCGCGCCTTTGGCCCGCGCGAATTCGCGGATGCCGTTGACCGAGTTGTGGTTGTCAAAGGTGAGCAGGAAGTTGCCGCCGGCGCAGAAAGGATACGACTCGCCCACCAGCTTCAGCGCGCCGCTGGCGTTGGCGGTGAAGATAGCGGCGTACTCCTGCGGCGAGGCGTTGAAGTAGCGCAGCACAGACTGGCGCGCGCGCTCATCCAGTTCGGTCATGGCGCGCGAGGTCGGGTTGGAAGAGTGCGGGTTGCCGAACACGCCATCGCGCAGCAGGGCCATGTGCGCGCGCAGTTGCGAATCGGCGTACAGGCTGCCGCCGGTGTAGTCGAGGTACACATGTCCGCCGGCGTCGAGTCGGCGGTACTCCGCCGCGCGGAGTTCATCCAGCGCGGCAGTGGCGAGGTAGGCGGGGTGGCGCTCAAGAAACATGTCGAGTGCGCGATCAGATTGGCTCATGCGCCCAATTTTCACCGAATTTTCTGGCGCGCAGGTGTCAAGCCCCATCCGGCCCGCTTTCCGGTTGGGTTTGCGCGCTTTTTCATTGAGTTTTTAACCGATCCGGGCGATCTGGTGTTGGATCCTTTTGCCGGCTCAAACACGACTGGTTTCGCGGCTGAGATGCTGGGCCGGCGATGGCTGGCTTTCGAGATCCGGGAAGACTATCTCGCCGGCAGCAGGTATCGCTTCGAGGAAGCAACGCGCGCAGTTGGCTATCGGCAGCGTAGTCGCGCAGTGCTCAGGGTCGATCCTGCCAGCGCATCGGCAGCGTTGCCCCGCCCTGTTGCGCGCTGGCTGTGATCGCGCCGATCAATTCGTCCACCACATAGCCGTCCCAGGCCGACGGGATGGCCGGCTCGCCGGCCTCGAAGCGCCGCAGCATCTCGGCCATCTCGATGTGGAATGGGTTGATCGCCGGATAGCGATATTCCATCGTCCGGCCGGTGCGGGCATCCTGGTGCACCAGCAGCGCGCCGTTCTTTTCTGGCGCGTCCCACTTCACCGTGTAGAAGTCGAGCCGGCCAGCCGGCGTGTTCACCTCCAGCCGCTCGTCCCAGCCATTGCGTTCGTAGCCGGCGAAGCGCAGCGGGTGCCACTGCGCCTCGAAGTGAACCAGGCCGCCCTCCGGCAGCCACAGCATGGCATTGGCCTGAATGTCGAAGTCGAACTCGGGCCGCGAGCGCATTTGCCCGCACACCTGCATCGGGCGTCCGCCGATCCAATGGATCAGGTCGAGGATGTGGCTGCCGCCGCACACCAGCACGCCGCCGCCATAGTTGCGCACAATGGGGGAGGGGCGAGTGGTGTATTCCGGCGGGGCCGGCGTGTCCCACAACACATCGAACGGTTGCCACGTGCGCGCGTACAGCGAGGTGATCGCCCCCATGTCCGCCAGCAACGCCTTCATCTGTTGGGCGGCGGGAAAGAATCGCTTCATGTAGGCCGTGGCAAAGAAGACGCCGGCCTGCTCGGCGGCGCGGGCGACTTCTGCCGAGTCCGCCGGCGTGTCGGTCAGCGTCTTCTCGCACACCACGCCCTTGCCGGCGGCGATGGCTGCCAGGCTGACTGCCTTGTGCAGCGAAGCCGGCAACAAGATGCTGACCAGTTGCACGCGCGGATCGTCCAGCACGGCGCGCCAGTCTGTGCTGACCGTGGCGCCGTAGCGCGCGCCCACGGCGTCTGCCGCTTCCTTGCGCGCGTCGCAAACGTGAATGATGCGCGCGCCGGCTTTGGCGTATCCCTCGTAATGAAAGCGGGCGATGTTCCCGCAGCCGATGATGCCGATGTTTGTCATTCGATTCTCCTTGCAGGATGAGCTGCCTCTGTTTTACTGCTTCTGCATATTCTGGCAAACCCGGCGCGCTTGTGTCTCTGTTGTCTGTTGTCTGTTGTCTGTTGTCTGTCGTCTGTTGTCTGTCGTCTGTCGTCTGTGATCTGTGATCTCGATTGACAGCGGTGCAAAGTCGCGTAATATCCATTTGAACGCACACGCAACTCAGGAGGCGCACCTTGAATCTGCTTCACAGCATCTCGCCCGACCGGCTTGAATCGCTCGGACTGACCTGGCAGAACGAACCGGCGCAATGGCGCGCGACGCCCGACGGCGGCATGCAGGTCAGCGTGCCGGCGCAAGTCGATTACTTCCAGGACCCGCTTGGCCAGCACACCAAAGACTCTGCGCCGTTCCTGTGGGCGGCTGTGCAGGGCGACTTCGTGGCGCAGGCGCATGTGCGCCCCACGTTTACCACCACCTGGGACGCCGGCGCTTTGATGGTGCGCTACGACCAGCAGCATTGGGCCAAGATCTGCTTCGAAAGCACTGACCTGCCCAGCACGGCCATCGTCAGCGTGGTCACCAACGGCGTCTCCGACGACGCCAACGGCATGGACCTCACCGTGCCGGATGTCTGGTTGCAGATCGCGCGCGTGGGCAACGTGTTCGCGCTGCACTATGCGCTCGACGGCAAGCATTGGCGCATGGCGCGTCTGTTTGCGCTGCCGGTGCCGCACACGGTGAAAGTCGGCCTGGTGGCGCAGTGCCCGGCCGGCCCCGGCGCAACGATCGACTTCCTGCATTTCTCCATCGACAATCGCGCAGTCAAGCATCTGCGCGCAGGCATTTGAACCACAAAGTAACTGTGTTGTTTGTCAAGCGGAGCTGGTGTGCAAAACCGATTCCCAGGGCTTGTCATGACGCAGCATTGCGTTGAGGATGGTCAGCAGCTTGCGCATGGCGGCGACGATGGCAACCTTGCGTGGCTTGCCGG